>JADGQA010000296.1 GCA_017882185.1 Bacteroidota bacterium
GTTCTCGGTGTCTATAGCCTGTGGGTCCTTCTGAATGACGAGGTCGTTCGCATCTTTAATCCGATCAACACCACCCAGGGCACCGTCTCTACAACCTGAACAGACAGGCAAACAAGGCGGTGTACGGCCGCAGCGGTTGAACGCCGCTGCATGATAGCAAAAGCATCTGACCGTTTGATTCTTGTGTCAAGAGGCCGGGTTCGTCCACGATGCAGGGTATTCTCCGTCCCCTTTACTACAAAAATATTCTTTTGCATATTCGAAACGACGTCGGATCCATTTCATCAATAACGTAAGAGGAGTTTGCTATGGAAGAGACTATTCAGTTCAGACTCAATGGCACAGCAACCAAACTTTCGGTGGACAGTGACCGGAAACTCTTGTGGGTGCTGCGGACCGACCTGGAGCACACGGGGACAAAGTACGGGTGCGGCGAAGGATTTTGTGGTGCCTGCACCGTCCTCGTCGACGGCGCAGCCGTCCGGTCTTGCCAAACGACCGTGAAGGATATCCAAGGCAAAGAGGTTACCACCATCGAAGGATTGGAAATTGACGGCAAGCTCCATCCGTTGCAGAAAGCATTCATGGATCACGACGCTTTTCAGTGCGGCTATTGCACTTCCGGCATGATTATGACTGCCTACTCCTTCCTGAAGACGAATCCTCACCCCTCACCTTCCGATATTGTTTCCGGCCTGGATGATAACCTGTGCCGGTGCGGCGCTCACAAAAGGATTCTTGAAGCCGTCGACACTGCCGCGAAAGAAATGAAAGGAGGGATTTGATCATGGAACGCGATCAATTTTCCGATATCGAATTTATGGAACGTGCATCCAAATTCGCACTCGACCGGCGCGAGTTCATAAAACTCGCCGGAGGAGGAATCGCCCTCTTCTTCGTGCTTGGTGATCCATCCGTCTTCGCACAGCAACGGGAGCGCAGGAATCTTCCCACCGATTTCAATGCTTTCCTGAAAATCGGCGAAGATGGACGTGTATCTCTGTACACGGGAAAAATCGAAATGGGTCAGGGCGTCGTAACTTCATTGGGCCAGATGCTGGCAGATGAGCTTGACGTGACGCTTGAGTCTGTCGACATGGTTATGGGAGATACCGACCTCTGTCCCTGGGACATGGGCACGTTCGGATCGATGTCGACTCGATTCTTCGGACCTCCACTGCGCAACGCCGGTGCAGAAGCGAGGATGGTTCTGCTGGACCTAGCCTCTGATCATCTCAAAGTACCTATTGGAAATCTCAAAACGGAAGACGGCGTCGTCATAAACAAGGCGAATGATCAACAGCGGGTGACGTACGCCGAGCTTGCGAAAGGAAAGAAAATTGTCCGGCGTCCGACGGGCAAGGCAACTCTGAAGAAGCCGTCTGAATTCAAGATCATAGGCAAGTCGTTCCTTCGGCGAGACGGACACGAAAAGGTGACCGGGAAAGCAAAATATGCGGGGGATATTCAACTCCCTGGGATGGTGTATGCCAAAATCCTCCGCCCTCCCTCGCATCAATCCAAGCTTGTTGATGTCGACATTTCAGGAGCGAAGCAGATGAAGGATGTCCAGGTCATCCAGGAAGGAGACTTCGTCGCAGTGCTGCATAAATATCCCGACGTCGCCGAGATGGCCTTATCGAAAATCAAAGCAAAGTTTGAAACACCTCCATCGAATCTCGATGACAAAACTATCTTCGACCATTTGCTCAAGGTCGCTCCAAAAGGCAACGTAGTGGCGCACGACGGCAATCTCGAGACAGGAGAGCACGGGTCGGCAACGATCGTCGAAGGAACCTACTATGATGGTTATAAGGCTCACGCACCCATAGAGCCACATACCGCCGTCGTCCAAATCGAAGGGACAAAAGCAACCGTATGGGCATCGACGCAGACGCCGTTCAGCGCGAAAGAAGAGGTCGCCAAGGAGCTCGGCGTTTCGCCGGAAAATGTCCGGATCGTTCCGCCTTTTCTGGGTGGAGGTTTTGGGGGAAAATCAAGGAATCTTCAAGCTGTCGAAGCTGCACGATTGGCAAAACTGAGTGGAAAACCCGTTCAGGTTGCGTGGACGAGGAAAGAAGAGTTTTTCTACGATTCGTTCCGACCAGCTGCTGTGGTAAAGATAAAATCAGGGATTTCGGACAACGGAAAACTCAATCTCTGGGACTATCACGTGTATTTCGCCGGAGAGCGCGGTTCGCAGCAGTTTTATTCAATTCCCAACCACAGCACGACGGTATACCCTGGCGGTTTCATGGGCGGCGGAGAAGCGCATCCATTCGCAACCGGACCGTGGCGTGCTCCAGCGAACAACACGAACACGTTTGCCAGAGAATCGCAAATCGACATTATGGCTGCGAAGGCGGGCGTCGATCCCGTCGAATTCCGCCTGCAGCATTTGACTGACGAGTCGATGAAGCGGGTCATAAAGGCGGCCGCGGAAAAATTCAAATGGACGCCGGCGAAAGTCCCAAGCGGTCGCGGATACGGAATTGCCTGCGGAATCGATGCCGGCACTACAGTAGCCACGATGGCCGAAGTCGAGGTCAACAAATCGACGGGAGAGGTCAAAGTGAAGCGGGTGGTTTGTGCACAGGACATGGGATTGGTAATCAATCCGGAAGGGGCAACAATTCAAATGGAAGGCTGCATCACCATGGGGCTCGGATACGCTCTGCGGGAAGATATCCGTTTCAAAGGAAGCGAAGTTCTCAACGCAAATTTCGACACGTATGAGATTCCGCGCTTCTCGTGGCTTCCAAAGATCGAGACTGTCATCATCGACAATCAGGAATCACCACCGCAAGGAGGCGGCGAGCCAGCAATCGTGACGATGGGAGGAGTAATTGCCAACGCGATCTTCGACGCCGTGGGTGCACGCGTGTACCAGATGCCGATGACTCCCGAGAGAGTCTTGGAAGCGTTGAAGAAAGCTTGAGGTGTCTTTCGACAGATTGCCGGTCAATTGTGAGCAACGGAATCCCCCTCAGTCCCCCTTTGAAAAGGGGGAGGGTTAAGACGCATTTAAAGACTGTGTGCAAAGGATTGTTGGTGGGCTGAGAAACTGCATACCGTGAATAAGGTTCTCAGCGAAGCATGAAGCGGAAATGGTTCTCTTGAAGGCGTTCCAATTTCCAAAGGGGGTTGGGGGGGATTAAAACGCCAAAGTATCCAAAGGGTCAAATCTAGACACCCCCTTTCCTAAAGGGGGATTGGGGGATTCGATATCCGATATCATTTTCCTCGCAAGTAGATTGAGGATTGTGATGATCTACTATAATCACGGACTCAAGAATACTGCCCGCACGCTTAGGAAAAACATGACGGAACCTGAGCGATTGCTTTGGTCCAGAATTCGTCGAAAGCAGCTGCGGGGTTTCCAGTTCTACAGACAGAAAACCGTTGGCAATTACATAGTCGATTTCTACTGCCCCTCCGCAAGGATCATCATCGAAGTCGATGGTGGTCAGCACTTTGAAGAATAGGGCAGAAAGAAAGACAAAATCAGAGATGCATATCTCTCGAAACTAGGATTTGAAGTGCTGAGATTTCCAAATTGGGAAGTGATGAGGAATGTGGACGATATCGTGGAAGATATTTACCGTCATCTTCCATCTGCGGAATCCCCTTCAGTCCCCCTTTGACAAGGCGGAGGATCGAACCGCATCTAGAAACCGTATGCTAAAGATTGCCAAGTGCGCCCGACGATGGAGCGTGTGAGCAAAGCGCTGAGGAAAGTCGAAACCGGAAATGGATTTCCCGAAGGGGGTTTGGGGGATTCGGAAATCTAGGTGATAGTCTCAAACGCGAACCTCATTTTCATTTTTCCAGTGAAGCGTTTTCGACCCGTCGTTCTGTTCCGGTCAGACTCACCATTTGGAACCATCAACCATAAACAGAAATTCATGCGAACAGAGGGTATCTCAGCTTATCCAACTACGCAAAATCAGAACCTGAGAAAGACGATCACATTACGCCATGCCGTGGCTCTCTACGTGAGCTCCGTGCTCGGATCC
>JADGQA010000297.1 GCA_017882185.1 Bacteroidota bacterium
AATGGGCTGCGATGACCGGTTTACTGAATGCCCACCCCTCAACTACGGGTCTTGAAAAATGGCTTAGCGTAGACGGGGACACGATAATATCGGAACATGAGATGAGATCCAGTGTGTTTCCAACTTCTCCAAGCACCACCAGTTTGGAGTTGCTTGGCATGGATCGAATGACACGAACGCAGTCTTCATGGTATGATCGTTCTTCAGGACTCGTTTCACTCATGGTTGGTCCAGCAATGACAAATACCACGTCCGTTCGTGCTGAACAAATACGGGCGGCTGCCCGCACAAAGTCAAGAGTTCCTTTGATTATCGCAAACCCTCCGAGCATGGTGACAACTTTCTTCGTCGCTGGAATTCCAAAACTAGCTCTTGACCTTCGGGCGCTGTATGAAGTTGGTTCCACATGCGGAGCAAATTCTCCGACTACTTGTATTCTCTCGACTTCACGCTCTCGTGGGAACAATTGTTCGGCTTCGAGGGTGGTGATTGGGAATACTCTCCGATTACAAGTCAGGATAATGCGCGATAGTATGCGTCGAGGGATACCATTGCCACTCTTCATCAGCTGGCTGCGAATGTGGATCACGGAGGGAATCCGGTGGAACCACGCCGCCAATGAGGCTTGTAATACGACGTGTTCATTGACATACACAAGATCGGGTTGAACTTGCCTGATTGCTCTTGAGACCACAACGTACCCAAGAACGAACTTCGTGACATTATTGACAAGCCATCGAAGTCCCTTCAACGATAGGAATGAAACCGTCGTTGACGCATGGGTACTGAGGCGAAGTATATCGAACTTGGTCGTTCCAAAATAGAGTATAGTTGCGCCGGTTTCCAGGATGGATTTTATCAATTCCTTCTTCTTAGGAGTGAGCACGAAGATTTGATAACCATTTTTGGCAAATGCATCAATAAGATACTCCAAACTGACGGTTGCGCCTGAACGACCGTCATCATGGTCAACGAAGAGTATTCTGTCGTGCATTTCAAGCCTGACCCAGAGTAAACGTTCGGATCAATCTCCGTAGGATGTCTCCCACCCCGATCGAATCCAGCAACTTGACCAAGAGGTATCGGACGCGAACAGGGTTTAACCCGATCCCTCGTTTTCTGAATATCTTGTAGATCTCATAAGTCTGCCTGATCCGTGCGGTACCAGTTTTGTTCTCTGCATAGGATCGATAAAAGCTCAGATTCTTGCTAAGATAGTGGAACTTGTAGTGCTTTGCAGCACGGAGAAAAAAATCAAAATCCATAACGATGTGCAGACTTTCATCGATCCCACCTATCTCATCCAGGAGAGCGCGCCTCCAGAAACAGCTGGGCTGGCGTACAATGTCTGGAGATCGCACCAAGTTTTCGTAATTCATGACGTCCCCGCTCGTCCTCTTCAAAAATGTGCCATCCTTTCCAACGTACGTTATGTCGCCGTATAGAAACATGCAGTCAGGATGTGATTCAAAATATTCGACGAGCACTCGAAATATGTTGGTTTCGTAATAGTCATCGGAATTGATCCACGCTAAAATTTGTCCTGTCGACCTTTGAAATCCCTTATTGATCGCGTTGCTTTGGCCCGTGTCTTTCTCGGATTTCCATTTTAGATGCGGGTATCTCGAGAGTACAGAAAGCGTCCTGTCTGTAGACCCTCCATCGACGACGATGTGTTCCACATCAGAATAGTCTTGCTCCATGACAGAACGGATTGTCTGCTCGACGAACTCACCTTGATTGAAAGAGGGTGTGACAATCGATATTCTCATTCGACGTCATTGGTGAATAATTTGTCCATTGATTTTGAACCGCGCTCTGTCTTCGGGGGAGTATTCATGCCTCGATCCATTTCGCGGTCGATCACGCCTCCTTAACAAGTAATGATTCTAGGAAGCCAGCAAACCATCCGTTTTGGCCAAAATATCGTCGGACGTCATTTGGAGTAATCATTCTTAGCGACCTGAGCAAAACGATAGTAAGGACAGTATTCATCACGGAGAGAATAATGAGGAGAGTCCAGTTGTTGGTTGTGATCAATTCGATGACGATGCTCGCAACAACAAGAAGAACAGCAAGCTTCAATACATTCACACCTTGATGACGCGAAGCGATAGGGTAGGTGCCCAGAATTTTCCACTGGTATACACCACAGAGTGCCACTGAAGAAAGCAAGGCGATGCAGTATGCTGCAACCGCACCGGCATATCCAATGTATGGCACGAACAACAAGAAAAGGAGCACGTTGACGCCTACGTTTACAGATTGCAGCACAAGCGTTTTCTCAGGATAACCCTTGACGGTCAAGAATTGGTAAGCCGGAAGAAAGACGAGTGCAATCAAGTTGACACTGACGATCGCACTGACACTCGCTGATATTACTCCGACATGTTGGCCAATCCATAGAGTCACGACAGGTTTGCTTAAGAACACAACAAGCACAATGAACGGAATGACAAGAAGCAGAATCTTTTGCTGAACTTCCTGAATAAGGTTTCTGATTTCATTCCGATCCGACTTTTTGGCGACCAATGGCAAGAGGGGATACAGCATTCTGTCGAGAATGCTACCAATCAGACCTCTCATTCTCAATGCGATATCGAAAAAACCGACTTCCGTCAGACCGATGAAATGGCTTATGAGAATCTTCGTCGCAGGTTCATAAAAAAAACCAAGGAGAGAGCTCCCATAAATGCTGCGGCCGTATGTGAAATGTTTTCTCGCGACGGGTGCCATTCGAGCCATCAAATTTGGACACGAAAGCGGGCCCCAGGTTTTCAAAGCAAACCAACTGAGAGAACAGAGTCCGCCGAAAGAGGTGAACAACATGATCCATCCTATGACGGCAAGATTCGGAGCAATGAATAAAGAAGCGAGTATCAGGCCTTTGCTGACGACCCCGGCTCCTAATTGCACTCCGTTCGTGATGTAGACTTTCTGTTGTGAGTCGATCACTGCGCTCGGAATTTGCCCGAGGATTTGGAAGACGGTGGTACCAACCGCAGTAAGGTAGAACAATCGGACATCAGGAGTGGTAACCGCAGAATCAACATTTAGGACATGGCCCAGGATGAATTCCCTGAAGAGAATCGCCGCGCCTGCAAGCACAATTGTTGTCCCGCCAATAATTATGAGAGAGACAACGATATCATAGTTTGATTCCTCGCTTCTTTCCTGCTCAGCCAGATGTTTGATGAGAGAAGTGTTGAAGCCAAAATTCGTAAAGATTCCGAGATTCCCGATCGTCAGAATGAGTGCATACAGCCCGTACGTTACAAGGCCCAGCCGGTTGATGAACACAGGTATGGTAATCATCAGCAGACCGACGTTGATAATCGTCTGTGCAGCTCCGGACAACGAATTAAGGAGGTTCACTCGCTTCATATTGGCGTTACAACAGGAGAGCGGACATCCGTGAGCTTTCCATTCACCAACACTACACCCAAAACCGAGCCGAACAGAATGATACCTTGTCCCCAAAGCCACGCGTCAGTGAACAACCCGGCCCAGGTGAGGGCCAACGGCTATCTGGCCGGGCTGCAGCGCCCCTTCGTGCCGGAACACCAGATGAGCAAGAGCCCCGCCTATGTCCAGCGCCTGCTGAGCGCCTGGTCCGCCCCCGGCGGGCTGTGGCCTCCGCGCGACCTGGCCCTGCAGTATGCCGAGGCGATGGCCCTGCCGTTCGTCGCCCACTCCGCCGCGGAGTACTACCGCTGGGTGGTCCGCAGCCAGTGGCGACTCGACGGCCGGCGGTTCGTCCACTGCCTGAGGTCCCCCATCACCGTGCCGGTTCTCCAGCTGCAGGGTGAAGAGGACCGGGCCGTGGTGCCGGCCCTGGCCCTGAGGTCATCGGCCTACGTCGATGGTTCGTTCGAGCAGCATTTCATCGCGGACGCCGGGCACTTCCTGCCCGAAGAGGCACCCGACGAGGTCAGCACACACCTCGTGCGCTGGCTGAACACCCTGCCCTGACCCAGCGGGCCGCCCGCCCGGTCTGCGGCGGGCTCAGCCGGCGA
>JADGQA010000298.1 GCA_017882185.1 Bacteroidota bacterium
CCGACCTGGTGACCGAGTCCGTGTGGGAACTCGGGATATCCTGCTTTCGTGATGATGTCCCGAGCAACCTTGTCAATTTCGACCCCCTGGATACCAACCCGAATTGCCTTACGTGATTCCTCGATCGAATTGACAATTGTTTCAAATCCTTTTTGAACATTTGCCGGAGCACGCTTCTCACCCGTTTCCAATATGTAGAAAGTGCGTTGAAGATCCGAGCAGTATCCATCCACCTTGACGCCAAAGTCAATATTGAGTATGTGCCCGCGTTTGACGACCCGTTTAGTCGGATTGTAATGAGCTCCAGCGGTATTGGGTCCGGTGAAGACGGAAGGACAGACCTTTGGATCCCAAGCCAATTCCAGCCCCATCTGCTTGACTCTCTTTTGCATGAACTCAGCAACCTCAGCCTCAGTCTTTCCAGGCTTGATGAATCGAGCCGCTTCTGCAAAGACTTTCTCAGCGCTCCTAATCGCCTTGGTGATGAGTCCGATTTCATACGGCGATTTCCGTTGGCGCAGTGCGGAAACAATTTTCTCCGCTGATACCAGCTTGTCCTGCATCTTCAGCTCGGAGAGAACGTCGTGCAGGGTGAGGTACATTCCGTGTGTGAGACCATCGCAGATTTCACTGTCTTTGGAATAATTGACTGCAATGTTTTTGGGATTGAGCGTTCTTATGATTTCAAGGAGCGGCTTCTTGAATCCTTCGACGAAATCGATGATCTGGTCGTAGACGTGAAGATCTTCAACAGATTGCTTATCGTACCGACCGACGATGGCCATTTTCTTGCCAGACGCCGTGATGATAAACGCTGAGTGCCAGGTTAGGGCACTGTTGACGAGAAAAGGAAGGATCGGATCACCGTTGAGGGCAGTTTCGCGCACGAACGTGATCCAACAATCGATGCCAAGTTCCTTGAGGATGCTAACGGATTGGTTGACTTTTTCGTTGATAAGCATGGATGCTCTCCTTTGGAACAGAACATGCTGATCTTTCTAATTGTGACGGTGACGCAATGTAGCAGTAAAAGAGGACTTAATGAAGAGTATCGATTGTGGAAATCTATATCGATGTCCAGAATTGATGATTACATCGTAAACTTGAGTCCTGCATTAAAGACGCGTCCTTCAATCGGAGCCCACACGTCATTGAACTGCGGATTCAAACTGCCTCCCAGGACAACGGGCGTGAACTGCGCTTCCTGGAAATCGAAAAGATTTTCAATTCCTACAAAGAAGGTAAATCGCGACAAGGTCTTCTGAAAGAGGAGATCGACCACCCAAAACGAGGGTGACTTCGTACCATCCTGTAAGAGCTGACGACCGGTATAGCGAAGTTCTGCACCAACCTCCCCCACTTGTTCCACGTCGGCAAGAACATCCATCACGAATTTGTGGGGCGGCGTCAGAAAGAGCTCGCCATGAGAATCGGAGAATCTCCTCTCGGCATCAACATACGTGTAACCGATGAACGCCTGCAAATCGCCGGACGAGAGCTTTATGTCCGTTTCCGCCCCTCTGCTGAAGACGTATCCCTTCCCGTTTGCCAGACTGATTCCTCCGGTCATCGATGACACATTGGGAGTGACGACGATAGGATCGTTCACACGTGTGTAGAACAACGCCTGATCGACAATAAGCGATACAGCGCCCAGAGCTATGGTGTTGTACGAGACATCGAATTCCCCTCCAACGGAGTTCTCCACGTCAAGATCTGGTCTGATAGGACTCAGTCGATAAAAAACTTCAGAACTCGATTGCGCCGAAAATATCGTCGGGATCTTGTAGCCTGTTCCGACACTTGCCCGAACTCCAATTTCGTTACTAATGCGGTATAGACCGGCAATCCGAGGCAGAATATGTACACCAAATCGATTTGCTCCATCGACTCTCAATCCCGATTCCAGGGTAAATGGAACGGCAAGTCGCCAATCATCTTGTGCGAACACCCCGGCCGTCGATTGATTGTAACTTCGGTTCATGCCGCTCGAGGACGGGTTCTCAGAGAATCTGTCTGTGATCAGATTGAGTCCGCCGGTGATTGTCTGTTCACCGGTCCTCATCTGTACCGACAATTCTGTGTAACCCGTCCATTGTGTTCCCTCGAAACGGTCTGTTCCGAGCGAGCTGCTCAGGAAGAAATAGCCAATGCTGTTCTTGAGGCTGATCGATGCCTCGCCTGACGAAGAATTCAATTCCAATTGCGTGTATGTCCGGTTCGATTTTGTTGTTTCAAGGTAGGGATGTAGAGTGGTCGGCCCATCCTTTAAGGCTGTCATATCGCCGCCTGAGAGACGGTCGGAGGTTGTAGAGACTCCGAACGTGATGTTCGTGTTATCGCTCAGATCGCAAAATATTTTGGGATTGACCGTAAAGAGTTGTTCTTTTGGAATATCAGAAAATCCGTTGTGGTCACCGTCGTATGCCGCACTCGAGCTTCCATTGACAAGCACCGTGACCCCGATGCCATCGCCTTGCTTCGAATACAATGCTCCGGCATCGATACCGTGCGAACTTGCGCCGTTCACCAAGACAGTCAACAGTCCACGTTTATCAGGCTTCTTCGAGATAAGATTGATGATTCCGGCAATTGCCCCTCCACCATAGAGCGATGACGAAGGGCCCTTGATGACCTCGACTCTATTCAGGTCAAGAGGCGGGATTTGAGTGACACTGAGTCCCGCCGAAAGTCCTCCGTAGAGTGGAAAGCCATCTTTCAAGATCTGCGTATAGCTTCCGTCGAGTCCTTGAAGTTTTATGCTGACATAATTCGACACGGCTGAAGTCTGCAGCACCTGGATACCAGTCGATTCCAAGAACAATTCGGAAATACTTGAAGGATGGTCGATCATCGTCTCGCCAATATCTTCTTCTCCCTTCACTTCAATGCGGACCGGAGCATCGTCGAGGTGGTAGCTGGTCCTCGTCGTTGTTACCGTCACGCCGGAGACCTCGACTTCTGTCTGTATCATTTTGACGTGGATCGTTTTATTTGAGGAAGGCAAGGGAAAAGCAATCACGAGCCGGAGGCTTCTGTAACCGACACTAGAAAAGAGTATTGTCTGCGAGCCATTTGGAACATCAGGAATCGTTACATTACCTTTGGTGTCCGTGATTCCGCCCAGATGGGTACCACTGACCGACACATTGCCTCCAATGACCGGTTCGCCATTCACGCTATCGGTCACCACCGCGATGAATATGGACTGACTGAAGAGGGTTGAACTTGAGAGAACGACAAACGCTAAGACAACGACGGAAGACTTCATCACGACTCGAGTTCCTGCGAAACATAATCAACAAGTATCTCTTCTAATACTTCTTGAATCTACTCAAGTTTCTCTTGGGTGGCAATCATGGAAGGCGGAAACTCTTTCTATAGTGAACCATCGAATTGTGTATCTTAAGCCCAAATCAAATCGAGGCGAAGGAAGCCTGAATGTTCATCCAACTGTTGGCTCAGGTTGCTGCAAGAACCACTGGATCTGACTGCACTGTTTGCAGATGAGAATCGTGGCGGACCTATTTGCCCAATCAAGATTCAAGAAAGTCAAGCCGGCGGTGTTCAACAGAGCCGGACCTTGATCAAATTGATCTTTGCCACAATGAGGACAGACGATTGTCTTGCCCTGCATATGATACGAACGCACTCCGGATGGTGTTGAGGTAGAGTCAAAGAGCGGTTTTTTCTTGCCAAATAATCCCATGATAAATCCTTTCGTTAGAGATGCTTGGGATTCCACTATCAAGCGGTTGACGTTTCCAATTTTGCGCCACGCCATTCGTGAAGTCGTTTCCTGCCTTCTCTTAATTAATTGCGAGCCATGAGAATGGCGGAAAAACAATGCGGCGGAACGTCGTGTGCGCAAACAGCGCAACACTTTTGAAACCTCATTCGCGTGATCAAAAGTGTTGAGGGAGATTCTTTCTAACCATGATTTTTCCCAACGTCGTTGTTTGCCGTTTGTTATGCGCAGCGCCCAATCGAATTCTTGATTTTTCCCACCATTTAAC
>JADGQA010000089.1 GCA_017882185.1 Bacteroidota bacterium
TCTTTCTTCCTAAAAATGGCTCAACCGAGCGCGACACCGAGACCGAGTGTAAGGAGGGTGGGAGTCCACATCCAACCCCGTTCATCCATCCATCCGCTTTCATGCACCCCGGAATGCATCATTCCTCCGATCATTGCCCCACCGCCAAACAACAGGAAAAGCACGGCGACAACAACAAGCGCGGCGACGAGAGGTGTATTCGTTGTTTTGTTCATGGGATCGTTCTCCTTTGTGGTAGTTACAGCGTGCAAAACCTAGTTATGTTGCTCATTGTGAAGTGGTTCTGCTATTCTTCTCTTACGGTGCTCATCCACAGCGAAGAGAATAGCAAAATAGCCTTGAATGCAACCACGCGAAGGTGGAGTTCCCGCCAAAGGCGGGCAGGCACCCACGACGTCTGCGCGTCAAGGCTACAAGTGGTGTATTAAATCAGGAAAGTTTCGTTAAGGACGTACTTCTCCACTGAGGGTGGAGAAACGCTTTCTAAATAGGAGTATGTAAACCAAGATGAGGTGTTACTCGATGCAGACGAAACAAATGTGGAGGTAAGCAAAGAAAGAACTTCAACGTTCTTCGCCTCGATATCCTTTTCAACCAGTGCCTGAACAACAGCAAAATCACCGTCAACTGCGTTTATGTGGCAATCGTTTACGTCGTGGATGGACAGGCCAGCGACGGGCGCCGGTACTTGCTTATTGGGGTAGGCATCATCGTCACGCGCACCAGAGGTATCGCAACATTCACATGTTTCCATCGCGCAGATATCCAAAATGGTCGTAAAGCTCGAACTTGCAAGGAGGAACACGAGAGTGAAAACTCTGCGGAAACCAATAGTATGTCTTGCGATGGATCTCATTATCTGAAATTAGACCGGATTAAATATGAACTAAATTACGGAAAGATATATAGCAAGACATCGCCCAAAGGGATGAAAAAGTAGTTAATCCCTTTAGGCCTGGAATTACCACTCGGCCGTAAGTTCTTGAGACGCTTGGATATTTGGGCTATCATGTGAATAGCCTACACTACGCTCTTGGATATTTTTCTCATGATGTGAAGATCGTGAGTCGTCGGAATGTTTCACTCCTTCAAAGATATTGATGAAACGCTTACTGTGAGGAAGTACAGGGAATTCTAGAATTTACATTAAGTGTGCGATTCGTAGAGATTCTTTCATCAGTTCTCCCTTTTTTACACCTTGACGAATTTATCCATTCCAATTGCATCGGCGGACATTTGATATCCGCAGAACAGACGCCAATACAATACTCGCTCCGTCCAAGGCATTCGCGATCCTGATTGTTACCAATGCACACCACCCCGAACAAGCCAAGCGACGACCATCATCGTTCCCATCAGTACTACACCGATGATCATGTACGTGGATGAACCGCCCATACCCATCATGCCGCCTTGAGCGTGCGTTGAACCATCTGATACGGTTCTCGTAGCTTCAACAAGAATCTCAGGAGCGAGTTTCTGACCGCCAATGGAGACAACGTGAAACGACGCGGTGTATTCTCCTTCATCGGATGCGGTCATGGAAAATGTGTAGTTGCCGCGATCTTTGCCCTCCAATACATCAAGATGTTCTGTTCGATCGTGATCGGATTCCGCTTGTTTCATCATCATCGCATTGTGATCGTCTGATTGCATTGATGAGTCGGGACGATCCTGCATCATGTGCATATGATCCATCTCTTCTGTTGTGTCTGTCCGTCCGTTCATCATCGTCCCCTGCATCATCGTATGGGAAGAATGGCGCTCTCTATAGTTGACGCGACCATAGACTTCGGCAGATCCCAGCCCCTGTTGTGTTGTTGCATCGGCGAGTTTCAGCGTGAAAACCGTTTCTTTTCCCTTCTCCATCACCGGGAAGAAAGCGTTGACCCGGACGTTTCCGACCGTCAATTCCTTTTCCAACGTCGTCTGGCGTCCAGCTCCCTCGCCTTCACCGTGTCCGGCCATTCCCGTCATTCCCAAATGCATGCAGGAAGAGAAAATGAATCCCGCAACTATTACTAATGTGATTTTCATAGATTGTCCATTCCCATTGGAACTTCTGCAATGGTCCAACTTCTTCTCTTTAGATTTAATGATGTCCCTTGTGACCGCTACCGGAGCCGGTCGTATCCTGCGTCGAGAAATGGAACATCATCTCAGCACTCATCATCTCCGTTCCGTGTCCAGTAATCATCCCCATGCCTCCCATCCTGTCTTCCATCATCTGTGTCATTTCGCGATCCATATGCATCATATATTGAGTCCGTGGAGTCATCATCGAGTCGGGCTTGAACGTGCACAAAGTACTGTCGGTGTTCCAGAAGTATTGGCCCCGCATCGCATGGTACTGATCCAGATGGTGCATCTTCGATGAATCAGTCATTGAATCCATCATATTTCCGTGCCCCATCAACGGTGAAACAGGACAGAGAGAGTCCGCCATTGCCGTTTCACTGATCAAATGGAAGCCTCGTTCGACCGTCGCGCGATCGACCGGTTCTGCAAACGTCAGCACGACAGGCGCATCCAAACGAACGTTCGCTGCACCATCGTTGGGAGAGAGAGAAAGCGGGGAACTTGCCGCTGCAGGATCCATCGGCGTTGACGAATTCCTGGAACATCCGGCAAGAATCAGTGCGCACGCGACAAATGGGAGCAATACAATTATAGTCGGTTTCAATCTCGTTCTCCTTTTTTCGATTGGAATTATTGCACAGTGTAATGAAATTGGACATTTGAGGTCCCAGCACCCGCTTTTATGTTCAGCGTAATTTCGTACTGTCTTGTCTCGCCGAGTTCCAGATTCCCTCCGAAGTGGCCCATCATCGCCTCCAGCTTTGAATTCGAAGCCTTCTTCGAGGGGGAGAGCGTTGAAACCTCAACGACTGCATTTTTCACTGGATCACCGGTCTTATCGTCCGTCAGCACGGCCATGATATGATGCGTTCCGGACGTCATGTTTTCCATCGTGTGCTTGTGGTCCATTTCGTGACCCATCGTGTCTTTCATATCGCCCATGTTGTGCCCCATTTTCATGTCGCCGTGCATCATCCCGCCCATGTCGTGCTTCATCTCTCCTTTGTGCATCCCTTCATGCATTTTGTCCATTTTAGCGGAATCATTCATCATTGCGCTCATCATCCGCTTATGCTCTTCCTGCGTGATGAGCCAAACTTGTACGTGCAGGCCGTTGACAGACTGTTCAAACGTGGCCTTGCCCATTTTTTCCGTCATGTCGTCCGAGCATTGACACTCCTTCGATGTGTCAGTCGTTGCCGATTTCTGCTGCATCTTCGGATTCATGGTCTTGTGATGATGCATTTGCGCCGAAAGATTGATCGAGAGGACAAACAGGCTTGCAGCCGCCGTCAATGCGATGTGCTTGAAGGTATTCATTTGATTTTCTTTATTGTTGGTGAAATTGTTGTTCATTGATTTGTCCATTCCATGTTTCGAATTCCATCATGAAGATGCGTCTGTGCTTTCGGATTGTTAGTTTTCGAATTGCCTGCCTTCCTTCGCCAATTCTTTGTTCAGGCTCCAACGCTTCCACAAAAAGTAGATCACCGGGTAAACGGCAAGCTCAAGCATCACGGACGTCACGACGCCACCGACCATCGGTGCAGCAATGCGTTTCATGACATCCGCACCGGTGCCGTGGCTCCACATGATCGGCACGAGGCCGGCAATAATGACCGATGCTGTCATAATCTTCGGACGTACGCGTTGAACGGCGCCGTGGTGGATGGCATCCTTCAAGTCTTTCAAACCTCGCATGAGACCCTTCTTTTTCGAATCGTCGTATGCGTGGTCGAGATACAGAAGCATCACGACGCCCGTTTCTGCATCGAGACCCGCAAGGGCGATAATTCCCACCCACACGGCTATGCTCAGATTATACCCGAGCAAATACAGAAACCAAAATGCTCCGACGAGCGAAAATGGGACGGCGAGAAAGACGATGGCTACTTTTGTCACCGACCGGGTATTCAGATAAATGATCACAAAGATGATAAACAACGTCATAGGGAGGACAAGCAGCAACCTCTTCTCGGCCCGTTGCATAGATTCGTACTCACCGCTCCAAATGAGGTTATAGCCTGTCGGGAGCTTGATTTTCCCTGCCACGATCCGCTGTGCATTCTGAACGTACGTTCCGACATCGATATCCTTGATATCGACGTAAACCCAGGCGTTGGGCCGGGTGTCTTCACTTCGGATAACCATCGGACCCTTTTTTGTCGTGATCGTTGCGATCTGGCCGATCGGGACTTGCTGACCCGTCGGCGTCGGAACGAGAACACGGCGCAGTGCGTCCAGGTTGTCGCGCAGCTCGCGGCTGTACCTCAGATTCACGGTGTACCGTTCCAATCCCTCCACGGTGTTCGTTATGCTCATGCCGCCCATGGCGGTTTCAATGACGTTTTCCACATCGCCCACCGTTAAGCCATATCGCGCTGCTTCCTTTCGGTCGATCGTTATATCGAGATAATTCCCCCCCACGGCGCGTTCTGCAAAAGCGCTGAGCGTTCCGGGAACCGTCCGCATGACAGCCTCAACCTCTTTACCGATTCGCTCAAGTGAATCCAGGTCCGGGCCAGAGATCTTGATCCCAACGGGAGTTTTGATTCCTGTGCTGAGCATGTCGGTGCGAGTCTTGATGGGCATCGTCCACGCATTGGTCACGCCCGGGAATTGGATGGCACGATCCATCTCGTCGATGAGCTTCTGGACCGTCAATCCCGGACGCCATTCACTTTCAGGTTTCAACATGATCGTCGTCTCGATCATGTCCAACCCTGCCGGATCGGTCGCCGTCTCTGCCCGTCCGATCTTGCCAAACACGTGGTGCACCTCCGGAAATTGTCGGATGATCTTGTCGGTCTGCTGCAACACCTGTCGTGCTTTCGTGATCGACATGCCGGGGAGCGTCGTCGGCATATAGAGGATGTCGCCTTCGTACAGTGGCGGCATGAACTCCGAGCCGAGCCGCTGAAATGGTATCACTGTCACCGCCAACAGCACAAGCGCTGTGAGAATAACCCATTTGTTGTGCTTAAGGACAAAATTGACCACCGGAGTGTATATTCTTATGAGAAATCGATTGATCGGGTTCCTATCCTCCGGCAGGATTTTTCCCCGTATCCAATATCCCATGAGAATTGGCACGATGGTCACGGACAGAATTGCCGCGGCGGCCATCGAATAGGTCTTGGTAAACGCCAGAGGCCTGAAGAGTCTTCCTTCCTGTGCCTCGAGCGTGAACACAGGGATGAACGAGACTGTGATCACGAGGAGCGAATAGAAAAGGGCAGGACCGACTTCTTTCGCCGCATCGAGAATCACATCCCAGTGCTCCCTCCGTTGCTCCGGTGGCTTCAGTGCTTCGTGCTCGATATGCTTGTGCGCGTTTTCGATCATAATGATCGCCGCGTCCACCATCGCCCCTATGGCGATGGCGATGCCGCTAAGAGACATAATGTTCGCATTGATCCCCTGCATTTTCATGACAATGAACGCCATGAGGATCGCGGTCGGGAGGGTGATAATGGCGACGAGCGCACTCCGGGCGTGCAACAAGAAGAGAATGCAGACAAGCGCCACAATGATAATCTCCTCGGCGAGTTTGTCTTTGAGCGTTTCAATTGCCCGTTCGATGAGACCCGATCGGTCGTAGGCAACGTTGATTTTCACGTCTTCCGGAAGTCCTTGCTTCAGTTCCTCAAGTTTCTTCTTCACGTTGTCAATTACCTCAAGCGCGTTTTGCCCGTACCGCATTACGACGATTCCGCCGACAACCTCCCCCTCGCCGTTGCTTTCCGCAAGTCCACGTCGCATCAACGGACCTATCGTTACATCTGCAATGTCCTTGATGTACACGGGTGTTCCACTCTTCTTGTCCACCATCACCGGGACGTCTTCGATATCTTGAGTCGATTTGATGTATCCAAGCCCGCGAACCATGAATTCTGTTTCGCCCATCTCAATGACTTCACCGCCGACGTCATTGTTCGAATTCTTGATGGCCATTTCCACCATGTTCAGAGGAATGTTGTACGCCAGGAGCTTTGCCGGGTCGACCGTTACCTGGTACTGCTTCACGTAGCCACCGATGCTGGCAACCTCCGCCACACCACTGACCGAGGACAATCCATATTTTAGGTACCAGTCTTGATAGGAGCGCAACTCCTGAAGTGAGTGTTTGTCGGAGGTCAATGTATATTCGAACACCCAGCCCACACCTGTAGCATCGGGACCGAGGGTTGGCACGACGCTGGGAGGCAAGCGCTTTTGCGCATAATTGAGATACTCCAGCACTCGGCTCCGGGCCCAGTACAGATCTGTACCGTCCTCAAAAATAACGTAGACAAGTGAATAACCGAAGAATGAGTATCCACGAACAACTTTGGAACCCGGCACAGAAACCATGGCAGTCGTGAGCGGATAGCTCACCTGATCCTCCACGATTCGCGGCGACTGCCCCGGATATTCGGTATAGATTATGACCTGCACATCACTCAAGTCTGGGATTGCATCGATGGGGATGGTCAACATCGAATAGATTCCCAAACCGATCAGAAACAGGACGGCAAGGATCACCATGAACTTGTTGCGCACCGATGCTTCAATGATTTTCTCTAACATGATTCAAGTCCTTTGGTTGATGTGCTGAACCTGGATCAGTTCTGATGCTCTTGTCCGTGTCCGATGTACTTGGCCGGATCGAGCTTGAACTTTTCCATATCCTCTTCGCTGCAGAAGTAACTTGTTTTTCCTTCGTACGCGAAACTGTACTTGCCGCTTGGGTCCGCTTCCATTCCGCACACCGGATCGATTTTCTTTGACGCTTCCATTGTCGTTGCGGTATTTACTGGCAACCTGTTGGCGCTATCTGCGGGCTGTTCCATATCCATCTTCATATCATCCTTTTTCATTTCTTGTTGCTGATGGGATTGCTGTCCCTTCTTTATCGATTTTGGCTTCTTCGCTTTCGCAGACGATTCCATTGGCATCGACATGGTCGAATCCTTCCCTTCGTTGGAAGAGGATTTGTCTTGATCCATAGGTTTCGACATATCCATCCCAGCATGACCTGACATTTGGCTAATCGCTGCCTTCAGATTGCTTTCCGAATCAATTAAGAACTGAGAAGAAGTGACGATTTTTTCGCCAGCCTTAATTCCATCGAGCACCTGGTCGTAGCCATCTGCTGAGACGCCAAGTTTCACATCACGGGGATCAAAATATCCTCCTCCAAGGGCAATCACCGCGATGGTCCGTTCACCCGAACGGATGATCGCATCATCGGGGACAGCAATTGCTTCGACTGCTGTGGTGGAAGCAATCTTCACTGTTGCAAACATATCGGGCTTCAATTCAATACTCGGCGTGTTCGACACTTCAACGCGCACCTTTGCCGTCTTCGTTTCCTCGTTGAGAAAAGGATAGACGAACGTAATTTTCCCCTTAAACGGCTTGCCGGGAAGATACGACAACTCGATATCGACCGATTGACCGAGCTTCACCCACGGCAACTCAGACTGGTAGATGTCTGCCAGGACCCACACCGTCGAAAGATCGACAATCTTGAACAATTCCATTCCAGCATCAATGTTTTCCCCTTTCTGCACCATCTTCTCCATGATAATGCCGTCCGCCGGAGCGTAGATCGTCATTGTCTTCTTCGGAGTCCCGCGTTTTTCGAGCTCGTTGATCTCACGTTCCGGGATATCCCAATTCAGGAGGCGGCGTCTGGCGCTCTCAAGCAGATCATCCGAGCCCTGCCTCGCTCCATCAAGACTGCTGCTCTGTAGTTTATTTCGATACTGGAGGGCCTGCAAATATTCCTGCTGTGTCGTGACGAGTTCAGGACTGTAGAGGTCCATTAACGGTTCACCTTTACGCACGACCATGCCCGTGTAGTCGACATAGAGTTTCTCGACCCATCCCATGATCTTGGAATTGACCGAGTAGATTTTTCGCTCGTCGTAGCTCACTCTGCCAGTCGTTCGGATGGTTCGATTGAGCTTGCGCCATTCGACTGTTTCGACCCGCACACCGATATTTTGGATTGTCACGGGATCGATTTTGATACCCTTCGCATCCGACTCCCCCTCATACACAGGGACAAGATCCATCCCACAGTCAGGTGCCTTGCCGGGTTTGTCCGAAGTGTACCAGGGGTGCATTGGATCTTTGTAGTAGGCGATCGTTCGCTCTCCACCCGGCGATTGCGATTCTGCGTACACAGGCACATAATCCATTCCATCCGGTGCTTTTTTAGGAATCGGTGACGTGATTTGCGGACTCATCGGGTCGCGGTAGTACACTATTTTCCGTTCTTGCGAAGAGGTGCCAGGTTGTGCCGGGCGAAAAATGAGCCACCCTCCACCCAAGCCAAGGACGATGCTAACGATAGCGGTGATTACGACTTTTTTCATTTCTTTCTGCTCCTTTGAAAAAATGTTCAGCGAACTCGTTCTGCAATTTCTTTGACGTCGAGCCCTACTGCCTGCTCGAGTTCCGCCTGGCTTGCCATGGAATTCATGACGGACATATAGTAATCAAGCTTCGAACTCAGCAACATTCGATAAGCGTCGATCAGCATGAGAAATTCCGTCTTTCCGGTCTGATACTCGGTTATCGTTGATTGGAGCGTTTGCTCCGCTTGCGGGATGACCGTGTTCCTGTACAGCGCAACGAGATTTCCATTCGTCTGTACTTTGACGAGTGCATCCTGAACTTCAAAAAGCGTCATGTTCTTCATGCTGGTGTAATCGTCCTCGGCCCTTTCAACATTGAGCTCGTTCTCTTCTACTTTCGATGTGTATTTGCCACCTGACCACGGCGCCAGTGGAATACTGACACCGATCATCACGGACCAGAAATCATTGTTCGTCATTGCCATGTCCTTGTACATCACACGCGCCATCAGATCGGGATAATATTCACGTTTGGAAGCGGATAACTCCGACTTATTCATCGCGATGTTGTAATCCATGGCTTTCAACTCTGGTCTGATAGCGAGTGCCACCAGACTCAATTGATCAAACGTCCACTGCGGCGCTTGCGCGTCGATATCAGGCACATTTCCCAACGGTGAAGCGGTGGGCCGGCTCACGAGCATATTGATCATTGCTTCCACCACTTTCCGTTCCTTTTGCAGATTGATTCCGTCATTGACAAGGGTCGAGAGTTCGGTCTGGGCGCGGAGAATGTCCGTTTGTTTTCCCATCCCCACTTCGTACTGTTTCCGGGCAATGTCGACGAAACTCTTGACGAGATCCTGGTTCTCTGCGTTGATCTGGATTTTGTGCTGGACGAGATAGAGGTCGAAATAAGCAGATTTTACATTTCGCAAGACTTTTCGTTCCAACGCCTTGTAGTTCTGGTCGGTCATGTTTGCGTTGCTTTCGGCAGCGCTCCCCATGGCAGAGAGTTTTCCCGGGAACGGAATCATCTGCTGCAAGAAATAGTCCGTTTCCATGTTGTTCTTGACCGGATTTGGAAACGATTGGACGGGTATCTGGTAGAGTTCGACGCCAATCTGCGGTGCATCCCACGAGGTCGCCTGGTCGATCCGTGATTTAGCGGCTTGTGTTTGGTTTCGTCCAGCACGGAGCTGGGGGTTATTCCGCAACGCTTCGGCAACAAGTTCGTCGAGGTTGAGATTGTTTTTCTCCTGACTCCACGCCATTGGGCTTAAAATCAGGATGAGAACGAAGGCAATTGAATAGACACTGCGCATGGAAATACACTCCTTTTGTGTGGATGGCCGGATAGCATGAATAACTCGGCCTGAACGTGAATAACCGCAATGGGACTGCGGCCTGGAATCACGAGGGTATGGAATTATCCATTCCCGTGAGTCTCACGAGCACGAGGAGTGCAGCTTAAATCAGAAATGAGGCGTTGAGGATGTGTTTCTCGACGGATGAGGGGGAGATACTTCCCGCAAAAGCAATGACCGGAACTGATCTCGTCAACGTCTGAACGCAGGACAAGCAATCGTTCATCGGCAGCACGTTGACTGAAATCTTCTGAACCAAACGGTTGTTGTCCACCACTCCAGGGTTCGTTATTAATCCGCCCACGAGAGTACTGGTACTGCAATTCGCTTCCGATTGAACAGACGGAATGCCGGATGTTTGGATCGGATTGCTGCAATCGCCTGCTGTTTGATCGCTCATGCTCTGGCAGCATTGCATTTGGGAAGTCATCGTGCAGTTGTTGATGACAACGGCCAGGCCGGAGCTTCCAAATGCAAAGAGGAACGCAACAACCGAACTGAGCAGATTAATATGTCTTGCGATTCTTAACATATAGCAGCGTTGGTGAATTATTCAACATCCGTGCCAACCGGTTGGTTCCGCGTTTGGACGGTTTAGATAGATGCTATGTTCCTAAATCCCTGGTTTCTTATCATCTTTGAGAATGAGGGCGAAAACGTTCCAAGAAAGTGGAATTCGGACCAAGAAAACGATACGTCAAATAGTCCGTTGTCTTGTCATGATTGCGCAGCAGCAGATTCGAATCCACCTCTTCTGAGTCAAAACAAAAAACCCCAACATCGTTGGTTTCTTTCTGTTTGCCAATTTGAAACGTTGATTACTCGGGTACCTTCACCTTCAATCTCGCTTCTTCGACTCTCCGCAATATCGTCATGAAAAATCCGATGGCGAGCGTAATGGTCCCCATCCACACCAGGTTGATGTACGGCTTGACGCTCGCTTCAATAACAAGCGTCTCCCCTCTCGGTTGCTGCGAACCCGAAAGCGGCATTTTGATCGAGACTTCGATCTTGGATTTCGAACGGTCGTCTTTGTCAGGAAGCAAACGAACCATTTGAAAGACATAATTCCTACCGTCGGCAGCTACATAATTCACCGGGAGAAACTCCGGACCTTCTCCGCTGTTCTTCATTATCAGATCGATTGTTTTCTTCTTGTAGCCCTCCTTCACTTCCATAATACCGCGGATCTGAAAACCCTTTCCCTCAAGCATTTGACCCATTTGAGTGGCATTGAAGTCGAAATCATCAAACTTCACTTTCATCGGACCAACGTCCGCGCTTTCTCCCTTCTGGAGCGAAATTGCTTTATCACTGGTCGTTTGCGGGTCTTCCAGTGAGAGCGGTGCGACGTAAAGATCCCTATTAAGGTAATTAATGAGATCCGGATGGCGCATCACTCCCTGCGTAAACTCGCTGTAGTACATCGTCGGCGAGACCACGTGGGTCTGACCATCTTTTTCAACCCGAACCCGGAATGCATCGAATTTCCCAACGTGTTCGTCCTTCACATAGGTTAGCCTGTAACCGAGCGTATCCAGAGGGACGTTTTGTTCGAGGGAGACAGTGGCTTTTCTGTCGTATCGTGCGGAGGTCACGAATCCCAGGCACAACAATGCAATACCGATATGAGCAATCGATCCTCCTACGAATTTCGGGTTGCCCATATACACCTCATATCCTACCATAAAATTCGCAACAAGCGAAAATCCGGCAAAGAACACGAAAAGAAGGATCTCGAAAGTCTCTGCGCCCATCGTCAATACCGCGACGGTTGCGACGACTCCACCAATGACAGGGACGATCATTCGTTTCAGCAAGTCATTGGTCTTTGAGTGTTTCCACCACAGAAGCTGTCCCAAACCCGAAAGGAATGCAATGATGATGCCGAGTGGAAGGTTGGTTCTTACGTAGTATATCGTGTCAACCGCAGAAGCCTTCCCGCTGATGATTGAAGTGATGATTGGAGATGATGTCCCGATCACGCAAAAGATAGCGACAAACGTCAATGCCGCAGCGCCAAGGAAGAGGGCGAATTCTCTGGAGAATAACGTGTGCTCGACGGGCACCTTTGGCATTTCTTTCATTCGACGGAAGAGAAGCCCAAAACCGATTCCTCCAAACAAGAAGATCACTGAGAGAAGCAGCCAGTACACCCAATTCCCGGGATCTACAAACGAATGAACGGATGTCTCGCCCAGCACACCGCTTCGCGTGAGAAATGTACTATAGAGAACCAGTATAAACGTCAGCAGGCTGAGGACAAAGTTGGTGCGCACAAACGCGCCGCTCTGCCGCTGGGTCAATGTCGTGTGGATCGATGCAACACAGAGCAGCCACGGGATGAGAGATGAATTTTCGACGGGATCCCATCCCCAGAATCCGCCCCATCCGAGTGTTTCGTAAGCCCAATAGCCCCCAAGGATAATGCCGGTTCCTAGAATCATTGCACCGAACACCGCCCACGGTGTGGCGATACGGATCCACGTGTTGTAGTCACGTTTGCGGAGTCCGGCGATTGCCATCGAGTATGGAACGGCCATAGAAGAGAACCCCAGAAACAATACCTGGGGATGAATGACCATCCAATAGTTTTGCAGAAGAGGATTGAGGCCTTTGCCTTCAACCGGGTACCGAGCCCAAATTCCCTTCACCGAATCAAGGATGACGAAGTTTGTAAAACCGGCAGGAATCGGCCCCGTCTGCATCAAGTCATTCGGAAATGCATTCCAGATATACTCGAAGGGATTCTTGACAACGATCATCAGTAGCAGGAAAGACAAAATGAGCGAGAAAATCGACATCACCTCTGCTTCATAGTCCTTTCTCGAAGAATAGCGCAGGAGGAAAACGCCGATGATCGACGTGTAGAGAGCCCAAAGTGTGAAGCTTCCCTGCTGACCGGCATAGAACGTCGAAATGAGGAGCGGCAACGAGAGGTCGGTCGAACTATACTCCCAGACGTAGGTATACTGGAATTGGTGTGTGAGTATAAGATAGAGAAGCACAGCCACCGCACTCATTAGAAGTATCACGGCGCCGTGAAAACTCTTCCGAGCTAAATCGAGTTCGCGCCGTCCCGCCCCATTGGAGACGCGGTAGTAGAGAAACGAGGACGCCAGGGCAAGACCGAAAGCGACTTTGACGAATATTCCACCGATCACGATTTCTCCTCCTTACAATGTCTTCTTCACAGATTCAGCATCCCCTTCATACTTTGAAGGACATTTCGTCAAGACGTCGGTTGCGTGGAAATAGTTGCCCGCATACGTTCCCTTCGCCACAATG
>JADGQA010000299.1 GCA_017882185.1 Bacteroidota bacterium
GGACATTTTTGGCCAAGGTCCGTTCTCAAAAGCGTTGCGGGCTGACTTGACGGCCTGGTCGATCTCTTTTAATGTTCCGGCCGCAACCTGATCGAGAGGTTTATTGGTGGTTGGATTTAGTGTCTCGAAGACTTTCCCATCGGCAGAGGGCAGGAAATGATTGTCGATGTAGTGAAGAATCATATGTTCGCGAATCCCTCCTTAGCAATAATCCAATCTATCATCCTGCAAAATCCTAATGGAACCATGACACTGTCGCGCGAGTCTCGTTCGTATCGCTGGAGTCTTCGAGGTGACCTTTTCTTATTGCTGCGTATCCTCCGCGATAACAGGATCTTTGAGCTTCCTGCTGCGAAGCGAACATGGTTCATAAGGATCGCTCCACAATGGGTCGTTTCAGTGCTTGGTTGAGAAATTCATCGATGAACGGAAAGACCGGTGGGTTGTCCTGAATGAGCATCGTGTAATGATTGCCCCCCTGAACGTCTGCACGACGACAATTGGGGATATTCCTGACAATGTTTGAAGCTTCGGCATCCGTGTACACGTGCCCGCTGTTCCCGAGCAGCCCTTGCTGTGGTCGCAAAAACATCACGGGACAGCGAAGATTAGGGAAATGAAGGCACATGGAATACATGAAATGGATGTCCAGATCACGCTCCAATGCTTCTACCGAAGATTTTGAACGAACTGATCCGTTTGCAAAAACTTCGACATCTTCCTGCAGGTAGCGCTCAAGTGCAACAGTCCAGGGTCTGTAATAGGATGTAGTGCGCTGCGCACTCATGTAATCGTCCATCGAGGAATAGACCTTGCCCAATCGGCTGATGGTCTGATACATCATTTGAAGAGTCTCGGTCTTGGGGTCTGCCCCACCGTCCATCAATATGACGGTTCGAAGGCGCGTTGGTCTGATCGTGGCGGAGTATACGCTTGCGGTAGCGCCGAAGGAATGCCCGATAAGCGAGAATTGTTCAAGTCCAAGCGCATCGGCGAAGGCGAAGAGGTCTTTTGCATGATAGGCAAATCCATAACCGTCCTTCGGCTTGCTGCTCTCGCACCGCCCTCGCATGTCCAAAGCCAGTACCCTGTATTGCGGAGAGAGTTTTTGTGCGAGCGGGGTAAAGCTCCCTTTGTGGCCTGTGATGTTTGGCAGACAAATGAGCGGACCCCGTTCGCCGGGCCAGTCGTAATAAGCGAGAGAGATTCCGTTGACACTGACGTGTCTGGTCTTAGGGGATGAGTGATTCGAATTCATATCGACCGTCCACGGTCGCACACTTGCCCAGCGGTGATACCGCCATTTATTGAGGCACTGTGTGCCTTTTTGAATGCGGGTTTTTTAAGCGTAACAACCGCCAGCTCTCGACGCATTGTGAAAAATTCCATCCAATCCTTACTCAGATTCGATCCCATTAGACGAACAAGTCCACTAACTTAGTGAAGAAGGAGAATCAGTCCGAAGCCATATGAATTCATTTTCAACACCTCAACATTGAGAAAACGTAGTAATTTCTCAATTCTGAGAACGAACATTGGGAAAATTCGTCAGAATTGCAATATCGGGGAACATTCCTTAGAATATAAACGCCATGCATCCGGCAGGAGTAAGAGTTTTTGCAGGACTCACGCCTATTCCGTGCACTAAAAAGCGTCGGTTTTCCGGTCGTAGACTGCTGCGGGTACTTCTTCAGGTTTCGTTTGTCTTCTATTGATAGCCACCCCATATCCCGACAAAGTGAACCAATCCCCATGAAAAAGAATCTCATTCTCTTCATCATTTGCTTCGTCTCCGGTGCTTCCTTTGCACAAGGCACGAAGGGTGATACTCTTGTGTATCACTACCCATCGGAAGTAATCATTACAGCTCCGAGGATATCAATGTCCCTGAAAGAAATTCCATTCTCTGCCAGCGTTGTTTCCTCGGACGTCAAGGTCAATCTTCCACGCTCCATCGCCATCGATGAACCTCTGAAGCTCGTTCCCGGAATGAAAGTAGACAATCAAGCGAACGGCAGCCGAATCCACATGTCGATTCGGGGCCAGGGAATTCTCTCCGAGCGGGGAATTCGGGGTATCAAGATCCTCCTCGACGAAATTCCAATCAACGACCCGACGGGATTCGCACCGGACGTGTTTGACATAGACTACAATACGATTGACAGGATGGAGGTCCTTCGTGGTCCTGCCGCTTCTCTCTATGGGGGAAGCGCGTCAGGAGGCGTTGTGAACGTGGTTACTCAAAACGGAGGAAATCATCCTGTGTTCGCGGAAGCTTCAGCATCATTTGGGTCAAACAATTTCTGGAAAGGGTTCGGGCAATTCGGGGGGAATGCATTGGACGCAAATTACAGGTTGTCATTCTCGCGAACAGGAGGGGATGGCTTCCGAGAGCATACGCATTTTTGGGGTAACAACGTCTACGGAAAAGTCACGTACACCCCAACAGACTTTCTTCAAATCACCCCACTTTTTTCGTGGACAGATTTCTATCACGAGAATCCTGAAGGCGTTACGCTTGATCAATACAGGCAGAATATCAGGATGGCCAACCCGGATGCGATTCCGTATAATGAATTTCTCGAAACCAGCCGCAATACGCTCGGGCTCACAGGTATCTACAGACTGAGCGATCACAATGAGATTCAGTTCAGCGGATACGCCAAAAAGACTCTCTTCACGGAGGCGAACAACCGTACCTTCAACCACAGGACGATCACAACACCCGGGACATCAGTCCAATTCATCCACCAGTTCGGTGATGAAAGCGCCTTTGTCCGCAACAAAATCAGTATAGGTGCCGATGCGCAGGGGCAAAGAATCGAGGAACACAGGACTGATAATCTTCATTCGATTGAAGGCGATACAATTCGATCGAAGGAGGAAATAGCACAAAGTGGGCTCGGTGTCTTTGTCATAGACAAAGTGGATGTCGGCAAGCAATGGGGATTGATGGCATGTTTCCGCTTTGATGATATCCAAAACAAGCTTACGGATCAGCTCAGAAACCCGTACGACCTCTCAGGGAACGCCGATTTTTCCAAGACTACCGCACGAGTCGGGGTAGACTATTCTCCGCTTCCAGATATTACGCTGTTTGCCAATTGGGGCCAGGGATTTCTTCCACCTGCCACCGAAGAACTTGCCCAGAATCCCGAGCATTTCGGTGGATTCAACACGCACCTTACATATGCCACCTCCGAAGGTTTCGAAATTGGATCCAGAGGACTTGTTGGCAGCTCGATAACGTATGAACTCACCGCATTTACCATGACAACGGAGAATGACTTCGACCGTTACCGGATAACGGATCCGCTCCGGAATCAGGAAACGTTTTATCGAAACGTTGGTTCAAGCAAGAGGTTTGGTCTAGAGTTATACGGGAGCTATTCTCCCATCCAATCAGTGCGGATCCAGATCGCCTACACATATGCGAACTATAAGTACACCAATGCCATTCCTCTTCGTGTGATGATGGACGACACCACTAATGTGAAATACATACATGACGGCAACCAACTGCCTAATTCTCCTCAGCATCAATTCTACGCAGACGTAGAGTGTGAGCTCTTGCCCGGATTGATGGCCGGTGTCAGCGCCGAAGCTCTCACCAAATGGTATATCGATGGAGCGAATATCGAATCCGAAGCTGCCAATGCGTACGCACTACTTCATGCCCGCATCCGGTATAGTTTCAACATAGGCGGCCTGCAGAGCGAGCTAAGCATGTTCGTCCGAAATCTGACGGACAAGGAATTTATTGCGTTCACAGAGCCGGACCCCGGTGGCAATGCGTATCAAGCTGCGGCGAAAAGAGAAATTTTCGCCAGCATGAGGTTTCGGCTCTAGGAGGGTGACTTTGGTCAGATCACCAATCCTGAATCTTGATCCAGAAGGATCTCAGGTACTTCGGGGGGATCTTGTGGAGCATCTGGGTTGGATGTGCTGAATTCATACGAATTTGCAAACCG
>JADGQA010000300.1 GCA_017882185.1 Bacteroidota bacterium
ATTCTTTGAAGCTCATCCGAAGCGTCGATCCTGTATTTCTTCAAGGGCTCAGGATCTTCGTTGATGATGGAATACATCATTGCGGCTTCGTGCTCGCCCCGGAATGGAAGATGACCGGTAACCATTTCGAAGATCACCGCTCCGAATGCGAAGATATCCGACCGTGCATCAACCTCGCCCCCCTGAATTTGCTCCGGTGCCATGTAGCCGAGTGTTCCGACGGTCGACGAGGTCCTCGTCAGTTTAAGTGAACCCTTGATCTTGGCGAGGCCGAAATCCATAACCTTCACCTGGTTCTTTGAATTGACCATGATATTGTCGGCTTTGATATCGCGATGGACGATGCCTTTGCTATGAGCCTCCTGCAGCGCATCGCCGATTTGGATTGCATAGCCTATCGAGGTTTCCATTTTGGCAGAAGTAAGAGCGAGCGAACCGAGCGTCTTGCCATCAACAAATTCCATCTCGATGAAAGGCTGCTTGCCTTCTTCATGAATTCCGTAAACGGTGCAGATATTCGGATGATTTAAAACTGCGGCTGACCTCGCTTCAACGAAAAAGCGGGCCAGTTCCGCTTCATCGACAGTGATATGAGAAGGAAGGAATTTGAGTGCTACGAGACGGTCGAGCTTGAGGTCCTGGGCCTTGTATACCACGCCCATGCCCCCTTCACCCAACTTCTCAAGGATTTTATAATGAGAAATAGTCTGGCCAATCATATTCATTCAATCGTTTGTTCATTGATTCGATCACCCATTGACCCAATGCCTCAATTCTGAACCCCTCGCGAAAATACGAATATTTTCTGAATTGGACTTGTAATGACACGATTTCCAAACTCTATTCGAAGTCCACAGGCGGCGACAATATCGACTTTGATCGCGCTCCCGCCCCACGTACAGCCGCGAATAGCCGTTCTTGCGCAAGACTTGCCTTTGCGGTCAAACCAACCCCCCGAAACAGTGAAAAGGCCATTTTGTTCAATTCTGATCGAATATACGGAATTGCACGTTTTGACGGCAAGCCGGTCGCCCACACTCAAATCCTTCCGGCAGACTTCTTGAAGGAAGTCGGAAGATTTGACCATAGCATCCAGGGAAGAGTGCATCATTGGAGTCAACGTGATTCCTCAATTCGATTAGTTCTTCGTTGGCCCAATACGGCAAAAGCATGAAGCAGCGATCTTTATATCAGAGCGTGACCAGGCTGCTTCAAAGAGCGAATCGGCGTGCATCGCTTCTGCGTGACGCCCGGTCCGATGAAGACATTCCGCCAGACCATTCAATGCCCATCCGTTGCCGGGATGGAGACGCAAATCTTCACGGTACACAGTCTCTGCCTCTTTCAAATTCCCTTGTTCAAGGAGCAATGCACCAAGAGAATGACGAATCGGCATCATCCAACTCCAGGGCTCCGAATAATGCAGTGCATCATCGCGTTTCACTGCTTCGCGAAGAAGCTCAAATGCGTGCGTAAAGTTTCCACGGCGATATTCAAGTTCCCCTTCAGCCGTCGGCAAACCGATCTCAAGCACGGTGCGTGCCGGGTTCTTGCCGACAGTGCGGCTCTTCGGCACTTCTTCGAACGATTCTTTGAGAGCCTTGAACTCAGCGGCTGCATCGTTCACACGGTTCAGTGAAGCAAACGCAACAGTCCGGCCGTAGTGCCAGAACGCAGTAGTCACGTAAAGATCTTCGGGTGGTTTCGGCTCGGCTAACAGTTCCTTCCACATTCCAAAGCGAACCATCACGTGATAGGGAACCGCGAAAAAACTGTCAAGAAAGTCGGGGAATTTTCGGGCCGTCTCAAGTGGTATGAGCCGGGTCATATCGCGCGCAGCGCCCATTGCAAGCGCCCGTTGACCATCGAACATCGCTGCATATGCCAGAAAGTGAAAATTGTGGGCGCGGTACATCGTGTAAAATCCCTTTTGAGAAATCCACGCGCTGTCAGCCGTAATTGCCTTTTGATTGGCACGGATGGCATCCGCATAGTGTCCGACGCGAATATCGATGTGCGAGGGCATATGCACAAGATGACCAGCGCCAGGAATACGGTTTCGGAGACGATCAGCAGCCGGAAGTGCGCGCGCCGGGTCGGAGGACGCTTCCATCGTATGCACGAAAAAGTGACAGGCACCCGGGTGGTCCGGTAGGATGGAGATGACTTTTTCCAGAGTTGCGACTATCTCTTCTGTGCCCGGCTGAGCAACTCCGGTCGGCGTCCAGAGATCCCACGGACGGAGATCCATCATAGCCTCCGCAAAAAGCGCGCCGACATCGGGATCGTCCTGATGCGCATGCCACACCGGCCTCATCGAGTCGGCGTAGGCGGCGTCAAGACCAGTCCGATTATTCGGCGGCGGCCAAGCATATCTCGCCGCCAGAGCATGAATGAGGTCTTGTTCCACTCGCGAACTTCCTGGTGCAACCCGGAGAGCACGGCGGACGGCGTTCCACGCTGCAATGGAAGCCGCACTATCCATTGATCTATTGTTGATGCTGGGACCTGCAGAGATGGCTTGTCCCCACCACGCCATGGCACAGTTCGTATCGAGGGCCGCAGCTTGTGCGAATGATGCGATTGCCGCCTGATGGTTGAAGCCATAATACAATGTTAATCCCTGGTCGAAGTACTGTTGAGCTTCCGCCGATGTAGTGGTCACGGTCCGATGGAATCCCTCAAGATCCTTTCGAAGAGGAACCTTGTCGGCACTTTTGAGTGTCGGAAATCCGGTCAGCAACAAAGAAACCACCACTGCAATGTACTTTCGACGGTACATATCAGATTCCTTCCGATTGAATGTTGAGAACACCTTGATGCGCTCTATCCACGACGACTATAATCCCTCGCTCAACTTCTCGATCATGACAAGGTGGATTCGCGTATCCTATATTGTAAGCCAATTATTTCTTTTTCAAAGCCGCATCCCAGTTTACAACGAGCGATAACGGCGTTTGGTTTTGAGTTTCAGATTGTACATTCACGATGAATCTATTTCCATCGGCAGACACATCGTAACCGGGCAAAATCAGTTGAACGATCAAAGGGACATCGAACAAACGATGGACATTGCTGACTTCGATCGTTGAGGCTTTGAATTCAATCTCCGCCGCCATGATCGTGTTGTCCGGACTCAGATAGTACAACGCTCTTCCATCTCGTCGCCATCGTGGGCCAACCCCGCCGGATGTCGAGACCTGCCAGCGACCACTGGATGCGGAAACCGACCGCAGGTAAATCTCATTCGGTCCCGATTCGTTGGAAGTATAGGCAATCCAGCGTCCATCAGGGGAAAATCGACCATCCGTCTCGTTGAATTCTGTCTGGAGGAACGGGATTGGTTTACGATCCTTTCCTTGCTGATCGCCGTCAAGTGGCAAGATCCATAAATCCGATTGCGTCTTTGGTCCACCAAAAGCCTGATATAACAAGGATTTCCCGTCACTGGATACATCGAGCGGAATCTTGTCTTCAGGGGTTTGCAGGATCATTTCCTCGCTCCCGGCCCCGCCTGACGATTTTTGATAAAGGTCGAATACACCGTTCGGATTTGCGTTGAAAAAAATGCGACTCCCATCGTGAGCCCAGATCGGATACTGTTCATAACTGGGAGCAAAAGTGAATCGCGTTTTGGCGTTGCGTTCAATGTCATGAATCCACAGGTCGATATTATGAGACTGAAAATTGTACACATCCACTGCAACCCGCTTGCCATCCGCAGACAATCGCAACTGCAAGTATTCTGCTCGATCACCGATCGATCCCGTTCGTTTTCCGCTTCGGTCATAGATAAACATCCGGGAGCCAAGTTGGACATTCCCTGTTTGGGTCACCAGGATACCATTTTGTGAAGCCGTAAAGAGGCTATGAATTGTTGATTCGTCGTATGCTATTCCCTCGGCGATTGTCACAGCCTCGCCTTTTAGGTCAAGAGATCCTTCGTCAAATCGCTGGGCGA
>JADGQA010000090.1 GCA_017882185.1 Bacteroidota bacterium
TTACGATGTCGACGGTACCAGCGGAGCATCTTTGATTTGGAGTTTCCTTTCCAAGACAGGCGCAGATGTACGGTATTTCATTCCTGACAGAGTGCGCGAAGGATATGGACTCTCCAATGTTGGTATTGAGCATGCAAAGAAATACGGGGCGTCACTTCTCGTGGCAGTCGATTGCGGAATCACTGCGGTGAAACAGGTAGAGTTTGCGCGTTCGCTCGGCATCGATGTCATTATTTGTGATCACCACGAACCGGGGGATCCATTGCCAAACGCTGTAGCCGTTCTTGATCCCCTCAAACCTTCCTGCCGCTACCCATACAAGTATCTTTGTGGGTGTGGTGTCGGATTTAAGCTTGTTCAAGGACTCTGTGAAGATCCTGCCATCCGGTCGCGAATAGGTGGTGATGGCGAGGAACTGCTCCTTTCCTATCTTCAGTTCGTTACTCTCGCGACGATTGCTGATATCGTTCCGCTGACGAATGAGAACAGGACCATGGTGAAGCTCGGGCTCGAACTCATTAACATGGCTCCTTTACCTGGCATTCGAGCTTTGATAGAAAGCTCCGGTCTGAAACTCGGTAGGGTCAATGCCGGGCAGGTGGTGTTCGTCCTCGCTCCGCGCATCAATGCCGTCGGACGGCTCGGTGATGCCATGCGCGCCGTCGAATTGCTTACCTGCGATTCCTATGAAAAGGCTCTTACGCTTGCTCAGGTGATGGAGGAGGAGAATCGGAACCGCAGGAAAATCGACGAAGAGACCTTCGCAAAGGCTCAGGAATACATCGATCAGAATATCGACGTCGAACAGAACCATGCGATCGTTCTGCACCAGGGAGATTGGCATCCAGGCGTCATAGGGATCGTTGCTTCCCGGGTTGTCGAACGCTATTATCGTCCGACCGTGCTGATGACAACGATTGATGGTGTCGCGAAAGGCTCCGCCCGAAGTATCGCCGGCTTTGATATTTATCAGGCGCTCAAGAAATGCGAAGGCTCACTCATCCAATTCGGCGGCCACAAATATGCGGCTGGCCTGACAGTCGAGCTCAGCAGATTGGATGAATTCCGACAGGCGTTCTACCGCGTCGCAAACGAATCGCTTCCCAGAGAGATGCTGACGCCCGTTTTGAACATCGACGCGGACATTGACATCGCAGAATTGACCCCGAAATTCGTTCGCGTGCTTAGTCAGTTCGCACCATTTGGTCCGGACAACATGCGCCCGATATTCTCCGCCAGGAGTGTCGAACTCTCAGGGCAACCACGCATCGTGGGAAAGAACCATCTGAGATTCAAAGTGAAGAAAAACGGTCGCATCATCGACGCAGTCGGATTCAGCCTGGGTGATCTTCTCGACCGTACCGTTCAAGGCCGCTCAGGCCTCGATCTCGCTTTTTCGCTTGATGAGAACGACTTCGAGGGGGAAATGATGCCGCAGCTCAAGATTCGTGATATCAAAATTGTACAGTAACGAAGATTTCATATCAACCGTGTTGCTAACGAACTCTTAGGTTGGAGAACAACAATGTCCGGTCACTCTAAATGGGCAACAATAAAGCGGAAGAAAGCCGTAACGGATGCGCGGCGCGGGAAAATGTTTACCCAGATTATCAAGGAAATTACGGTTGCTGCAAAACTTGGTGGCGGGAATCCGGATGGTAATCCGCGGCTTCGGTTTGCGATCGACAAAGCGAAAGAAAGCAACATGCCCGCTGACAATATCAAGCGGGCGATTATGAAAGGGACGGGAGAGCTTCCCGGGACGGTCTATGAGGATGTGATGTACGAAGCGTATGGGGCCGGCGGCGTTGCACTGATGGTCGAAGCGGTCACCGACAACAAGACTCGCACCGTATCGGAGATCCGTCACATTCTCGAGCGGCACCACGGCAAGATGGCCTCGTCCGGAGCGGTCTCATTCCAATTCCATAAAAAGGGAATCATTGCGATTCCGACGTCCACAATTTCGGAAGATGATCTCACGTCGATCGTTCTGGAAGCGGGTGCGGACGATATGAAGACTGAACACGAAGTGCACACGATTATCACGGCACCGGAGAGTTTTGAAGCCGTCAAAAAGGCGCTGGATGCGAAGGGCATTAAATCCGAGAGCGCTGAAATTCAGATGGTTGCGGAGAATACGGTTAAAGTTGAAGGTAAAGATGCCGAAAACGTCATCAAGCTGATGGAAGCCCTTGAAGAGCACGACGACGTGCAGAAGGTTCACGCCAATTTCGACATCGATGACAAAGTCCTGGCAAGTCTGGTAGCCCAATAAACCGAAATTCTGCACGCAGTTTGTCGAGGGTTGCAGCTGATGATTATTCTCGGCGTTGATCCCGGAACGCTGGTTACGGGATATGGCCTCATCGAAATCGAGAACAACAAAGTAACAGTCCTCGAATTCGATGTGATCGTGAATCGCAATGAGCGTTCAATGCCAATTCGGCTCAGAGATATCTACTCGAAGCTTTGCGAGGTCATCACGAAACACCATCCGGATGAATTCGCAATTGAAACTGCATTTTACGGCAGGAACGCTCAAGCGGCCCTCAAGATCGGGCAGGCTCGCGGTGTCTCGATGCTGGCAGCCGTGAACAATGGGATTCCGACAGCAGAATACTCGCCGCGTGAGATCAAGAAAGCCGTCGTGGGAAATGGTGCCGCATCGAAAGACCAGGTGAAATTCATGGTCAAATCGATATTGCGAATTCGTGAAACCCCAAAGCTCTTCGACGCTACCGACGCCTTAGCCGTAGCGCTGTGTCATCATCATCGAATGACAGGAATCAGATCAAACGGGAAGTCTTCCGGCCGACATCAGAATTGGGCTTCCTTTGTGAAAGCCAACCCCGATAGAATCCTCAGACCGCGATGATTGCATCTCTCAGTGGAATTCTGAAGGGTAAATCACCTACCGAAGTTCTGGTTGACGTTGGAGGAGTTGGTTACGCGGTAAGCATTCCGATTTCCACATATTCGACTCTCGGTGACCTGAATTCTCCGGTCCATCTCTTGACCCATCTCCACGTGCGTGAGGATGCGATGCAGCTCTACGGATTTGCGACAGAGGCAGAACGCCGGCTCTTCAGGCTGCTGATTTCAATTACGGGAATCGGTCCAAAGATCGCACAAGGGATTCTCTCGGGAATCTCTGTGTCAGATCTGCGTCAACACATCATAGGTGGTAACATCGCAGCATTGACTTCAATTCCCGGCATTGGCAAGAAAACCGCGGAGCGACTCGTTGTGGAGCTCCGCGACAGGATCGGAAAGACCGACTCAACATCCGGATCAACCGTCATTCCCGGCGATAAGAATGCGGAGATTCGAAATGAAGCACTCCTTGCACTCTTGTCACTCGGCTACAATCGGGCTGCCGCAGAAAAAGCGATCCGGTTGGCCCTCAACGATGGTGGTGAATCTGATTTGGAAATCGAAAATCTTATTAAGAAGGCGCTCAAATATTCAAAGACGTGAGTCTTCCGGCATCTCTTGCAAGGACGAGTCTGTTCCTTGCTATTTCCTCCCCTTCTAACTATACTCATCATCGATGAAGCGTCCTGATATCACCCAGCCCGAACGACTTGAACAGGAGGTTGAATTCGATCGGACTCTCCGACCGAGTTCTCTGGGCGAATTCGTCGGTCAGCAAAAAATCGTGGAGAACTTGAAGGTGTTCATTGCGGCCGCCAGGCAACGAAAGGAATCGCTCGATCATGTCCTGCTCACCGGCCCCCCCGGTTTGGGAAAGACGACACTTGCTTACATCATCGCAAACGAAATGCAGACCGGACTCAAAATGACGTCCGGCCCAGCTTTGGAAAAGCCCGGAGACCTGGCCGGCATTCTCACATCCCTGGAGTCGGGCGAAGTGCTATTCATCGACGAAATCCACAGAGTCCCGGCAAAAATTGAAGAGTATCTCTACTCCGCCATTGAGGATTTTCGTGTTGATATCGTCATCGATAGTGGGCCCGGCGCAAAAACCATTCAGCTCGGGCTAAAGCCCTTCACGCTTGTCGGTGCTACAACAAGAGCCGGGCTTCTGAGCGCCCCTCTGCGTTCGAGATTTGGGATTTCCAACCGGCTGGACTATTACAATAACGAGCAACTTTATAGTATCCTGATGCGGTCCGCAAAATTGCTCGTGATTGAGTACGAGAAAGATGCTCTTGTAGAGATTGCCAAGAGGTCCAGAGGTACGCCGCGAATTGCAAACCGTCTCTTGCGCCGGTGTCGCGATTTTGCCCAGGCCGACGCCAAACTCTCACGTCACAAGGGTGTGCTCACACAAGAAGTTGCGGATTACTCATTGAAAGCGTTGGAGGTCGACGACCTTGGACTCGATGAGATGGATAAACGGATTCTGCAGGTCATCATTGAGAAATTCTCAGGCGGGCCTGTGGGGGTCAACACACTTGCAGTTGCGGTAGGTGAAGAACCTGGGACTCTTGAAGAGGTCTATGAGCCATATTTGATCCAGGAAGGATTTCTCGCACGTACTCCGCGGGGACGCGAAATCACCGAACGCGCGTACAAACATTTTGGGCTCAAGTCAAGAAAGCCCAATCCAGCACAGCCACGACTTGAACTGTAGCTTCTCCTATCTTCCATTGAATTTCCGCAGATAGTTCAAGACAACGCTCATGTCTTTCGGGAGCTCGGCTTCAAAAGAGACAATCTGGTTGGTACCCGGACGCGAAATGGATAACCGTGGGGCATGCAATGCCGTTCGGTTTAAGCGCGGCTTCTCTTCCCCTTTCAAGCGATATCTTGGTTTGATCTGAGAAAGAAAAAAGCTTTTCCCTCCGCCGTACGCTGATTCACCGAGAATCGGCAAATTGATAGCATTTAAATGGATCCGAATTTGATGAGTCCGATCGGTTTCAGGTTTCACTTCAACGAGACTGAATCCCGCAAATCGCTCGTGCACTCTGTACAACGGGACGTCCTCTTTTCCAACCGCTTAATCAATTCTCATTCTTCCCTTCTTTCCTCGATCTTAGGATAGAGGCAACTCAATCCTCCCATGGTCGTTTTGTGATTCCCCCGGACAGATTGCCTGATATTCCTTGTGCGTGGTTCGGACTTCAAATTGTGCATTGAGTGATCGGTGAGATTCTTCAGTTTTGGCAAAGACAATCAATCCACTCGTTTCCTTGTCTATCCTTATGTACAACATAGATTTGCCTGTACTTCTTCTTCAGCAAACCGTACAGGTTAGGTATTGACCGATCATAGCGATCGGGCAACACCAGTAATCCCGAATGCTTATTGAGGACAACGATTTCATCGTCCTCAAAGACTACTTCTGCGGTCTCTGGCGATACAATGGGCTGTGGAGAAAGAGTCATAAGTCCGGCATAATGTAGTCGCGAATGCGGAAGGAAACAAAAATGCACTCTCAAATTGACAGGCATTCAAATTTGGTTTATATTCGTTTTGTATGCCTCTCGATAAAGATCTGCAGTCTGTACAAGAAGCGCGGGACCTCGTCGCCAGAGCGAAAGAGGCTCAACTTGCCTTCCGTCCGTTCACTCAAGAAAAAGTCGATTCCATTGTCAAGGCGATGGTCGACGCTGGTTTCGCCGCAGCCGAAAAGCTCGGCAAACTGGCTCATGAAGAAACGGGATTTGGTAAAGCTGCGGATAAGAAAAAGAAGAATGAATTCGCGACTAAGCGAGTCTGGGAATCTATCAAAGACCTGAAGACCGTTGGCGTCATTGACGAAGACAAACAAAAGAGAATCATAAAGATTGCCGAGCCGATGGGCGTCGTCGCCGCTCTGGTGCCATCAACGAATCCCACATCCACGTTGATGTTCAAAGCAATTATCTCAGTCAAAGGAAGAAACTCAATTGTCGCCAGTCCCCACCCGAAAGCCGTCCAATGCACCCTCGAAGCGACGAACATTCTTGCCAAGGCGGCTGAAAGTGCCGGAGCTCCACCCGGACTCATCAATTGCATGTCCGTCCCAACGACGGAAGGCACCAACGAGTTGATGCGGCAGAAGCACACGGCGGTTATCCTCGCCACAGGATCGACTCCTATGGTCAAAGCTGCCTATAGCGCCGGCAAACCCGCGTACGGTGTCGGTCCGGGAAACGTACCATCGTTCATTGAAAGAACTGCGAACGTCAAGAAAGCAGTTGCCGATATCGTGTCAGGCAAAATGTTCGATTGGGGTGTGCTTTGTTCCACAGAATCTGGTGCAATCCTCGATGCACCAATCAAGAAACTGGCAATCGAAGAGTTCAAAAAGCGGGGTGCGTACTTCGTTTCGCCTGAGGAAAAAGATCGGCTGAGCCGACTTATGTTCGACAATCGCGGAGCGATCAATCCAAATGTTGTTGGCAAATCTCCCGTCGTTATTGCACAAATGGCGGGCTTCGATGTGCCACACGATACGACCGTCCTAGTCGCGGAACTCCCCGGAATTGGTAGAGAATATCCACTTTCGCGCGAAAAGCTTTCTCCCGTTCTATCGTTGTTCACTGTTAACGGGTGGCAGGAAGGGTGTGAGCTTTGCGCCAAAATGCTGGAGTTCGGCGGCATGGGCCACTCGATGGTCATTCACTCAACCAATTCCGAGGTGGTTCTCAAGTTCGGTCTTGAGAAGCCGGCTTTTCGCATTTTGGTCAATACCCAGGCAGCTTTGGGTGCTGTTGGCTATACGAACGAGTTGCTGCCCTCAATGACTCTCGGTCCCGGTACGTTCGGTGGGTCCATCATATCTGAAAACGTCTCTGCCAAACACTTGATTAATGTCAAGCGCCTTGCTTTCGAGACGCGTCCGATCAATCCGCCGGAGCAGTTCATATCCAAACCGGGAATCACCGTGCAGCCCGAGTCGAAACGATCGCCGGTCACGACGATCGGTACAGCTCCTTCCGGAAAATCATGGATGGAAGAAATTGATGAAAGGATTCGGTTGAAGGCGAGTAATGTTATTAGCTTTCAGCCATCAGCAGTCAGCGGTCAACCAATGGTTTCGGTTGGATCACCAAAAGACAATGGAAGCAAAGGCGAGGCAGTTGCAAGCAGCAGAGTCCCGGAGGAAAAGGATCAGAATAAAGAGGTTGTCCAACAGTCAGAACAGAAGAAAGAAGTTGCAGAGAAAAAGTTAGAGTTCGGCACTGGAATCTCCGCTGACCAAATTGACAGAATTATTCGTGACTTTCAAAAGTAGCCTCCTACATTTTTCATCGCCTATCTTTTCAATCTACTTTCTTATATCTGATTTCTGCATTGTCTTCCAAGATTCCTCGCGCTTTTTATTTCCGTTCCACTCTTAGAGTCGCCAAGGATCTCCTGGGTCAGCTTGTCGTTAGGAAATATCGTGGCAGGAGACTCGTTGGCCGGATTGTGGAAGTCGAAGCCTATCGCGGCTCGATCGATCCGGCCAGTCATGCATATCGGGGAAGAACAAAGCGGAATGAAGTGATGTTCTGGGAAGGAGGACACCTCTACGTATACTTCACCTATGGGATGCACTTTTGTGCGAATGTCGTGACGAGAGAAGCAGGGATCGCTGAAGCTGTGCTGATTCGTGGCGTTGAGCCCGTTGTCGGACTTGATGTAATGGAAAGACTTCGTGGCAAGAATATCTCTACCTTCGACCTGACGAATGGTCCCGCCAAGTTTTGCAAGGCATTTGGAATCAAACGCAAACAAAACGGTGTCAGTTTGCTCGGCAACGAAATCTATCTTGCTCATGGCAGGCGAGTCGTGCAGTCAAGGATCGGAGTCTCAACTCGTGTTGGAATCCGAAGCGGTATCGAGAAGAGGTGGAGATTTTTTGAAAAGGGAAATCGGTGGGTCTCAAAACAAAAGCGCTGGCAACTTTGAGAAGATTGCCAGGAGTCGACCATCCGAGAGAAACAGAAAATGTGTCTATAAGCCGCATGTCAGATAAGGCAACGTCTGGGGGGTCAATTGAGGACGTCTTTCAAGAATTGTCCCGTATAGGATTTCCGATTCGAAGCCACTTCTTCCGGTGTCCCCTCCGCGATAATTGTTCCGCCGGCATCTCCGCCTTCGGGTCCAAGATCAATAATGCAGTCGGCCGTTTTTATGACGTCCAAATTGTGCTCGATAACAATGACAGTGTTTCCTTTGTCCACGAGTTTGTTGAGAACGGAAAGAAGCATTCGGATATCTTCGAAATGAAGCCCCGTCGTAGGTTCATCGAGTATGTACAGAGTTTTCCCAGTGCCGATCTTGGATAGCTCAGTCGAGAGCTTCACGCGTTGTGCCTCACCTCCCGAAAGCGTCGTCGCCTGCTGGCCCAGCCGGATATACCCCAGACCGACGTCGTACAACGTTTGAAGCTTGCGTTGAAGGCGAGGTAATTCGCTAAACAGACCAAGCGCCTCTTCGACTGTCATCTCGAGCACATCAGAAATCGATTTCCCCTTGTAGTGCACTTCAAGAGTCTCGCGATTGTAGCGCTTTCCACCGCAAACGTCGCACAAAACGTAGACATCCGGCAAGAAATTCATTTCAATCCTCTTAACACCATCTCCTTCACATCCCTCACACCGCCCTCCCTTCACATTGAAACTGAACCGACCGGCTTTGTAGCCCCTGATTTTCGCCTCTGGCAACTCTGTAAAGAGGTCGCGGACGATCGTGAACAGCCCGGTGTATGTCGCAGGATTCGAGCGCGGCGTTCGTCCAATCGGAGATTGATCGATGTCGATAACTTTGTCGATATGCTGGATACCATTGACGGATTTGTATGGAAGTGCAACGACGTTCGATTTGTAGAATTTTCTGGACAGAATCGGAAACAAAGTCTCATTGATCAGCGTCGATTTTCCCGATCCGCTGACGCCCGTGACACAAACGAAGGTTCCAAGTGGAATCGAACAATCGATATCCTTCAGATTGTTCCCGGTGGCGCCCTTCAATACCAAATGGCTCCCATTTCCCTTTCGGCGTTCTTTCGGAATCCCAATGGTGTGGATTCCCTTCAAATACATTGACGTGAGAGAATCCTTTGCTGCACCGTTTTGTGCCTTCTTCAAATCCTTCGGGGTACCGGTGGCAACAACCACGCCTCCGTGTTCTCCCGCCCTGGGACCAAGATCTATCACAAAGTCTGCACTTTCGATCATCTCCTTGTCGTGTTCTACAACGATAACACTATTCCCAAGATCTCTCAGTGACTTCAGCGAATGAATGAGTTTGATATTATCCCGCTGATGCAAACCGATGCTTGGTTCGTCAAGGATGTAGAGGACTCCCACGAGTTGGGTTCCGATTTGCGTGGCAAGACGAATCCTCTGCCCTTCCCCACCCGAAAGGCTGCGGGCCGAACGATCGAGCGTGAGATATTCCAGTCCGACGTTGAGCATGAAATCAAGCCGTTGTTTGATCTCTTTCAGAATCGGACGTGCAATCTCGAACTGACGGGGAGTCAGAGATAATTCCTCAAAAAACTCTCGGGCACGTGAAATCGAAAGACCAACAATGTGGTGGATATTCCACTGTTTTTTGGTCACAGTATCCTCAAGACGAACTGCGAGGCTCTCCTTCTTCAGACGGCCTCCTTTGCACGCCTCACATTGCGTCGTCGTCATGAATGATTCCACCCACTCACGAATTTGATTCGACGACGTCTCATCATAGTATCGTTTCAACATCTGCATGATGCCGCCAAATCGATGCTTGTATATCGTAACACGACCAGAGTCATACACGTACTCCACATCGAGCTTTTCACTCCCAGAGCCGTTCAGGAGAACATCCATCGCCGTTTTGGAGAGCTTGTTGATTGGTGTGTCCAGGTCGAATTTGTATTTCTTTGCGACCGCGCGTATCTGGTTGAACATCCAGGTCTGCCGCGGCTTTCCAAGCGGAGCAATCCCCTCCCGATTGATCGAAAGAGTATCATCCGGTATAATCAGCCGCAGATCGAATGCTTTCTTTTCTCCCAGGCCCTCACACGATGGACACGAACCATACGGGGTATTGAAGGAGAACGAATTTGGTGCCGGTTCGTCGTAGCTTAGCCCGCAAACGTGACAGGAATATTTCTGGCTGAAAAGCTGATCCTGTTTTCCATCATTCACAATGAGCACACCCTCTCCAAACCTGAGTGCGACCTCAACGGAGTCGGCAATTCTCGTCCGTATCTCTTTTTTCACCGCAATTCGGTCGACTACGATTTCGATATCGTGCACCTTGTAGCGGTCGGCCTTCAATCCTTTTTCTATTTGGCACATCTCGCCGTCAATCCGCACACGCACAAATCCATCTTTCAGAATTTGTTCAAAGAGCTCACGATAATGTCCCTTGCGACCCCGCACAATGGGGGCAAGGATCTGTAATTTCGATCCTTCCGGAAAATGAAGAATCGCGTCGATAATCTGATCAACAGATTGCCGTTGTACTTTGCGTCCGCAGTTGTAACAATACTGGGTTCCGACGCGTGCATAAAGCAATCGGAGGTAGTCGTAGATCTCCGTCACGGTTCCAACCGTCGACCGCGGGTTGTGGCTGATGGTCTTCTGCTCGATGGAAATGGAGGGACTGAGGCCTTCGATGTAGTCAACATCCGGTCGTTCCATGAGACCCAGGAACTGGCGAGCGTAGGCTGAAAGGGACTCTACATAGCGTCGCTGCCCTTCTGCATAGATCGTGTCAAACGCGAGACTCGACTTTCCCGACCCGGACAATCCCGTGATAACCACAAGCTTGTCCCGTGGAATATCGACGTCGATATTCTTCAGGTTGTGAACACGTGCTCCACGCACTATGAGTTTGTCTTCAGGCATAGTTCGACTCGACAGACTCCTTGTACCGCTCATCTGGTTCTTCAGGCCGGCGGAATATGAAATATAGAAATGTTAAGAGGAAAATGACAGGTCAAAGAGCAAACAAAGACAATGTCGTTGCTTGGAGCTTGGGGGTGATAACAAGGGTTACTGGATCGTAAAGGCCGGCAACTCAGTCCAACCGTGGCAACAGCGGCATCTTTGATAGCTGGGTTTCTCTGCTTCCTCGTATCTGGTTGTGAAGATCTACTAATTCATATGTCGTCGCTTGGTCAGGTATTCCATCAGCGCCTTGTCGAACGGCGTGCTGGTGTCAAGCAGGAGATAATCGATCGCATTCTCGCGGCACTCGCGCTTGTAGTTCTCGAGAAACTGACGCATCGAATCTTGATAGGCTTTCTGAATGTGCCACGGCTGTGTCATCAACTCTTCCTGGGATTCGACATCCCTGAAGATTGCATCCGTCCCGAACGCAAACGACCGCTCCAACGGATCGAGGATCTGCATCACGATGACTTCATTCCCCTTGTGTCGAAAATGCTTGAAGGCTGTTATAACGTTTGCCGGATCGTCGAAAAAGTCGCTCAGGACAATCACAAGGCCTCTTCGTTTGATTTGTTCGGCAACCTGATGGAGCGAAGCTGCAATACCGGTTTTGTTGCTCGGAATTACATTTACCAGTTCTTTCAACAACTGCATCAAATTTGACTGTGTCGCTCTTGGTGGCATCGTCATCCGAACTTTTTCATCATACACGGTGAGGCCAACTGCATCACGCTGTTGGACCATGAGATACGCAAGCGCCGCTGCCACATATGATGCATATTGAATCTTGGACAGCTGCCCTTTTGATGCATACTTCATGGATGCGCTGGCATCCATGAGGATGTACGACTTGAGGTTGGTTTCCTCTTCGAATTGCTTGATGTAGTAACGGTCGGTCTTCGCGTACGCCTTCCAGTCAATATGCTTGATTTCGTCACCGGGCATATATTGACGATGTTCTGTGAACTCCACACTGAACCCGTGATAGGGGCTCCTGTGCAAACCCGTAATGAAACCTTCAACGACCAGACGCGCCCGCAGTTCCATAGTGGCGAGCTGCGCTACCACGTCGGGCTGCAGGTATTTCAACGTTTCGTTCATTATTTGTGGAGGTTCTTGGGGTTCTGTTCCGGTGTCTTCACGATCGGACGCGACTTGAGGTCCATGATCAGGTTAGGATCCTTGCCGAGGTTCTCGAGTTCAAATCTCGCGGACGGAGCCATCGGATTGTCAGGATAGATCCTTAAGAAATCTTCATAAGCAATTTTTGCCGAATCGAGATTCTTAAGCTCATTGTTGTACAGAAAACCGATCAGAAACTGTGCCCCTGAAGCCGTGGCATTGGTCGGAAATTCCTGGACGATGCGTCGATAACAGCCAATAGCCCTGTAGATGTCTCGCCGTTGATCCTGGCAAATGCTTCCTATCGCAAAAAGAGCCTCGGGGGCTTTGGGACTCTTCGGGTAGTCGTCAAGGAGCTGCTGGTAGTTCTGGAGCGATTCATCGAATTTGTTGGCCTTTTGAGCTTCCACGCCGTTGTTCCACAAATCCTCGTCCGTGAGTTTCTTGCAGGAAACAACAAGTGCCAGGCAAAGAAGTATCGTGAGTAATTTGGACATAGACAAAGAATACCTCCGATTCAAAAGAGTGAACTATGAATAGGTAAAGTATATCAAAAGATGCCGGGAGAAGCAATGAGCGCGGGGAAAGTCCAGAGCGGTTCCTTTAGCGTGACGTATGTGAGGACAACTGGGTCTCAACTTCGAGTTCGAGTGGTCGGGTTCACCTTTTTTCTCTTCCTAAGTCTCTTTCGCACAGATGTACTCTCCAATTCGCGGAGTGCATCGGCGGCGATCCACCGGGCTGAGGTTGAGTCCAATCTTCGTATTTCCTTTCCAGACTTGATCGCAGCAGCGTTCAGTTTCAAATTCCGTTTGCCAATCTGGCGTAATGCCCAATTGACGGCCTTCTTGACAAAATTGCGCTCATCAGTTGATCCTCGTTCAATGATGGGAAGGAATTTCAGGAACTCCGAATCTGAGGCTTTTTTATCGTGAACGGCTAATGATGCCATCATGACGAAGCCGGCACGTCTGACAAATTCTTCTCTTCGT
>JADGQA010000301.1 GCA_017882185.1 Bacteroidota bacterium
TGACAGGCGCTACTTCTTTACTAGCTGTCCCACCAACTGGAGTTACTACTTGTGGCTGAGGTTGAACAGGAACTATTGGTTGAACAGGTGTTTGAGTAGGTTGGGACTGAGCAACAGAGACACACGGTCGATTTCAAAGGTCACCGCGATCAATACGATGAATTCCTGAATGACGTGGTTTTTCCGTCATCCTCGTACTATGTCGCGGACAGCGTGGTTGATCGGCTCCACGATTCTTCGCAGGTGGATCTTGCGCTGCTTCCGGACACGATCCGAATCAAGGCGTGTCTCAATTACGGGTACCGCGAAGAGTATTCGGACTTGATCGATATCCTGAACGATCCGGCGATCAGCAGGGGACGCGTGAAGGCGACCGCTGTGCAGAATGACGATATCAAGCGGGGTGACTACGACGCGCTCCTGGTTGCCGTGAGCGGGTATCGCAGCAACTTCTTGTTTGATCTGTATAGTCTTTTTCTCCGAGAGCCCGATCTTGAAGCGTACAAAATCAATTTGTACACGGCGCCCGGAGCCAAAGGTGATATGACCGTGAGCCCGAGTTCCATGCAGGCAGAGCACAATTTCTTGCGCCTCGATGTGACCCAAAATGGCGCCGATCGGACCGACTCTCGCACGCTCTTGGAGGACGTCTACGCCTTCATGTCGACCCACGAAGTAGGTGACAAACAAGAGTATGCCCGACGCGTCTCGGAACTTGAGCATCGCATGGCGCTCGGCGCGTGGCTCTTTTCGCTTCCATCAACGGCATATTTCAGCACTCAATTTGACAGTACCAGTATTGATCTCTACGGCGTTGCTTCCCAATTGTCGACTCTGAGGAAATGGAAGGAAGCACCAAAGCGGTGAAGAAGCAGAATTGCGGGGGTGGTCGTTCGTACCACCCCCTGGCAATCCTTCTTTGGAATGCCTTCACCATCTGTCTCGCGATTTCCCCCTGCGCATTTTCTCAAACCTTCGATGTATTGATCGTCGAAAAGCCCGATCATCTCGTCGTCTACGACTCCTTCCAACAGTCTCTGTCTTCCCTGCACGAAAGCGTCCTTCAACCTTTTGCGCCATTGAAGGTTCTCAAACAGCGCGATGTACTGAGTGACGGGCTCACCGCATGCGAAAAAGTGGAGGTGGATGGAGAGGTGTTCTATTTGCTTCGAGATGAAAGCGGCCAGCTGGCGGGCTGGAAAACCCTGGGGACAGTCAGGAATTTTCAGAATGCGAAATTGCTCAACGATACCATTGAGGTGTTTGGTTCGCGCAGCATTGTATTGGAACACCCCGTGAAGAGCGGTCGCCGGTTTCTTTCGAACGGAGACCGTTGTCTCCGGTACTTCAATACTGCAGGTGTTGTCTACGCCAGACTCCTGGGAGCTAAACCTGAATACGGATGGTTGCGACTTCCGGCGACCAAGAAAGGGAAATCGTGGCAGATAGTTCGGGCACAGCCGATACGGGTCGATCTCTCACCGATGATTCGCGACCGTGTCAACGGAAGGATTAAAGATGTCAATCTTGCTTATTCCGAAGTGTACTCACTTCTCAACAAGGAGACGGGTAAGCGATATCCCGTGCCACAATGGGAAGTCGAATCGACGAATACGTCATTGATCTGTGTTCTCCGACCCGCAGCGGCTGCTGGTTTCTACAAACAAAGTATTCAGACGTTGTCAGCGACGCTGCAAACGTACCTGCTCGGAACAGGGTATGATATTAGCGAGCACGCCAACAGGATCGAGATTAAGAAACGATGAGCAGTCCCCTGAGCATATTCCTTCGCGGTAACGAGAGTCTGCGAAAGAAGCTTATTATTCATGTGGTCAGCCTTCTCGTTGTGGCTCTTGTTTTTGGAATCGTCATTCTTGTTGTGGAAACGCGACGCACTGAAGAACGCCAAAACGAAACAGGTATTCAGAACTATCTGAATCTGCAGAGCGTAGACCTTGGCGATCCCGTTGATCGGATCTTGTTTCGTGAATCGCTCGGAGTGTTTTATCCGGGGCAGAGCGGACGGAACGATTCTCTCCTCGTGTCGATCGATGACCTGAGGCAGCGCCAGTTCGCAGATCCTCTTTACAAGTCCGGAAACCCGTTGGTAGGTCTCACATCAGAAATGATTGGCCGTATTCTCGGCATGTATGTGCAATTCCTTGGCGTCTATCTTGTTGTTCTCGTCGTAATCTACTTCTTTGCGGAGCGGATTGGCGTTTACAGATTTGTGAAAATGAGACAGCATCGCGAATCGTACCTTTCTCAATTGGTCGAAGGGGTGAAACGATTCCGAAACCCCACAGGACGATTGAATCGATGGGTTGTCGGCCGCACGGCAGTCCTGGCACTGTTGAAAGCAGTTGGGAAGGGCGTCTTGCTCGCCTTGCTGTTTTCTCCGGCCTATGTCATCGCGTACGCTATGAAGACATCCATCGATACGAGCTCCGTTTTGTTCATGGTGTTGTTGGGCGTTATTTCAAACGGCGTTCTGATACACACGGCAAACAGATTCTACACACTTCTCGTTGCTGAAAGCCATAAGGGGTATGTCCAGACGGCGATCGTGAAAAGTCTTTCTTCCTCCTATGAGTGGGACACGCCGGATGGCATTCCACGACGCTCGTTGCTGAATGTGTCTCAGAGATTTCAGTCGCACGTGTTTCGACACATTTTTCTCAATGCGCGATTCCAGTTTATTCCCGCACTCAAAGAACACGCATCATTTCTCGTGACAGGATTAATCATCATCGAGATGGCGTTGAATATTCAGGGGCACCTCTGTTATGAGTTGCTCCAACAGATTCTCTATCGACAATATGATGTCGCGTGCTTCATCGTTTTTAGCATCTTCTTCACCGTCAAGGCGACAGAGATGGCGATAGACATCTGGCACGAACGAGAAAAGAGAAGATATGGATACTAGGGCTGGAATTGCCCGCATTCGGTCGTGGCGTCTATCCGAGAAGAAGGATGTCCTGTGGCTCGTGGCCTGGGTTGGCGGGCTTGCGGCGCTTTGGGTTTGGGACGCCATTTTCCTAAACGATCCTGCATTGGAAAGGATTCAGGCGGCGTTTCTCAACAGTCTATCGACCGGTTTGATGGTGGTGCTGATGGCGCTCGTCATCGGGTGGCTGGTGGGTGTCGGGATGCACTTGCTGGAACGAACTGGATCGACCACCTTGTATGGTTTGGCATCCTTCGCCACCGACATTCTTCGTTCCATCCCACAGATTATCCTGGTGCTGATCGGCTACGTTATTCTCACATTGTTGCTCCACGAAGGGATCATTCGTTCGACAACGGGACAGCTTTTATGGATCGCCTGCACTATTGCTGTCGCTGTGGCTCTTGAGGTGGCAGACACTGTCCGCGAGCGGATCAACTACTTTCACACTCTTGATTTTGTGGATGCGATGCTTTGTTGCGGGATAAGCGAACGAAGGATTATCAATGTGGAAATCCTCTGGAAAAACAGTCGAAGTCATCTCCTCCACAAACTCATTGCGATTTTTGGCGCCTCAATATTTCTCCAGTGCAGTATTGATTTCATCGTTTCGGTCGGATTATCCACTGATGTCAGCTTAATAAACTTTCCCGTGACGCTGGGCAGCCTGCTGGCAAACGTCGACAGCAAGCAGGATATCCTCGCTCTCAGCAATCTCTTGACTGACCCGGGGTATCTGCCGATTATTTTCATCAGGCATTTGCAGGGGATCAGCGTGGCGTTCTGCATTATTTTTACGTTGCTGTGTATGTACATGATCGCGAACGCATTTGTGCGCAGGCACAGGTTGGTGTGATGCCGTGAATGAGCTGAGATATGATATCCGCATTATGTCGGCTCAACGCCAACTCGTGGCAATCGACGATTTTCGTTTGGCCGAATCATCCATCACCGTTCTCTTCGGCGAATCCGGAATTGGAAAGTCCCTGAGTGCATTGGCTATT
>JADGQA010000091.1 GCA_017882185.1 Bacteroidota bacterium
TGTTCAGATAAAACGTTAATGTGGTCCTCATGAACGAATCGACCGAATTCATTTCCGTCTGGTTAATTGATGACGACAAGGCAATCAGGATGTCGTTCAAGGAGGCCATTCATCAGAACGCATCGTACATAAAGGTGACAACCTTCGCTGGCTGCGAAGATGCATTTCAAGTTCTCCACGATGGACAAGATCCACCGGACATTATTTTGCTCGATATTCACATGCCGGAGACGGGGGGGATTGAAGGCATTCCTCAATTCAAGAAGTTGTCGCCGGGGAGTGCCATAATTATGTTGACGGCATCATTTATGGATGACGAGATTATGCAGGCGTTTTCTCAGGGTGCGGAAGGCTATCTTCTTAAGACGGTCCAGATTGGCCAAATCGTTGATTCGATTCGTGCAGCGATGCGTGGCGGTGTGCCAATGGATCCGCTCGTGGCTCGGAGAATACTCGATTTGAATGCTCCAAAGAAACCTTCGCCAGCTGGCTATGGATTGACAAATCTTGAGAAGGATATCATACGTCTGTTCGTGGAGGGGTCAACATTGCATCAAATCTCCCAAGTTCTGGCAATAGATTCTTCGTCAGTCAACTCTCACCTCAGTAAAATACAGAACAAACTCAACGTCAAGACCCGAAGCGGGCTTGTTATGAAGGCACAACGTGAAAAGATATTTTAGTTGCCGAACGTGCATGCGCCTCGTGACGGGATCGTCGACAAAATCGAAGTCCACAAGACAATCAAATAGCTTAATCCGCGCCTCATATCCAATGACGATATCCGCATAGGAATCAAGCTACTTTTCTCACCTTGCAAAACCTGGCAGTTTTCCGTAGTTTTCAATCTCGGAGTCGGAATTTCAATAGTTGAAAGGTCAGTAACAGAGTGAATCTGGCGGCAATTTTGGTTGTTGGCTATCTCATAGGATCAATTCCCACGGCATATTTACTGGTCCGTTGGAAAGCGGGAATCGACATTCGGCATGCGGGGAGCGGAAATGTTGGAGCTTTTAACACATTTGACGTAACAAAATCTAAACAGATCGGTATTATCGTAGGATTGCTCGACGCATTAAAGGGATTCATTGTAGCAGCTTCATTGGGATGGATCTTGAAACTTACGTTCGAGTATCAGGCAGCGGGCTTTCTCGCAGCGATTGTTGGACACAACTATCCAATTTGGTTGAGATTCAGGGGAGGCAGGGGGTTGGCAACGGGTGCAGGCGGGATGTTTGCAGTCGGACTCGCATATACTTTGGTCTGGTGTATCGTATGGGTTTCAGTGTATAAATACAGGAAGGACATCCTGTTGGGAAACTTGGTGGCCATTCTCACAACACCACTTTTGCTCCTCATCGTGCCTGATTCATGGATTGAAACTCTTCTAATAGTGAGTTGTTCACCATCTTCTTTTCGGATACTTGCGTTTGTCTTAAGTGCGGTATTGTTACTGTCTCATTGGGACGCTATAAGAGATTTGATAACTAAACAGAGAGCAGGAAATGAATAATCCATATATACGATTCTTTATTATTCTGATGATTCCTCTCATCCTCGGATTTGGCATTGGCTATTCCGTCAAACCCACGAGGGCTGAATCGATCTCTTCCGTCAATAAGGATTTTGCGGAAACGTTCCCTGCATCGTCGAAACCTTCTGCTAATCAACAGCAGGATCCCGACAAGACCAGCAATTCTAGAAGGAATGCGATCACCGATGCCGTTGCCGCGGTGAGTCCGGCAGTTGTGGGTATCAATGTAACAGAACTACGCACATATCGAGATCCGTGGTCCCAACTGTTTCCGAATGATCCTTTTTTCAAACAGTTTTTCGGCGAACAACAGGAAAAGGTCGAGAGTCTGGGGTCCGGGTTTGTTATTTCGTCGGACGGATATATCGTAACGAACGACCACGTTGCCGGGAATGCCGTGCGCATAACGGTGACGATGACCGGTGGCAAAAGACTCAAAGCCCAACTTGTGGGAACGGACCCCCTGACGGACGTCAGCTTGATAAAGGTGGATGCGAAAGACCTTCCGTATGTGTCGTTAGGGAATTCTGACGATATCGTGGTTGGCGAGTGGGCCATTGCATTCGGGAATCCGTTCGGCCTTTTCGATATCAATGATAAACCAACGGTAACGGTTGGAGTTATCAGTTCGACTGGAATGAACCTTGGGCATATCAATGATCATTTCTACACAGGGATGATCGAGACGGATGCAGCAATCAATGGTGGAAACAGCGGTGGTCCGCTCGTGAACAGTCAGGGTAATGTTGTCGGAATGAACACCCTTATCTATACAGGCGGTCAGAGCACCACATTCGTCGGCTACGGTTTTGCTATCCCAATTAACAAAATAAAGAAGGTAGTGGGGGATCTCAGAAAAAAAGGGAAAGTTACCAGGGATATCTGGAAAGGCTTTGATGCCCAAAATGTTGACGCACGCATTGCGAGGTACTTTGGCCTTACCAAGATCGAAGGTATCATTGTCAGTGAGGTCGAAGTCGGTGGACCGGCTGAGAAGGCGGGACTTAAAGTCGGTGATATCATTCTGGAAGTAAACGGGCAAAGAATCGATTCCGGAGACGATTTAACCCAGATTCTCATCGATTCATCCGCCGGAGATGTGCTGAACATGAAAGTGTACAGAGAACGAAAAACACTCAGTCTTTCGCTCAAACTCGATCGCCGAAGTCAACAAGAATAAAAGAGGAACTGTGATAGAACGATATACTCGTCCAGAAATGGGCAAAATTTGGGCCGAGGAGAACAGATTTCGAATTTGGCTTGAGATTGAGATTCTCGCTTGTGAAGCGCAGGCCCAGCATGGTGTCATTCCGTCAGATGCAGTGAAGACGATTCGAGAAAAAGCAGCATTCGATGTCAAGCGCATACTCGAAATCGAAAACGAGGTGAAACACGACGTCATCGCATTCCTAACGAATGTAGGTGAATACGTCGGTCCTGAATCTAGATTCATCCACCTCGGAATGACTTCATCGGATGTCCTGGACACAGCGCTGTCCGTTCAAATGAAGCAATCCGCCGAATTGCTTCTTAAAGATTTGGATGCTTTGAAAGATGTTCTGGCGCGCCGTGCAAAGGAATTCCGCTACACAGTAATGATTGGCCGGACACATGGCATCCATGCAGAGCCCGTGACTTTTGGACTCAAACTCGCCTTATGGTATGCGGAAACACTTCGTAATATTGAACGCCTTAAATCTGCTGCCGCCACAATATCTGTCGGAAAGATTTCAGGAGCGGTAGGAACGTATCAGCATCTTGATCCATCCGTGGAGAAATATGTCTGTGAAAAGCTGGGCTTAAAGCCTTCGCCGATTTCGACCCAGGTGCTTCAACGCGATCGCCATGCGGAATTCATGAACGCGCTCGCAGTATGCGGATGTTCATTGGAAAAATTCTCCACCGAAATTCGCCATCTGCAGAGAACGGAGGTGCTGGAGGCGGAGGAATATTTCTCCAAGGGGCAAAAGGGGTCCTCCGCTATGCCGCACAAGAGAAACCCGATTACGTGTGAGCGAATCGCCGGACTTTCCCGCGTGCTGAGAGGAAACGCTGTTGCGGCGATGGAAAATGTAGCATTGTGGCATGAGCGTGACATTACGCATTCGTCTGTCGAGCGCATAATCGTTCCTGACAGCTGTATCATCCTGGATTACATGTTGACACAGTTTACAAAGATCATTGACAAGCTTCTTGTGTATCCCGAAAATATGCAGAAGAACCTCAACAAGACGAATGGTCTTGTATACTCACAAGAAGTGCTTCTTGCTCTGACGAAAAAAGGGATGAAGCGTGAGGATGCTTATCGCGTCGTCCAGGAGCGGGCAATGAAAGTGTGGGAGAACGGATCAGATTTCAGGGAGCTTATCAGCGGCAGCGAAGAGGTGAGGAAACTGCTGTCGAATGCCGATCTTGATGAACTATTTGACCCCAAACGGAGTTTAAAGCATATAGACTACATTTTTGAAAGAACGGGGTTGAATTGAAGGGAGGCTGTGCGGCATGATCAGGAGGTATCAGAATCTCATCAACGGGAAATGGGTTGATGCGCAATCCGGCAAGACTTATGAAAACCGGAACCCTGCAAACTGGGATGAACTTATCGGACTGTTTCCCAAGTCAGGCAAGGAAGATGTTGACGAGGCGGTGAAGGCTGCGCGCGCAGCGTTTGAAAAATGGAGACTTGTCCCTGCACCGAAGCGTGGCGACATCATGCGGAAGGTTGGGGACATTCTGGTTGACCGCAAAATGGAAATCGCACGGGAAATGACGAGGGAGATGGGGAAGGTCCTGAGCGAAACAATGGGAGATGTCCAGGAAGGAATTGATACTGCTTACTATGCCGCTTCAGAAGGTCGCCGGTTGTTCGGTCGTACGGTTCCATCGGAATTGCCAGACAAGTTTGCGATGGCAATCCGGGTCCCGATTGGAGTTGCTGGAATCATAACCCCCTGGAATTTTCCGATGGCCATTCCGACGTGGAAGATTTTCCCGGCAGTGCTATCAGGGAATACGGTCGTCTTTAAGCCTGCGACGGACACACCAAAGACGGCGCTTACTCTCGTTGAAATCATGATGGAAGCCGGGATTCCCGAAGGAGTCGTCAATCTTGTTTTTGGCGGAGGGAGTGAAGTTGGCAATGCAATCGTAGAACACCCCGACGTCGATTTGATTTCGTTTACCGGCTCGACGTCTGTCGGCAAGCAATTGTCACGAAATGCGAGTGAAACCCTCAAGCGAGTTTCGCTTGAGCTGGGGGGCAAAAATGCACAAATCGTCATGGACGATGCCGACCTGGATCTGGCATTGGACGGCATTATCTGGGGTGCATTCGGCACAACCGGACAACGCTGCACGGCGACCAGCCGATTGATCCTCCACGAAAAAATTTATGACAAGTTCATGACCATGCTGGTGGATCGGACCACAAAACTGAAGATTGGCGATGGTCTCCTTCCCGGGACCGAGGTCGGCCCTTGCGTGAATGAGAGTCAGCGGAAGACCGTCCAAAGTTATGTGGAAATTGGTCAACGTGAGGGGGCAACACTTGTTGCTGGCGGATCGATCGCCTCCGGCAACGGTCTTGGCAAAGGCTGGTTCTATGAACCAACCGTTTTCGTAAATGTGACACCCACGATGCGCATCGCTAAGGAAGAGATCTTTGGCCCTGTTTTGTCAATCCTTCGGACTCGATCGCTGGAGGAGAGTATCTCTCTCATGAATGACACCGTGTACGGTCTCTCGTCCTCGATCTACACCAGTGACGTTAACAAAGCTTTTGTAGCTATAAGGGATATTAAGGCAGGTATTACGTACATTAATGTACCTACGATCGGGGCAGAAGCGCATCTTCCGTTTGGTGGCGTGAAGCAAACCGGAAACGGCCACCGCGAAGGAGGATGGACAGTGTATGACTTCTTCACAGAGTGGAAAGCTGTCTATATAGACTATAGTGGTAAATTCCAGAGGGCGCAAATCGACAACTACTAGACTTGCTACAGTGACCGGACGCCCCTACATAACTTCGTTGTATGAACACCAGGAATTCTTCTGAAGGCCAGTGAGTGGTCTGACCATGCGGCCGAAACCGCACGATAACTCACGAAAACCTAACCAGAAAAAATCTCGGGTGACATATGAATACCACGGTAGTCGATGAAGCAATCGAGGTTTCTCAGAGCTTAAATGCTCAGGAAATCGAAGAAGTGATCGTAAAACCAACCACCAAAAATCCCATCGTCATTGCTCCGACTGATGCACACGCTGCGATGGCGAAGTATATGCTGGTTGATGGATTTGATCTGATCGTTGATCTCAAGAAGAGCCAGGGGTCGTACTTATTCGATTCCAGGTCGAACAAACGATATCTGGATTTTTTCACGTTTTTTGCTTCCGGTTCGGTGGGGATGAATCATCCAAAGATGACGAGCCCGGAGTTCCTTGAAACGCTTGCCTATGCCGCCGTGAACAAACCTTCGAATTCCGACGCCTACACTGTTGAAATGGCCGAATTCGTTGAGACATTTGCCCGTACGGCAAAACCCCGCAACTTTCAATATCTCTTCTTTGTCGATGGAGGAGCGCTGGCAAATGAAAATGCTATCAAAACCGCCTTTGATTGGAAAGTTCGAAAGAATTTCGTGAAGGGATATACAGAAGAACGCGGAAGACAGGTCATTCACTTCCGCCGGGCTTTCCACGGACGATCCGGCTATATGCTTTCTCTCACTAACACCGACCCCGCGAAAACGAATTATTTCCCCAAATTCAAATGGCCTCGCATCCATAACCCTGTGGTGAAGTTCCCGCTCAACGAACAGAATCTGGCGACGGTTCAAGAGGAAGAGGCGCTGGCAATTCGGCAAATCAAAGAAGCGATCATAAACAACCCTGATGATATTGCGGCCCTTATCATTGAACCTATCCAGGGGGAAGGGGGAGACAACCACTTTAGAGCCGAGTTCCTGCAACAACTTAGAACCCTCTGCGATGAAAACGAAATTCTTCTGATTTTTGATGAGGTCCAGACGGGTGTTGGTATTACAGGTAAGATGTGGGCGTCGGAGTATTTTGTGATGCCGGATATGATCACGTTTGGCAAGAAGACTCAGGTTTGCGGGTTTATGTGCAACACCCGAGTCGATGATGTTCTTGAGAATGTTTTTCATAGATCGAGCAGAATTAACTCCACATTCGGCGGAAACCTCATCGATATGGTGCGTTGCACACGAATTCTGGAAATTATCGAAGAAGAATCACTTGTCGAAAACGCGCGGATTGTTGGAGAACATCTCCTGAAGAATCTGAATTCCTTCGAGAATGAATTTCCTCGTCTTGTTGATAATACCCGGGGGAGGGGACTTTTCTGTGCAATGGATCTCGCGACGTCTCAGGAACGAGATCAATTGAAAACGAAGGCCTACGAGGAAGGTCTAATTCTCATTGGTTGTGGAGACCGATCGATTCGGTTTCGCCCTCCGCTGAATATGACGAAAGAGGAAGTCAACGAAGGGATGATGATTATCAGAAAGGCTTTGCAGGAGATTAGTGTAGGGGAGTGACATGAATTGGTTCCCTAGTCGAACTTTCATCATTCAAAATGGAAATCGGAAGCAGCGACAATCGAGCAGCTCTTAATCTGAACGCGGAAATGGTGCGAGAGCTGCTCGTCCGTTTTGTCAGGGATGAGACCAGGAATGCCGGTTTTGAACATGCGGTGATTGGAATTTCCGGCGGGGTTGATTCGTCGGTTGCCGCTTTTCTCGCAGTCGAGGCGTTGGGGAAGAAGAACGTGGTCGGTGTCATCTTGCCGTACAAGACGAGCAGCAAAGAGAGCGTGGACGATGCGGAGGCAGTTGTCGGGGTACTCGGCATCAGGACAGAGACCGTCGATATTTCTGGGATGGTTGATAGTTACACAGCACAACACAGAGTCAAGGAGAAGGTGAGACTCGGCAACGTCATGGCCCGAATGAGAATGATCGTGCTCTATGATATTTCGGCACGCGAGCGGGCTCTGGTCGTTGGAACAAGTAACAAGACGGAGTTGCTCATCGGATACGGGACCCAACACGGGGACATGGCATGCGCTATTAATCCCCTCGGCGATCTTTACAAAACTCAGATTTGGCAGTTGGCCGTGAGTCTCGGTGTGCCACAGAACATAATAGCAAAAAAGCCGACTGCGGATTTATGGCCGGGTCAGACGGATGAAGGCGAGATTGGTCTTACCTACGCAGAACTCGATTCACTCTTGTACCGGATGATAGACGAGCGTGTCTCTCACGAAGATTTGTTGAAGGATGGATTTAAGAAGGAAACAGTGACAAAGGTCGCATCGCTCGTTCGTAAGAATCAGTTCAAGCGTCGCCCGCCGCTCATTGCAAAAGTATCCTATCGCACCATCAACGTCGATTTTCGTTACGTCCGCGACTGGGGAATGTAGCTATGGATGAGCATTCGTCCAAGGGAACACTCTACATTGTTTCGACCCCCATCGGGAATCTCGACGACATTACCTTTCGAGCCGTAAAAACTCTTTCTTCGGTCGATCTTATTGCGGCGGAAGACACCCGCAAGACAAAAATCCTTCTCGACCACTACAACATCTCAAAACCGATGGTCAGCTATTTCGATCACAATGAACGATTCAGAGCTTCGCAATTGATCGAAAAGCTATTGGCCGGCCAATCTATTGCATTAGTCTCGGATGCAGGTACGCCGGGCATCTCGGATCCGGCGTATCGCGTCGTCAGAGAATCGATCGATCATGGAATCGCGGTTGTTCCAATTCCTGGCGCTTCTGCGCTGCTCGCCGCCCTCGTTGTGAGTGGTTTGCCAACCAACAGTTTTGTGTTCGAAGGCTTCCTCCCCGTGAAAAAGGGGCGAAGAACCAAGCTTGAATTTCTCAAGTCTGAGAAAAGAACTATTATCCTCTATGAATCTCCCCATCGAATCATCAAGACATTGAGGGAGTTGCTCGAACATCTTGGCGACCGCGAAATCGTTCTTGCACGTGAGGTTTCCAAGAAATTTGAGGAAATCCTTCGCGGCCGCACCTCCGATCTTCTCGTCAAACTCGAATCAGGCACGCCTAGAGGCGAGTTCGTGATCCTGCTTGAAGGCAATCCCGAACCTACTTGACAAGTTGGTTCTTTTGTCTTATATTAGCACTCACTAAGAGAGAGTGCTAAAACTCTCCTTTCAATTCATAAGTTATTATATCTTAACATCTTAACAAGGAGACGATGCCTATGAAACTGAAACCATTGGCTGATCGCGTCGTCGTAAAGCCTTCTAAGGCTGACGAAGTGACAAAGGGTGGAATCATTGTCCCAGATACGGCAAAGGAAAAGCCCGTTTGGGGAGAAGTCATTGCAGTGGGACCAGGAAGAATAAGCGATGACGGAAAGTTGATCCAGATGGAGGTAAAAGTTGGGGACAAAGTCCTTTACGGCAAGTATTCCGGTACTGAAGTGACCGTAGACGGAGACGAACTCCTCATCATGCGTGAAAACGATATTTTTGCAATAATGCCCAAATAAGGAGAGAACAACTATGGCAGCAAAATTAATTAATTATGAAGCAGATGCTCGTGGTGCGCTGAAGCGCGGGGTCGACCAACTCGCGAACGCGGTGAAGGTTACTCTCGGACCCAAAGGGCGCAATGTCGTAATTGACAAAAAGTTCGGAGCTCCGACCATTACGAAAGACGGCGTGACCGTAGCGAAGGAAATCGAATTAACCGATCCCATCGAAAATATGGGAGCACAAATGGTCCGTGAAGTTGCCTCGAAAACGTCCGATGTCGCAGGTGATGGCACGACGACTGCAACCGTTCTTGCACAGGCAATTGTCCGGGAAGGACTTAAGAACGTTACCGCAGGTGCAAACCCAATGGATTTGAAGCGCGGAATTGATCTTGCCGTAAAGGCGGTGGTTGAAGAGCTTAAGCGAATGAGCAAGACCGTTGGTGACGACAAGGAGAAAATCGCGCAGGTTGGCTCAATTTCAGCGAACAACGATCGCGAAATTGGCGATCGGATCGCAAACGCGATGGAAAAAGTTGGCAAAGACGGCGTCATCACGGTCGAAGAGGCAAAGGGTACAGAGACCACGATGGACGTTGTCGAAGGCATGCAATTTGACCGAGGATACCTCTCACCGTATTTCGTCACCGATGCGGATTCGATGGAGGCTGTCCTTGAAAAGCCTTACATCCTCATCCACGACAAAAAGATCAGCGCAATGAAGGACCTGCTTCCGATTCTTGAGAAAACGGCACAGTCCGGCCGAAGCATGATCATCATCGCCGAGGAGGTCGAAGGCGAAGCGTTGGCCACCCTCGTCGTCAACAAATTGCGCGGAACACTGAAGGTCGTGGCTGTCAAGGCGCCGGGATTCGGTGATCGCCGAAAGGCCATGCTTGAGGACATCGCCGTGCTGACTGGCGGACAGGTCATTTCGGAAGAGAAAGGTTTCAAACTTGAGAATGCAACCCTTACATACCTCGGCACAGCCGAGAAAGTTACGGTCGACAAAGACAATACAACGATTGTCGAAGGGGCCGGTAAGAAGGATGAGATCAAGAAACGCATCAATGAAGTCAAGCAGCAGGTCGAGAAGACCACTTCCGACTACGACAAGGAGAAACTGCAAGAGCGGTTGGCAAAGCTGTCCGGCGGCGTTGCAGTCCTGAAAATCGGCGCTTCCACTGAGGTGGAGATGAAAGAAAAGAAAGCCCGCGTCGAGGATGCACTCCACGCAACCCGAGCGGCAGTCGAGGAAGGTATTGTTGCCGGAGGCGGCGTTGCATATTTGCGATGCCTGAAGAAGCTCGACGAAGTAAAGGTCGACAATCCGGACCAGAAGACTGGTGTCGATATCATCCGAAAGGCTCTGGAAGAGCCAATTCGTCAGATCGTTGCAAATGCCGGCCTCGAAGGTTCGGTCATTGTCAACGAGGTCAAAGCAGGAAAGGACGACTTCGGATTCAACGCTCAGACCGAAAAATACGAGAATCTGATCAAGGCGGGAGTCATTGACCCGACGAAGGTCACTCGTATCGCTATCGAAAATGCTGCCAGCGTCGCAAGTTTGCTCTTGACGACCGAGGCAACAATTGTCGAGAAGCCGGAGAAGGAGAAATCTGCCTCTCAGATGCCGCACCCTGGAATGGGCGGAGACATGTACTAAGCAATTCCCACTCCTGAGAATACAGAAGGCCCTGACTCAAGAAAGAGTCGGGGCCTTTCATTTTTCTGTTGACTCTATTTCCTAAAAAGTTTAGTTTCTTGCAGGGGGAATGCAATAGCAAATGTTGTTCTGATTATCCTCTTCTTCCTCCGCCAGGCAATCATTTGCTTGATCACCCGCTGTGCATCGCCCTTTAAACAACTAATCCTACAATCTTACTTATCTAGGAGAACAAAACCATGGATTCTCTTTTTAGCAAGATGGTGAAGTCGGGTAAGATTACATATTTCCTCGATGTAAAAGAGGCGAAAAACAACACGAAGTACTTGACTGTGACAGCGAGTCAGCCTTCGCGAGAGGAGCCGAAAAAATTTACGAAGAACAGCATCAACGTGTTCAGCAACTCGGCAGAGGAATTCGTTGGGGCGGTGAAGCAGGCAAAGGAAGAATTGGCTTCGCCCCAGGCATTTAGTAAGACCGTAAAATCGGGGAAGATGACTTACTTTGTCGATACAAAGGAAGCAAAGAACAACACAAAGTATGTCACCGTCACGGCGAGTCAGCCCTCGAAGGAGGATCCGAAGAAATTTACGAGAAAGCGGATCAATATTTTCGACAGCGCAGCGAATGATTTCCTCGGCGCGCTACAAGAAGCTGTGACACACATGAAGTAGACCTGAGTACAATCGTGCTTGAAGAAACCCTCGGAATATTCCGGGGGTTTTTTGTTTTCGCGAGTCGTCTCCAATTCATCTTGTGACGTAGAACCATAAGAGAGTGAGTTCGAGACTATGTTGGATGTGTTGATTGTCCAGCCATATTTGGGTAGATTGCCATCATCATGCGTATCAGTGAAGAAATCATTGAACAGGTTCGATCGTCGAACGATATTGTCGACGTTATTGGTTCCTACGTGAGACTTAAGAAGCGCGGCAAGAACTATATAGGCCTCTGTCCTTTCCACCAGGAGAAAACCCCTTCCTTCACGGTAAGTGCGGACAAGCAGATGTATCACTGCTTCGGTTGCCACAAAGGTGGAAATGTCTTCACGTTTGTGATGGAACACGATAAAGTCGCGTTTGCCGAAGCTGTCCGGATCCTCTCTTCAAAAGTGGGTATTGTGATTCCTGAGGGACCTGCAACCGAAGCGCAAACGGAGCAAGAACATCTCTACAACGCGTGTCGGTTCGCGGGTCAAGTATTCCACGAGAATCTTACAAAGACCGATGAGGGACGGGGAGCACTCGAGTACTTTCACAGCAGGGGCTTTTCCGATGACACAATCCGAATGTTCGGGTTGGGATATTCCCTCCAATCATGGGACAATTTCTTGGTGCGCGCGAAGCAGGAAGGTCTCTCGATTGAGCATCTTCAAAAAGCAGGACTCATCCGTTCGAGGGAGGATGGATCACCTTACGACTATTTCAGGGGCCGCGCGATGTTCCCGATCTTCTCTACAACCGGCAGAGTTATTGGATTTGGTGCGAGAAAGATCCATGACGACGATGCCATCGCTGGCAAGTACATCAATTCTCCGGAAACTGCGATCTACAACAAGAGCAGAGCACTTTTTGGGCTTTTTCATTCGAGAGAAGTTATCCGAGGCGAAGAAACGGCACTGATGGTTGAAGGATATGCTGACCTCATTTCGTTGTTCCAAGCCGGCATTCAAAACGTCGTCGCGTCAAGTGGGACGGCATTGACGGAAGATCAACTGCAACTCCTGGGTCGGTTTTCAAGAAAACTCGTTCTGGTTTATGACGCTGATTCCGCCGGTTCGGATGCTACACTGAGAGGAGTCGATCTCGCGCTCGAACAGGATTTCGACGTTCGTGTAGTGCGTCTGCCGCAGGGAGAAGATCCCGATACATACGTTCGCAAGTTCGGGGCAAAAGAGTTCAGAAAAGTGGTGGGTGAATCCATATCGTTTATTGATTTCAAAGCCCAGCGTTATTATCTGGAAGGTGCGTTCTCCTCTCCAGAACGAAAGGCCGAAGCTGTCCGCTCGATTGTCCAGTCTATCGCCAAAATGAAAGATGAGTTGAAACGGAATTTCTATGTGAAGGAGGTTTCCGGAAAGTATGATGTCTATGAATCCGTTCTTTACAGGGAGCTGGAACGATGGATCTCCGAAGACAAGCGAACGCATCTAAGAGAAAGGACCGTCGAAAGGGAGATGCTACCTAAACGC
>JADGQA010000092.1 GCA_017882185.1 Bacteroidota bacterium
TCGACAATAGGTGACCCATCCTCATCCTTGAATACGAGTATATCCCGCGTGATCTCAATGAGATAACTATTGAGCTTACCTTCATTCCATTTCTTGAACACATCGTGCATCTCCGAGGCAGACATTCCAAGAAGTTCTTTCATAATCTGGTATGCTTCGCAAATGAGCTGCATATCGCCATATTCGATTCCGTTATGCACCATTTTCACGAAGTGTCCAGCGCCGTTCTCACCGACCCAGTCGCAGCACGGAGTGCCATCGGCAACTTTGGCAGCGATCGACTGAAAAATTGGTTTCACGTGCGGCCACGCTGCAGGTGAACCGCCAGGCATAATTGACGGACCTTTCAGCGCACCTTCTTCTCCACCTGAAACGCCCGTCCCAATGAACAGCAATCCTTTGGATTCCAGGTACTTGGTACGGCGAATCGTGTCCGGGAAGTGCGAATTTCCACCGTCGATGATGATGTCACCTTTTTCCAGATGGGGGATAAGAAGCTCAATAAAGTCATCAACAGGCTTTCCGGCTTTTACCATGAGCATGATTTTCCTGGGTGACTTGAGCGATTTGACGAAGTCCTCGATGCTGTGGGCTCCGATGAAATTCTTGCCCTTTCCCCTGCCGTTCATGAAGGCATCGACCTTTTCAACTGTGCGATTGAAGACCGCGCAGGTGAACCCTTTGCTTTCCATGTTGAGCACAAGGTTCTCGCCCATAACGGCCAATCCCACCAATCCGATATCTGCTTTCGTATTCATAAGTGTATTCGTCTTCCTAAGTTATCTTGTTGTTATTGTGCTGTCGCCGTAAATCCGATTTGTCTCACCATTGAGTGAGTATCATTTCCCGCATTGAAGAGTTTTGCGGTAAATGCAGGGAATTCGCGTCTCAATGGATAAGTAGCGCGCTGTTGCTCAAAGGTGTGCGGAGAGTTGCGCAAGCGTTGATCATCCGCCAGGATATCATACGTCCGACTGACAAGCTTACAGGCGATTTTCTGCCGCCTTAGGTTCCTGCAATCCAATTCGATGGTCGTGTTCTCTGGTAATGGCACATGCTCTGGGAACCAGTTGTTCATTCCAAGGTTGAAGAACCGACTCAGCGCCTGGACACTCATCGAGGTGCCATTGGCTTTGCCATCAGCCGAATAACCGGCAATGTGCGGGGTAGCAATATCAACAAGATTGAGAAGCTCAAGATCGATCTCCGGTTCATGTTCCCAGACATCCAGGACGCAGGCCGCTATTCCATGTCGCTGTAAAGCTGAACGAAGTGCACTCGTCTCGACAACTTCCCCCCTCGATGTATTGATCAAGATTTGAGACGGTTTCAGTCTCTCCATGAACGCTTTGTCGACAAGATGAAATGTCCGATCCTGGCCTTTGTCGTCCAGGGGAACGTGCAGGGTAATGATGTCCGCCTTCTCCACAATCTCATTCAAAGGAACAAACGCATTCGATCGTTCGAGACGTTCGCGGGGAGGATCATTCAGCAATACGCGCATTCCCAGTGTGGCGCACAGCGTTGCCACCTTGGAGCCGACGTTTCCGACGCCCACGATGCCGATTGATTTTCCTGCCAGCTCAAATTCCAGTTTATTGGATACATGAAAAAGGGTAGCGGCAACATATTGTTGTACGGAAGAAGAATTACAGCCCTTTGCGTTCGTCCATTGAATGTTGTGTGCCTTGCAGAATTCAGTGTCAATGTGGTCAAAGCCTATCGTGGCCGATGCGATAAACCGGACTCTCGTACCTTTGAGCAACATTTCATTGCATTTTGTCCGCGTCCGAACAATTAATGCATCAGCGTCCACGACATCGTTTATCGAAATCGCGCTTCCTGGCATATACGTCACTTGAGCATACTTCTCGAGCACTCCTTTGATGAACGGTATATCTTTGTCAATAACGATCTTCATGGTTCAGACTCTTCGCGCACTCTTAATCATCTTCGAACCTCTTCTTGTGGGCCCAAAGTCCGAGTGCAGGGTTCGACACGAAGAAAATCTCTTCGCCGTCCGCCATCTTGTTATATCCATTTTTGAGGGTCTGAGGATTGTACCGTTTCATCATTTGATCCAAATCCGCAAAACCGAAATTGACACCCTCGATTTCCTTCTGTGTCAAATGACCGGGACAGTACGTGATCCGGAATCTTCCTTCGGAAGTCCCGTGAATAAGGTGCGCAGCGGCACTGAGATTTTTTTTTAAGTCGTCATTGTCCCGCACAAACTGGAGAACTTTCGGCGTATTCACGTATCCGTATTTTCGAATCAGCGCATCGATTTGCCTATCCTCACCGAACTCTTTCAATCCCGGTGCCAGGACGAGCAATTCTCCCCCGTCAGCAATGGCCATTCGCGTTCGATAAACACTCTTGTTGCCCAACCAGGTGCTCTTGTATTCTGAAGGGTCGAGGTACACTACGACTTTCTTGAGAGGGTTTTCCAGCATCTGGAAATTTACTTTCATCGCAAGACGGGCTGCGAGATTGAAGCATTCAATATCGTCGCCGATGTACAGTCCACGAACCTTGAGCTGGCCATCAGCACCTTGCGCAACCACGGTGAGGACGTAGACAATGGGGATGTTCTTTGCAAAATGATCCGAAGCGTAGTTGAGGACTCTTCGGACCGGGTTGTCCGCACGCCCCATAATACGCTCCATTCCGTACACTGCACCCAGAAAATGACTCTTGTTGATGCTTTCGGGTCCGCCACAACCGATCAGAACATTCTTGTTGTAGCCCGCAATGCCGATGACTTCGTGAGGAACAACCTGACCAATGGAGAGGACGAGATCGTGTCCACCGTTGGCAACGAGTTTGTTCACCTGTGCCTGCCACGCATAGTTGAGTTTCCCTTCTGACTGTTCGCGAATATATTCAGACGAAACCTCCCCTAGTGTGACAACATCAGTCCGCCATTTGTGAACGCGAAACAGGCTCAACGGTGTTTCGCCGAACATTGTCTTGATCGACTGTTCGTTCATCGCTGAGTGCGTACCAAGAGCCGGAAGAACATCGGTGAGATTTTCTCGGTAGTATTGCCAGGCAAGTCGTGTGAGAATTCCTGCGTGTGAATGGAATCGTGTAAAATCCGGAGGAATAGCCAGGACCTTCTTCCTGGGGCCGAGTTTTGTCAATGCCTCAGAGAGACCTTGTTTCAGATCTTCTTCACGGAGAACTTCCGTTTCTGAACCTCTACTGTAGTACAGCATAAGCCTTTCCCTTCTTCTATCGCTTGATTCTCGCCGTGCCGCCGTCCATCACGTGTCTCACTTCATCCATGGTAACCATACTTGTATCGCCGCGCGTACTTTGAAGCAGCGCTCCGTGCGCAGCTCCCAACTCAACACATTCCTGTGGCGACAACGCGTGTGTTAAGCCGTAGATAAGGCCGCTGCAAAAGCCATCCCCGCCGCCGACACGGTCTTCGATCTCGAGATTGGTGTACTTGCGAGATTCGTAGAATATGCCGTCGTAATACAGGATCGCAGACCAATTGTTGACAAGACCACTCACCACTTCGCGCAGGGTTGTGCCGACGGCGTGCACGTTCGGGTACGCCTTCACTACTTCAGCAACCATTTTCTTATATCCGTCCACGTGCAACTGCTTGAAATGTTCGTCGGATCCTACCACCTGGAATCCGAGAACCTTCTGAAAGTCTTCCTCGTTTCCAATGATCACGTCGATGGAGGGAATCAGACTCTTGGTGACTTCAACCGCCCGCTTGCTGGACCAGAGCTTGCTGCGGAAATTTAAATCGTAGCTCACAATGGTTCCCGCTTTATGCGCAGCTTTCATTGCGTCAAGTGCCACCTCGGCACAACTGTCGCTCAATGCTGAAAAGATGCCACCCGTATGGAACCACCGGGTCTTTCGTACATCGAAAATTCTCTTCCAGTCAACGTCTCCAGGCTTCATATGCGCAATGGCAGTGTGCCCTCTATCATACAGCGATACGCTGGAACGTACGCCAATCCCCACCTCTGTGAAATTGAGCCCTATCCGATCGGTCCTGCCAACACCATCATACGGTACCCAAACGACTTCGCTCAAATCCATTCCGCTGGACTTTGCATGATTGCGGATGAAATGCCCCAGTGGATTGTCGACCAGTCGAGAAATCCAACCCGCTCGCATTCCGTAACGGGAAAGCGCATACGCAACATTGTATTCTCCTCCACCCGCATATGCTTCGAAAACCGGCGTGAGCTCAATCCGTTGGTGACCCGGCGGACTGAGACGGATCATGCACTCGCCCAAAGCAAGCAGGTCGAATTCACAATCCGATGAAGGTCGAATCTTGAGTGGCATGGATGTCCCTCTATAAGTAGGAATATTCGCAGTAAGATTTCAAATTCATTCTAGCGCTGGATGCGTGCCGAACCACCCTTAGCAAATGCGCGCACCTGCTCAACTGTTGCCATCGTCGTGTCACCGGGGAACGTTGTTAGAAGCGCCCCGTGGGCCCAACCAAGTTTCACCGCATCCTCAGGCGATTCTCCAGCCAGCAAACCATAAAAGAAGCCGGATGCATACCCATCTCCTCCCCCCACACGATCGTGTACATCCAATTCACATGTTGGAGAAACGTAGGTTTTGCCATTGACCCAGGCAACTGCCCCCCACATGTGTCTATTGGTCGAGTGAACTTCTCGAAGCGTTGTCGCGACAGCCTTTACCTGTGGATGCTTCTTCACCACCTTGTCTATCATATCAAAGAATGTCTTCGGGTCAAGAGCCGACTTGGCGGCTACCTCGGGACCTGGGATACCCAGACCCTTCTGCAAATCCTCCTCGTTGCCGACCAACACATCCACATTCTCCACAATGCGACTTACGACTTCCGCAGCTTTTTTCTGACCTCCCCAAATGTTCCAAAGCTTTTCGCGAAAATTCAGATCGAAGCTCACGATTGCTCCTGCCATCTTAGCAGCCTTCATACCATCAATGATGAGCTCACCGGTGGTCTCCGAAAGCGCGGCAAATATGCCTCCGCTATGGAACCATCGGACACCTCCCGCAAAGATTTCTTTCCAATCGAAATCCCCAACCTTGAGGTGCGCTGCCGCCTCATTCGACCTGTTGTAGAATACGACCGGAGGACGCACTCCGTGTCCATGGTCGCTATAAACAGTCGCCATGTTGGGACCATTCACTCCGTTATGCTTGAAATGTTTATAGAATGGCTTCACGCCCATCGCTTTCACGCGCTCGGCAATAAGATCTCCGATCGGATAGTCTGCCATTGCAGTCGCGATTCCTGTGTTCAAACGGAAACAATCGGCAAGATTCGCCGCTACGTTGAATTCGCCACCGCTCACGTGAATCTGGCATTCCGTCGCTTTGCGGAACGGAATGATTCCCGGGTCCAGCCGATGGACGAGTGCACCCAATGAAACCAGGTCGAGTGCACCGTTGGACGGAATATTCAAACCACCACTCATACATTACTCCTCATTCTTTTAAGATGTTGAAGATGAATTGCGCTTTTCATCACACGCCTGAATACGCTGAGAACCCGCCGTCGATCGGTACGACGATACCCGTCACGAACTTCGACATGGGAGAGAGCAGCCAGAGCACCGCACCAAGCAAATCCTCCGGGCATCCGTACCGACCCATCGGAGTGTGATCGAGTATTTTCTTGCCCCTTGCTGTCTGCTTACCCGTCTCCTTGTCGGTCAGCAGAAACCGATTCTGTTCAGTGAGAAAAAAGCCCGGCGCAATTGCGTTGACGCGAATATCCGGCGAGTACTCCTGAGCCATGTGTACTGCAAGCCATTGTGTGAAATTGCTGACTGCGGCTTTTGCGGCAGAGTATGCTGGAATACGTGTCAATGGACGGAACGCATTCATCGATGAGACGTTGAGAATGATTCCTTCTTTCTGCGCAACCATGTATTTGCCGAAGACCTGGCACGGCAAAATGGTACCAAGGAGATTCAGCTCGTAGACAAATTTCATCGCCTCAGCCGGCAGGTCAAAAAATAACAGTTCAGGATTTGTCGTTGCTTTCGGATTGTTGCCGCCTGCACCGTTGATCAAACAATCCACGCGTCCGAATTGAGCGATAACCTCTTTCGCCGCCTCTTGCAGGCTGGTCTTGTCTAGTACATCGCCCTTCACAACCAAATACTTTCCGCGGGTTTGTTCAAATCGCTTGACTACCTGATCTGCCAGGGCAGGATCACGATCGAGGATAACGACATTGGCATTGACCCCGACCAGGGCACAAGCCATTTCTCCTCCCAGTACTCCAGCCCCTCCGGTGATAACGACTGTTCGGCCGGCAAAATCATAGAGTTTTCGTACTTCTTCGAGATTCATGCAATACTTTCTTAGTTTGTTTTCTTTGTTGAGACAAAAACTTTTCCCGCGTTGTGTGGCTCAGGCAATCAGGATGCTTACATCTCCACCTGCTCCAATTTCGGGGCAAGCGTATTGAAAATCAGAAACGCCAGCAAATACATGGAACCGCAGATGATGAAGAGCACGACATAACTTCCGGTCAATTCGAGCAGAAATCCGGCCAGTGTGGCAATCAGCATGCCGCCGATTGCTCCCGCCATTCCCCCCAAGCCGACGATGGACCCTATCGCTTTCCTCGGGAACATGTCCGATGTTGTCGTAAAGAGGTTCGCCGACCAACCTTGATGTGCCGCGGTTGCGAGACTCAGGAGTGCAACGGCAATCCATACTTCAGACGCCTGGGAGGCAAAAACGATGGGAACAACAAGCACCGCACAAATGAACATTGCCGTCTTTCTTCCTTTGTTGACAGTCCAACCCTTCTTGATAAAGAACGATGAAAGCCATCCGCCTCCGACACTTCCGATATCCGCCATGAGGTAGATAACGATGAGGGGCGGGCCGACATTGTCAAGCGTAAGTCCGTAGCTTTTATTCAAGTACTTCGGGACCCAATAGAGATAGAACCACCAAATGGGGTCCGTCATAAACTTTGCGATGGCGAAAGCCCAGATTTGTTTGTGCCTTAAGAGACTCAACCAGGGGATTCGAACTTGCGGATCCGGCGGGTCGCTCTGGATGAGGGCCATTTCAGGTGCTTTGAGACGCTTTTGGCGCTCCGGTCGCTCATACAGGACAACCCAGAAAAAAATCCAGATAAGTCCGATGGCGCCGGTAAGGATAAATGCCATTTGCCAGCCGTACGTGATTGTGATCCACGGTACCACCAGCGGTGCGACGACTGCGCCGACATTAGATCCGGCGTTGAATATCCCTGTGGCAAGGGCACGCTCCTTTTTGGGAAACCATTCAGCGACGGTTTTGATGGCAGCGGGAAAATTGCCCGATTCTCCGAGGCCGAGAGCAAATCGGGCTGTGGCGAATCCGAACACCGACCCGGCCAGTGCATGCGCCATTGCCGCAAGACTCCAGATACCGAGGGCAATCGAATATCCGATTTTTGTCCCGAGTTTGTCCATCAGCCTTCCGACAATAACCATCCCCAGCGCGTAAGCTGCAGTGAATGCGGTAACGATATATCCGTAATCGATTTCATTCCATCCAATGGACTTTTGCAGATCAGGAGCCAGGATTCCCAGTACCTGCCGATCGACATAGTTTATGGTGGTCGCAAAAAACAGAAGTCCGCATATGGTCCAGCGATAGTGTCCGACGCGTTCCGTTGTTGATGCTGATGGATCGGTATTCTTCAGGATTCCTGACTCTGCCATGTGTTTTCCTTTGTTGAAATTGAGTCTGTAGTCTGATTTTAGAATTTCCGCCGTCTATTTCTGTCGATGTGGTGATTTCGATTGAACATAATGTGAAAGCGATTCTCTAAACAAAATATTGTTGATCAGTGCATAGTCCTGATCGGTTCACTGAAAGACTTTGTACTGAAGCGTCCGACACGGGACTCCCAAAATGCTTAGGTCCATGAATTGATTGTCGAGGCGTCGAACAACAGGGCGCAAATTGTCCAACGGTGTTTGCCCATCTTTGCAGCCGTAATTGATTCAGGTATGGTTGGTATCGACATTGATTTCATCCTCTGGTCCTGAATGTCGTGTAGTTAGGACTACTTCTTCCTCACGAAATCGCCCTTTCTGGCTATCTTCGAAAGAGATACACCATCTGTCCTGATTAACGAAACTTGAGCAATGAAGTACACCGCCACTGCTGACTGCTATTCGTGAGGTCCATCTTCGCGTGATTTTGTCACAATCTGAACCTTGGCTTCTCCCTCTAACGTGCCAACCAACCACCATCCACTACCAACACATGACCATTCACATAGTCCGAGGCTGAGGAAGCAAGAAATATCGCTGCCCCCTTGAGATCCTCCGGCATGCCCCAGCGCGCAGCAGGGATTCTGTCTAGAATTGCTTTGGACCGCACGGCGTCCTCCCGCAAAGCTTTGGTGTTATTCGTGGCCATGTATCCCGGGGCGATCGCATTGACATTGATGCCATATTGCGCCCACTCATTGGCGAGTGACTTTGTGATTTGGGCGATCGCTGCTTTGCTCGCTGCGTACGATGGGACCAGAATGCCTCCCTGAAAGCTGAGGAGAGATGCGACATTGATGATCTTCCCCTTCTTCTGCTTCATCATTTCCCGCCCCGCCAACTGGCACATAAAGAACGCGGATCTGGAGTTGATCATCATCACCTCATCCCAATCCTTTTCCGAGAAGTCGACTGCCGGGGTCCTTCGGATAATGCCGGCATTGTTGATCAGTATATCAATCCTTCCAAACTTGTCGATGACTGTTTTGATGATCTCCTGGGGAGACTCGCGTTTTGAAAGATCGGCGACAACTACCATTGATTGGCGACCAAGGGCCTTGATGTTTTGTTCGGTCTCGATAGACGCCACCCTGTCCACAAGCACAATGTCCGCTCCCGCCTCCGCAAGTCCGAGCGACATTCCGGCACCGAGACCGGTGCTCCCACCCGTCACGACCGCAACCTTTCCTGTCAGATCAAAGAGAGAATTCATTATGTCTTCACCAAAATGGAATAAAGTGTTGATTTATTGTGCATCGATACAATCGATCGCTGCAGAGAATTATCGTAGCACAATGGTTCTATCCTTTCTTGTGCGCTCCGCACGATTCGCGTATGATGAGCCTCGGCTCCAAAACGGTTTTGATTTCGACGGGCCGTCCCTCAATTCTCTTGATAAGGTTCTCAACGGCGAGAGCCCCGATGCGATCAAATGGTTGTTGGATGGTTGTCAATGGAACTCGTGCGTATTGACCACGTTCGATACCATCAAACCCTACGATCGCTACGTCATCAGGAACCTGTAAGCCCGAATCTAAGACGGCCTGTCCAAATCCCAAGGCGGCAAGATCATTGTATATGAACATCGCTTCGGGTCTGCCGGACTGTTTTACGAAGGTTTTACCCACTTCATAGCCTGACGTGTAGTCGTGTTCTTCACCTCGTTCACGGAGACGGAAAATGAACTGACCCGGAGCGGAGAGCTCCTTTTCACCTAGTGCGCGCAAGTATCCTTTCTTCCGCAATTCTCCCACGACGTTTCCCAATTCGCCATCCACATATCCTATGCTCTTGTGGCCGACACTAAGGAGGTGCCTCGTGGCCATGTACGCTCCTTGTTCGTGGTCAGTCCCGACAAAATAGACATCGGGATCCTTGATAAAGGAGACCACGACACACGGATAATTCTTCTCAAAGATTTCCCGAAGCAGATGCGATGCGGTATACTCGTGGCTCATGGACGCAATGATAAGGCCGCTAACTCCGATTTCATAGAAATGACGAATAAGATTCTCTTCCTTCTCTATTTGTTGCGAAGAGTTCGATAGCAGAAGATTATATCCCTTTTGTGATGCATATTCTTCAACGCTATGAGTGATCAGTGAAAAAAATGGACTCTTCAAATCCCGCAAGACAAGACCTATCGTCTTCGTCCCCAGAGAACGGCGTGCCGCGGAAATGTCGTGAACAAACGTCCCTTTCCCGGCTCTGCTGTAGAGAATTCCATCGCGAACGAGGTCGTTCAAGGCACGTTTGATGGTTATGAGACTGACATCATATTTCTTGGCGAGCTCATGATGCGAGCCAAGTTGCTCGCCTGATCCAATCTTTCCGGATAGCACGTCGGCGCGAACGCTGTCGGCGACCTGTTGATACAGCGGAATTGGTTTTTTGAGGTCGATGGTCATTCTGGAAAATAAACTTGGTATACTTAGTATACCCAATAGATTTTTTGATGTCAAGGACTTTCCCGTCGTCGGTGGCAAACTATAACACATTACAGACGCAACGCTTGGGGTAGCCATTCTCGAAGGCTTCATATAATAACTGCTACTCATCCTTCATCCAGACCGAATCCAAAATCAATTTCCTATTTCACAACGATTGTCTCTGGCAGAACCCCGGTGTCAAGATCGATTCCCTTCTTTGCGAGCGTAAGATCAACTCCGTTCAGTTGGATATTGCGGGAATTCCTACCAGCCACCTTCAGAAAAACGTCTAAACCCCCTGGATATTTCATATTGTCAACTGTGATGTTACTTGCCTCGTCCAGCGCAAGAACAGGCCCCAATTTTGGAGCGATATAGAAATTGTGCATGGCTATACCATCGCCCTGGAAAAGAACGATTCCTTCTTCCGATTGGATGGAAACATTCTCCAACACAAGGTCGCTCACCGGCATTTCTGCAAGGCCCTTGACCACAAATGCAGTTTTTGCACCATCACAGACGACATTTTTTATTGAAAACTTCTGAAACCGGGGTGTCCGACCCGTGACGGGCTCGGACTTATGAATGTTGTCGTTTTTCTCTGTCTATTAGCAAATTTAGGAATCAGGAACCAGGCTCTTTGGGATCAAGGACAATCCGACAGCCTCCCAATCCTGAACTGACCCTTATCCCGGATTGTGCCTTCTTTTTCCGGACTCCATTTCAGTCCGGGAACCGCAAGTCATTCAGCCTTTGATGGTTATTTTAGGAGAACCAACTTGACCGCTCGGGAGAATCCACTCTCCTGCAACCTGGCAACATATATCCCGCTTGCCAAACGCTGTCCATCAAATTCCACACGGTGAAGCCCAGCAACTTGGACGCCGTCCACGAGAGTTGCCACTTCCCTTCCATTGATATCATAGATCCTTAGGGAAACCCGATTGGTAACAGGAAGTTCATAGCTAATCGTTGTCACCGGGTTGAATGGGTTCGGATAGCTATTGTAAAGAATGAGCGTTTTTGGAAAAGATTCCGGTTTGATCGCAACTCCGGTTGAGATGCTCGGAACCAGGCTATTGATATAATCCTCAAGCATCGTGTATCCAACCGAATCAACAGTATTCCGGTCGGTCGCATCATTCGGGTTGAGTCCGTGTGCGATCTCCCAATCATCGGGCATTCCATCGTGGTCCGAATCCAAAGGAGGCGTCGTCGAATTAAGAATTGGCCAGCCGCCAACATCCCTTTGCGAATCAAGGATCCCCTTGAGGCCTCCGCCATACGTCGCACCATAGGGGGCAATTCCGGTCATTGCTTCGTTAACAACTCGCAGGTCTGCCGAATCTCGGGTCGGGAAATTGCATCCGACGCTTGCAAGCACCGAAGTATAAGCGTTCTGAGCAGATTCCGTTGCTACGGGAGCAAATGGCAGCGGCGAAGCAAGCTTGAAAGAATCCAATGGTATTGCATTCTGAGGCTGAACACCGCCATTCCAATTGTCGGCAGTGACAGAAGTGTTCCCTACGATGTAGTTACCGTCGACATACCATTTGCTAAGCGGCTCGAAGTGGGGCAAGGAGTCGGATGGATTGACAATTCTGTAGCTATATTTTCCGGTACTTGTTGCCGGACCTGGCTTGAAATAGTTATTCACCATGTTGTGGTTTCCTGATTCTCCTCCATATGCGCTGTTGAACCCCCAATTGAAGATGACATTGTTCCTGAAATCCACAATCTCTACCGCTGCCGTACTGTAATGATATCGCGCTCCGCAGAATCTCGGATTTCTGCTTGAATTGTCCGCGAGTAGATTATGGTGGAAGGTGGCACCAATTCCGCCCCAAATGCCACCGTAACCATGATTCCCTTTGGGGTCGAAGGAATGCGTCAGGCTTTCGCTGATGATACACCATTGCAGCGTAAAGTTTACGTCGTTATAGAAGCTGGCATTCTCATCGACGGCCCAGCTGAACGAACAATGATCGATGATGACATTATGATACGTCGTACTCGTGTCCGCACCACCATCTGAGTGACACGCGTCGTCGACGAGTGAATCAATATCGCCCAGTCGGCTTCTGATATATCTGATGACGATGTTGTTTGCCTGGATGGAGAGCGTATAACCCCGCAGACAGATTCCATCGCCCGGCGCAGTCTGGCCGGCGATTGTCAGATTCCCTTTCGTGATTTTCAGATAGTTCGTCAAGGCAATGGTGCCTGAAACTCTGAACACGATCGTGCGCGTCCCGGATTGATTGATGGCATAGCGCAAACTCCCGGGATTGCTATCATCATTCAGGTTTGTCACTTCATAAACCACTCCACTGCGGCCTCCGGTGGCAACCCTGCCGAACCCTTCAGCTCCTGGGAATGCGTCCACCTGAGCTCGCAGACCGGACGGTACGCACACCATAAAGAGTAGGAGCGTTGCACCAGCCTTTCTGAACAATTTCACCGATTCTGTCTCACTTGACTGGCCCATATTTTTTTCCAAAGATCATTCAATCAATTTCAATTCTCTTGGGCACGCTATACTGGTGCCCCCTTCGAAAAAGTAATATTGTGTCTTGCGACGAACAAAGTCGCTTTTTGGAGTGGCACTAGCCGTCCCCTCAATCTTCCGGGAACATCTACAAATGGCAGAAGCTTATTTATTCGTTACGGC
>JADGQA010000302.1 GCA_017882185.1 Bacteroidota bacterium
CGTTCGATGGCATTCTCTAGTTCTCTGACATTTCCCGGCCAGTTGTACCGAACAAGGGTATCCATGGCCTCTGATGTAAAGCCGGTGATCGATTTGTTCATGGAACGCGCGTACTTTAGGACGAAATAGTTCGCCAGCTGGGGGATATCTCCTTTACGTTCGCGAAGAGGAGGAATGAAAATGGAAAACACATTGAGTCTGTAGTAGAGATCCTCCCGAAAGGTACCGTCCGCAACGGCTTTTTCGAGGTCTTTATTCGTGGCACATATGACTCGGAAATCAACTTTGATGTTCTCATTACCTCCGACACGCGTAAACTGTTTCGTCTCAATCGCTCGGAGCAAATCCATTTGTGTCTTGGCATCGATATTGCCAACTTCGTCTAGGAATAACGTCCCGCCATCTGCGAGCTCGAGCTTTCCTTTCCTTCGATACTGTGCTCCGGTGAACGCTCCCCGTTCGTGACCAAAAAGCTCGCTTTCCAGGATACCCTCCGCCATTCCTCCGCAGTTGACAGCGACAATTGGAAAGTATCGACGCTCGCTATTGCTATGAATGGCCCTGGCGATAAGCTCCTTGCCTGTTCCACTTTCTCCTCGGATCATTACCGTCGTATCGGTCTTCGCTACTGTCTGAATCAATCCAAACACCTTCTGCATTTGCTGTGATTCGCCGACAATATCGTCAGCTTTCGAGAATTCCGATATTTGTTCCTTCAGCTTTACATTCTCATTCATGAGCGAACGCTGCTTCAATGCATTTACTATAAGGTGCGACAGATAATCGGGATCGACGGGCTTCGTGACATAGTCGTAGGCACCTGCCTTCAAAGCCTTTACAGCCGTGTCGACAGTGGCATGCGCAGTGATGAAGACAATCGTAACGCCGGGGTCAATTTCCTTTATCCGTTGTTGGAGCTCCATACCGTCCATGCCCGGCATCTTGATATCAAGCAGAATGATGTCCCATTGTTGGCCCTGCATTTTGCGGAGAGCCTCTGCAGCATTCTCGGCCGAATCGACTGCGTACCCGTCTTCCCGAAACCATTTCGAAAGCGAGTCACGAACCACCTGTTCATCGTCAACAATGAGTATTGCCGGCTTCGTAGTCATGCGCTACCTCGTTCAGTTGGTATTCTAATCGTGATGAATAGTATCGTGTGCAGAAAGGGGATTCAAATCGTTCTTGCCTGCTGCACTTACATTTGTCCGTGGCAAATCAATTCGGAACACAGTCCCTTCGCCTACCTTTGACTCCACCGCAATCTTTCCGCCATGTCGTTCAATGATGCCGTATACAACCGATAGACCAAGCCCGACCCCTTGTCCATTCCGTTTCGTAGAAAAGAATGGCTCGAAGACATGGCCAAGATCCTCTTCCGGAATTCCTATACCTGTGTCCTTTACTACGATTGAGATTCTTCCGGCGGACTCGTTGTCAGAGACCGAAACGTGAAGGGATCCACTGTCCGGCATGGCCTCCACGGCATTGACAAACAACGCTACCAGTGCCTGCTGTATTTGGTTTTCATCGCACAAAAGAACCGATTCGTTTGCCGGGTAGGAAGCGAAGAACTGAACGTTCGAGATATCGAAATGATGCTTCATCAATCGTTGGGCTTTTTCGACAATTTGCTGTACGGATACGAGACCGAACTCTGCGACCTGTTTCTTTGAAAACAGCAGAAGGCTTTTGACGATGTTGCCACAGCGTTCCGTTTCCCGCATAATCAATTCAAGATCTTCAAGCGTCTCTTTCAGCTGCGGCGTAACAACCTCAACTTTTCCTATTCTCCTCGCAATGAGTTTTGCGTAGGTCAGCACACCTTCAAGAGGATTGTTCAATTCGTGAGCGACCGTCGCTGAGAGTTTTCCCAGCGATGCCATCTTCTCGATTTGTACAATCTGTTCATGGATCTTCTTCAACTCATCCGTCTTTTCACGAACGCGCAACTCGAGCGTCTGTGACCATTGCTTGTTCTGCAACTCTGCCTGCCGCAACGATTTCGTCATTTCGTTGAACGAGTCTGCCAGTCGCCCGATTTCATCCTTTGTGTGAATGAGAATCGTGTGATCCAGATTGCCTGACGAAATCTCCTGAGTGCCTGCTATGAGTTTTCTGACGGGGCGAATTACTGTGTTCGAAAGAAAGAGCACCGCCAGAAACGTAGTCAGGAAAATCACTCCAATTGCGACAGCAATAAATCGGTTCTGAGCACTCGCGATATCCGCATCAATAGTCTCCAATGACATCCTGACATCGAGGACACCAAGCACTGTCCGTTCATCCGGATGAGAATGGCATCCAGATTCCGAACACTGTGATTCGTTCCTGATCGGATTGATAAGTCCCAGTACTCTCTTGCCATCCGGCGTCGAATAGATTCGCATTCTGCTCCCGACAGGGACGACATCCAACGGCTTGGCTTGATCGTGGCAGCCATAACACGCCTCTGCTCTCAAATCAACAACCCTTCCCTGTTCCTTGCTGGCAGTGGAAAAAGTAATCTCCCCCCTTTTGTTATAAATACGAATGCCTTCTACACCGTGCAACTTCCCAATCGTGTTGATAATTTGATAGACATCTTCCTTTTGGTTTTTCAGCATACTGTAGTGCGTGGAACTCTTAATCACTTCACTGAGATTCTGTGCACTTTCCATGACCTGAGCCATGATTTGATCAGTGGAGAATCGAACAGAGAAGTAGGAGTATGTCCCGAAGACAATGAGGAGAAAAACGGAAGAGCCGACGAGAAGTCGGCCTCGCAATGTTTGAAGCCATCGCATGGAGATACCTCGCCGTCAGCGGGAGTTCAGAAACTGTGCCGCGGCAAGTACCGTCAAAAAGAGTCGATTGGCGCACCTATCCTGCGCGAAAATGCAATATTAGGAAGGATTTCGACGATTGTTGCCACTAATAGGAAGGCCACTCTCAGGTATCAATCGCATTCCCAAAACTGCAATTCAGACAAATACTTCACTCAACAAGAGAAAATATTTTTCCGGACCCAGCATCGCTGCGACATTCTGAATCACTTGTCCTCCGTCTGGGAGTGTCACGCCTGCGGCCGTGCGGTGTTTCTTAAGTTCTGTGTTGACCAACGACTGAAAACGTCGTTCATCTTCTGTGAAGTGCCTGTCTGCTTCGGCAGTTCGTAAAAGGGATGATAAATTGAAAATATCTTCGCTCGTCGTAAGCTCAAAGAGCCAGCCTTTCTCGAACGGATCATCATGGATCTCGTGGGGTTGATCCACGAGGGCCGCGTTGGTTCTGTGAACCTCGCCATCGAGCGGCGAAGAGATCGCCAGAGTTCCTCCTTCCAACACGACCCAGGAGCAAACTTTGTTAACATGTAAACGATCGCCGACCGATGGAAGCACGACCGTCTTCGAATTCAGAAGCATCGATGAAAAGAGCGGTTCTATCCCAACGCGAACAGTGTTCGCTTCCTTCGATTTTATCCAACAATGTTTTCGGCTGTAAAGGTAGCCGGGGCTTAGCTTTCTCCTCTCATTTGTCTTCGCACGTGTCGCCACTTGTCGTTGTTCAACGGTCGTCCGCTCCGGAAACGTTCGGAGTGCCGAATCGAGGGGACAGTGATCGCAATCGAATTCCCTGTCACACAACTGATAGGATAGAATGCCCGCCGTCATCCAGACGCATTTTTGCTCATTGGGCGGTACCAAAGGATACTTGTTCGTAGGTATTGAGTTGTCCATTACAGGCCCCTTGTTTCAGTTAAAGTTGAGAAACCGTTCTTAAGTCTTCGATCCATTCTCGTGTTGGGACATGGTGTTCGTGCGATTGTTCGTGAGTGAACAATGGTAAGTACTTGGCAGCGAATCCAAAAAGCACAAAACCAGCAACAACGATGCTGAGTGTCACAGCGATTTCCATCCAACTCGGAAAATA
>JADGQA010000011.1 GCA_017882185.1 Bacteroidota bacterium
ATTTGGAGTTCATCCCGGCTTAACATTCCGTGCTTAAATTTGGAGCGCGTTCGTCAGGTCTCCATCTCAGGGAGTCAATCGGACGGACCAACGCTGCATCAACTCCTCCTTGTCGCGCCGGTTAACGATTCGAAACTGACTCCAATGTCAGTCGTCCGTGGTGGGACGGAATCGTGAAGCCGGCTCGATGCCTTTATTTAACCTCGCCCGATAACACGAGGGACTCGCCAAACCAATAATCGTAGTTGCAGGGACCCTCTCATTATCATCCTGGTAAATTCGAACTGATCCCTTCAGCCAATTCCCGCATTCGATTTCGACACCCAACTATTTAACAATTTAATAACCAAGATTCGGTATATTACGGCAGATCATATTTCTCATGTTCCACTTGCGAAAGACAAATTCCTATGAAAACACCTGCAAATACCATACTCTGCCTTTCACTCGTCATCCTGCTCTTGGGTGGCTGTTCAAGAAAAAGCAGCGATCAGGCCAATGCAATACAAATCAAAGGCTCCGACACGATGGTCAATCTCGGTCAGGCGTGGGCGGAAGACTTTATGAAACTTCACCCTGGATCTTCTATTGCAGTGACCGGGGGCGGATCGGGAACAGGTATCTCGGCCATGGTCAACAATACGTGCGATATCGCCGAAGTCTCGCGTGAGATGAAGGAAAGTGAGATCAAGCTCATAGAGGCGAAAGGGACCGTCCCTTACAAGATCGTCGTTGCGCTTGACGGCCTCGCTATTGTCGTCAATCCAGCCAACAGGATCTCAGAGCTCACCATCGATCAACTCGCTGACGTCTTCACAGGCAGGGTGAGGAACTGGAAAGAAATAGGCGGGCGTGACGCCAAGATCGTCCTTCTGTCGAGGGAAGTCAATTCCGGAACGCACGTCTATTTCAAAGAACATGTTCTCCGGAAGGGGAATGCCGAAGGGAAGGAAGAATTTGCCGCCGATGCGCTTCTGCTCTCAAGCTCGCAGGCTATTGCCGACGAGGTGTCGCAGAACCTGGACGCCATCGGGTATTACGGAATGGGCTACATTACATCACGCGAGAAAGCTCTCAAAGTTGCCAAAGACAAAACCTCTCCCGCTATTTCACCCACAATCGAAAATGTCATCAGCGGCGCCTATCCCATCTCACGCCCACTGCTGATGTACACGAAAGGTGAGCCGCAAGGACTCGTCAAGACGTTTATCGATTATGTCCTGTCACCTGCCGGACAGCAGATCGTGAAGAAAATAGATTTCGTGCCGGTCAAGCCGACGGAACTGGCCAAGTAGCGGGGCTTTCTGCTCTCGATCTATTTATGAGCACCTGTGTCGGGGATGGACGGCATGGCCCGCGTGGCACGTCGCACGTCCCCGAATCTTTCAACCAATCATCGAATATACCTATCATCCGATAAACCGTGAGATTCCGCAAAGCGAAAGAATTTGTTATTGAACGCTTGATCTATCTCAGCGGGTTCATGTCGATTGTCTTCGTTGTGTTGATTTTTGCATTTCTTCTGAAGGAAGGACTCTCCATGTTCTGGAGAGTACCTATTTCTGATTTTCTCTTTGCCAGGAATTGGTACCCGATCTCCGATCCTCCGCAATTTGGTATCCTTCCGCTTATTCTCGGATCAATTTTTGTTACCGCAGGAGCCGGGGTCATTTCGATTCCCATTGGTATCGGGAGTGCACTCTTCATCGCAGAAATTGCGCCGCGACGGACGAAGGAAGTATTGAAAGCAGGGATCGAGCTCCTCGCAGCGATACCGTCGGTGGTGATCGGATTCATTGGAATGGTGACCCTTGTTCCCCTGATCAAGAACCTGTTCGATCTTTCGACAGGACTAACGGCGCTTACTGGTTCCATAACACTGGCATTCATGGCAATGCCGACAATCGTCTCAATCGCTGAGGATGCAATCACCGCGGTCCCACGGCAATATCGGGAAGCGGCGGTCGCGATGGGAGCGACCAAATGGCAAACGACGTGGCGCATCGTTGCCTATGCGGCGCGCCCCGGAATGGTTGCGGCCATTATGCTGGGCATCGGTCGTGTCATCGGCGAGACGATGGCTGTAATGATGGTGACCGGCAATGCTGCTCTGATTCCACATAGCATGCTGCAACCGGTCCGAACTCTCACTGCGACGATTGCCGCGGAAATGGGTGAAACCGTGCAGGGAGGGGAACACTATGCTGCTCTCTTTGCTATCGGAATCGTCCTGTTCATTGTCACATTTCTGATCAATGGCGTGGCAGACGTGTATCTCCATAAGACAAAGAAATAGAAGAATCGGATGAAGGTTCAACTTCAACAAAAAATCGCATTTAGCGTCCTCTTTTTCTGCACACTGCTGGTCGTTGTTCCGGTACTGCTGATCCTGGTTATTATATCGATCAAAGGATTCAGTGCCATTGATCTGGGCTTTCTGACCGAGATGCCAACGAGTGGAATGACGGCAGGTGGAATTTTCCCCGCAATACTCGGAACTCTCTACCTCGTGTTTGGGGCAATTCTCTTCGCGGTTCCGCTCGGAGTCCTTTCGGCAATTTATCTCGTAGAGTATTCGAAGGATAATGTGCTGAGCCGTCTCGTGAGACTTGCGATTGTAAATCTCGCCGGCGTTCCGTCGGTTGTGTACGGACTGTTCGGACTGGGAATTTTCGTTCTGTTCCTGGGTTTTGGCGCTTCGATCCTGTCTGGTTCCCTCACACTGGGGATAATGATTCTACCCGTCATTATTACTGCCTCCCGCGAGGCGCTCGAGAGCGTACCGAGATCATTTCGCATTGTAAGCTTTTCTCTCGGCGCCAGTAAGTGGCAAACAATCCGCCACTCCGTGTTGCCGCACGCACTGCCGGGAATCCTGACAGGAACAATCCTCGGACTTGGCCGAGCTGCTGGAGAGACGGCTCCCATTTTGTTTACCGTTGCAGCATTCTATCTTCCGAGACTGCCCCAGTCAGTGTTCGATCAGACGATGGCCCTGCCGTACCATTTGTACGTCATTTCCACGCAGGTGCCCGGTATTCCGGAAAACATACGTTATGGCACGGCGCTCGTGCTGCTGTTGCTCGTCTTGTTGCTGAATCTTGCAGCAATCATTCTGAGGTATCGGTTCAGGAAGCGAAAGAAATGGTAGAGCCCGACAACACAAAACTCTCTATTCGCGACCTGACGATTCGTTTTGGCAACGCGACTGCGCTCAACAAGTTCAGCCTCGATATCCGTCGAAACGAAATCTTCACCATCATAGGCCCGGCGAACTCCGGAAAGTCGTCGCTTCTCCAGTCGCTCAATCGTTTGAATGACCTCAACCCTGTCTATCAAAAGAGCGGAACAGTACTCATCGACGGACAAGACGTTGATAAAATCGATGCTGAATCCTTGCGCAAACGAGTCGGTATCGTCTTTGCCTTGCCGTTTCCGTTGCCACTATCGATTTTCGACAACATTGCGTACGGTCCACGCATGCACGGCATTCGGAACAAGAAGAAACTTTCGGAAATAGTGGAAAAGGGTTTGCGCGATGCCTACCTTTGGGATGAAGTAAAAGACAGGCTCCAGACTCCTGCCATGAATCTCTCAGGGGGTCAGCAGCAGCGTCTCTGCATTGCCCGAATTCTTGCCGTCGATCCCGAGGTGATCATGTTTGATGAGCCGACCTCCGGACTCGATCCCATTTCGACGGCACGTGTTGAAGAAACGTTGCGTGTTCTCAAGCAGCGATATACCATTATCCTTGTCACCAACAATGTTGCGCAGGCTGCGAGGGTAGGAGACCGGACTGCATTTCTGCTGATGGGTGAGTTGATCGAAGTCGACGAGACAAAACACTTGTTCACATCTCCCAAAGACAAGCGCACGGACGATTACATTACCGGTAAATTCGGATAGTCATGGATAAACACGTTATCGAGACGCGTCAGCTTAGTCTGTTCTACGGCGCGTTTCAGGCGCTGACGAACATCGATCTCAATATTGGAGAGCGGAGAATTACGGCCCTCATCGGCCCCTCCGGCTGCGGAAAATCCACGCTTGTCCGCGTGTTTAATCGCATGAACGATTTGATCGAAGGAGTCAGCGTCACCGGAAGCGTCGTCGTGCAGGGAGAAAACATCTACAAACCTGATACGGATCTCATTACACTCAGAAGAAAAGTGGGCATGGTATTTCAACGTCCGAATCCATTTCCGTTATCGGTCTACAAAAACATTACCTTCGGACTTGAGATCCACCGCAAGGGATCGAATGTCGAGTTTCCCAACATCGTTGAACAATCTCTGAGGAATGTTCTCCTCTGGGACGATCTGAAAGACCGTCTCGAGGATTCTGCTATGCGGCTCACGCTTGAACAACAGCAGCGTCTTTGCATTGCCCGTGTGCTGGCGATGAAACCGCAGATCATCCTCATGGATGAGCCATGTTCTGCACTCGATCCCATTGCGACGTTGAAGATCGAAGAGTTGATGCAGCAACTGAAGAAAGAGTATACGATCGTCATCGTCACGCACAACATGCAACAGGCGGCACGCGCGAGCGATTTCACCGCGTTTCTGTATCTGGGCCAGGTTATTGAGTACGGCGAAACCAAACGAATCTTCGCTGCCCCGACTGAAAAACAAACAGAAGACTATATCACTGGTAGATTTGGATAGCATTGGGAGGAGACAACGACCATGGAACGTCACTTTCAAAAGGAACTGGAAAGTCTGAAAACCACGCTCGTCAAGATGGGGAGTGTCGTTGAGGAAAATCTTGGGGAAGCGATCCGCTCGGCTCTCGAAAAGGACGCGGATCTCGCATCGAAAGTCGTTGAAAAGGACAAACGGGTCGATGCCCTCGAGATTGAGAACGACAACGCTATCATTGATTTGCTGGCTCTTCAACAGCCATTGGCAAGCGATCTGAGATTCATCCTTGCCGCACTCAAGATCAACAACGATCTCGAACGAATCGGCGATCATGCTGTCAACATTGCCCAATCTGCGCTCGTGCTCTGCAAGCTCACCGATGCGGTGACGATCGACGAGATTCCGAAGATGGCAGCAATCACCAAGGCCATGCTCAAGGACGCGCTCGATGGGTTTATCCTCCTGGATCCGATTAAAGCGAAGGGTGTTCTGACGAAAGACGACGAGATTGATAATCTCAATCGGGATGTAGCAAAAAAGGTCATTGAATTGGTGAAGAACAACTCGCGAACGATCGAATGCGGCCTCGAGTTGAATCGCGTCAGCAGAAACCTGGAGCGGGTGGGCGACTTGGCGACGAATATCGCTGAGGAAGTCATATTCCACACGCAGGCACGAGTTGTAAAGCATCACGCGGAAGAAAAAAAGGTGCCGCCCGAAAACGACGCGAAATAGGAAATCGATCCTTCAGCTTCCTTGCCGCTGTTGAGTCCCTCGTTTGATCCCGTCGTTCGTTGTCGGAGATGCTGACAACAGTAGGATCATCTTCAATTTAGCCAAGCTTTCCGACTGTTCCACTGTCGGACACAACTCAACTCGGGAGTTGCACTCCCGCGCTTTAGAACAAATCCCGGACGTACTTGAACCGTTGGAGTAGAATTCCAACGAGACAGACTTCGAAAGCCCGCAGAAACGCGAATTGAGACCGTCGGAGAGCAAACAGACGCTCAACCCTTTCCAAATTGTTCACTCTACGCAATGATAACGGCGCGTTGCTTTCCGGCAACATGATTATTACCTTCAGTGCGTTCTGTTAGTCCGATGAACATCTACGGGATGAAATGAGGCAGGAAACCCACCGAGACATCATTCACCAACCAAAGGAATCCAATATGAAAAAGCCATGGTTTATCTTCCTGGCACTGATGGTCGCCCTTCCGCTCGTCCTCAGCGCACAGAAAGCGGGCACCTCGATGATCGCAGGAATCGATATCCCGTACCAAAAATTCGTGCTCGAGAATGGATTGACGCTGCTCGTCCACGAAGACCACAAGGCGCCGATCGTGGCCGTTAATATTTGGTACCACGTCGCGTCGAAGAATGAAAAATCGGGGAAAACCGGATTTGCTCATCTGTTCGAACACCTGATGTTCACGGGGAGCGAACACTTCAAGGGAGGTTCCGATCAGAGAGCCTTCTTCGAAGCCATGGAACGAATCGGCGCGACGGATTTGAACGGAACCACCAGCGAAGACCGGACGAACTTTTTTGAAAATGTGCCTACCTCTGCACTCGATCGTGTCCTCTGGATCGAATCGGACCGGATGGGGCATCTGTTGGGCGCCATCGACCAGAAAAAGCTGGACGAACAGCGCGGAGTGGTGCAGAACGAGAAACGCCAGGGCGAGAACGAACCGTACGCCGTATCGGAAGAATTAATCGTGAAGAGTACGTTCCCGGCCGCACATCCGTACTCATGGACGGTCATCGGCTCGATGGCCGATCTGAATGCCGCTTCGCTCGACGACGTGAAAGAATGGTTCCAGACTTACTATGGACCATCCAACGCCACGATGGTGATCGCGGGCGACATCGATGCCAAGAGCGCGCTTGATCACGTGAAGAAATACTTCGGAGACATCCCATCTGGACCTCCCGTTGCGCGACCAAAGCTCTGGGTTGCCAAGCGAACCGGCGCGCAACGTGGGTTTGCCTATGACCGGGTCGCGCAAGCCCGGTTGTATAAAGTCTGGAACGTGCCCCAATGGGGATCGGCAGAAGGCGATTACCTCAATCTTGCGGCAAGCATTCTCACCTCCGGCAAGTCATCTCGCCTCTACAAGCGGCTCGTGTATGATGATCAAATTGCAACAAACGTCACGGCCTACACGGATTTGCGTGAGATCGGTGGACAGTTCGATATTGAAGTGACGGCAAAACCAGGGGACGATGTAAGCAAGGTCGAGAAAGCGGTTGATGAAGAGCTTGCGAAATTCCTGAAGGGTGGCCCGACAGAACAGGAACTACAGCGTGCGAAAACACAATACATCGCCAGGTTCACACGCGGGATCGAACGGATCGGTGGCTTCGGCGGGAAATCAGACATCCTCGCCCAGAACGAGACGTTCACTGGTTCGGCGGATCACTACAAGATTACTCTAAAAAGGATTGAGGGTGCAACCACCAAAGAAATCCTGAACGCAGTCAAAGAATGGTTGTCGGATGGCGTCTACACACTAGACATCGAGCCTTTTCCTCAATTCACGAACACGGCAAGTGACACGCTTGTTCGGAATACACTGCCCGACGTTGCAGCTCCGCCCGAGGCGCACTTTCCCGCGTTTCAGCGTACGGTACTTTCCAATGGCCTGAAGCTCATCGTCGCTCAGCGCCAATCTGTGCCGGTCGTTAATTTCAGTCTCCTGTTTGATGCCGGATACGCAGCGGACCAGTTCGCGACGCCCGGCACCGCAAACCTGGCGATGCGCATGCTCGATGAAGGAACCAAGACACGAACAGCGCTCCAAATCAGCGACCAGCTGCAACTTCTCGGCGCGACTCTTAATGTCGGTTCAAATCTTGACGAATCCATCGTCTCCATGTCAGCGCTCAAGGCGAACCTCAATGCTTCTCTCGCGTTGTACGCAGATGTCGTCCTCAATCCTTCAGTTCCACAGGAGGACTTCGCCCGATTCCAGAAACAGACACTCGCCCAGATCCAGCGTGAGAAAATGCAGCCCATCCAGATGGGACTCCGGGTCTTCTCCAAACTTCTTTACGGGAAGGGGCACGCCTACGGGAATCCTTTGACCGGTTCGGGGACCGAACAATCTGTCGGAGCGATGACGCGTGAAGAAATGATGAAGTTCCACGATACCTGGTTGAAGCCGAACAACGCAACGCTGGTGATTGTCGGAGCCACCACAATCGATGAAATAAAACCAATACTCGAGCGCTTGTTCAAGGATTGGAAGCAGGGTGATGTGCCGAAGAAGGACATCCACGATGTGTCCCTCCCGGCAAAGTCGTCAGTCTACATTCTTGACAAGCCGGGCGCACAGCAATCCATTATTTTCGCAGGCCATGTGGGTCCGCCCCAGAACAATCCGGATGAGATTGCGATCGATGCGATGAATACCGTCCTCGGCGGAGCGTTCAGCTCAAGGCTCAACATGAATCTCCGCGAAGACAAGCACTGGTCGTATGGTGCGTTTTCGTTCCTTTGGTCTGCACGGGGACAGCGACCGTTCCTTGCGTATGCGCCCGTTCAGACTGACAAGACGAAGGAATCGCTGGTCGAGATGAACAAAGAGCTCCGGGATATCCTGGCGACCCGGCCGCCGACAACCGATGAGCTTGAGAAGGTTCAGAAGAACCTGACACTCAGTCTCACGGGTGAATGGGAAACGAACCAGGCAGTTGCCGGATCGCTTTCACAGCTTGTACAGTACGGATTCCCGGACGACTACTGGACAACGTATCCGCAAAAGGTTCGCGATCTCACGCTTCTGAACGTGACAGACGCGGCGAAGAAAGTTCTTCATCCCGACAATCTGGTCTGGGTCGTTATTGGAGACCGAAGCAAGATTGAGGAGGGGATCCGCTCGCTTGGGTATGGAGAAATCCAGTTCCTGGATGGCGACGGAAATCCGGTGAAGTAAGGCGACAATGTTGTCCGACAGTTGCGTCGTACGCCGAGGCTGTCCAACAAAGTAACCGTCATTGCGAGGAGTGAAACGACGAAGCAATCTGCCAGCACCGGCAATATGGACAGCCCAGATTGCTTCTCCGCCTGCAGCGGATCGCAATGACTTACTTGAATGCTTTGGCCGGCCCCGTTGCTTGCCAAGATCAAGTATAAATTCTAAATAATTTTATTAATCAAAAAATAATACAAAATGAAAATAGTAAAAGTAACGTATACCACCAAAGCAGATTATGCAGCGCAGAATCAAAGGAACATAAAAAATGTTATGACTGATTTACAAAAATTGAATCATCCTGGCATTGACTATCATGCCTGCTTGAGCGCTGACGGTAAAACATTTATTCATACCGCATTTTTCAAATCGGACGAAGACGAAAAGACGCTTATCGGATTACCTTCGTTTAAACATTTTCAGGAACAACTTAAGTCAAACGGACTTGAAGTTCCTCCAAAACAAGAACTACTGACGTTAGTCGGTTCATCAAAGAATATCTTTAATTCATAGCACAAAACCGATATGCCGCATCCAGGCAAAACGATTGTAGTGACTGGCGCAACCGGTTGCCAGGGTGATGCTGTTATTCAACATCTACCAGAACGTAAGTGAACCAGGACGCTTTCCAACAGATGTCTGTCGGAAAAAGTAGCCAACCCAATTCCCCTCTCACAGGAGCCACCATGAGCAAAAAGTTTGTCATTATATCCACAGCGATTCTGTTTCTCGTCCTTTTCAATGTGGGCTTTGTATTTCATGAACCCCTTATGGGGGCTTGGTTCCATCAACAGGAGGCGTCGATCGCGCGTGAGAATTTCATTATTCCTTTTATCGCCCTCGCGTATCTTGTCTATTGTTTCTTGCTCTCCTACTTCTTCCCGATCTATGTAGCCTATTATCCAGGCGCATCACGCATACCGTTAGGCTTGAAGTTTGGTATCATCATGGGTGTACTCTTCGACGCTCTGCAAGGAGGCATTATCGAGGTGGCAACGTTCAATATGCCCATCGCGGTTTTCTTCGTCGACTCCGGTTATCACGTTCTGATCGAAGGCTCGATCGCCGGATTGATTCTCGCTTTTGTTTCTAAGAAATGGCCGACCCCAGCAGGCTTCGTGAGAGCAAGTGCGTAAGAAACCCTCTCCTGCGTGTTTCCCAGCGTCCCGCGCATTTTGCGGATAAGGAGAGGGGAGGGTGAGGTCGCAGACGAAGATGAAGCACGACCCCCTGAGAAAAGTAGTAATGTGCTTCGCACATTAACAATCTTACGCCTCCGGCTCCCTAAAAGGGGGACTGTAAGTCTGGTGATGGGTGAGGTCGAGTAACATGATGAAGCAAGACCGCCTGCTAAGAGTAGAAACGCGCGATGCGCTACGATAATCCAGCTCAGCTAAGAACCAATCTGTTGTTATAGTATGCTACGCAAAACTCTTTCATGATGAACAAAGACGAAATCAATGAATATCACAGAACTGGTTTCCCAACAACGAGCATATTTCAAAACGAACGCCACCCGCGATATCAACTTCCGAATCAAGCAACTGCACGGCTTGAGAGAGGTGCTGCGGGAAAACGAGCAAACTCTCCTTGATGCTATATATGCTGATTTGAAGAAATCGCGTTACGGCACTATAACGACAGAACTCTCGCTTGTCTATGGAGAGATTGCACATTCAATCCGCGATCTGCCCAAATGGAGCCGCAAACATCGAGTCGGTACAAATCTTCTCAATTTCCCCGAATGGAGTTATTTACTGCCGGAACCGTATGGTGTTACCTATATCGCCGGCGCGTGGAATTACCCGTATCAGTTAACATTGTTGCCATTGGTCTCCGCGATTGCAGCCGGGAACACAGCCATCGTGAAGCCGAGCGAGCTTGCCCCGAATACATCCCGTGCAATGGCGGCACTGATCAACGATCATTTCCCTTCCCACTATCTTCACGTTGTCGAGGGCGGTGCGGAGATCGCTGGCGAGATTCTTCAAGAACGGTTCGATAAGATATTCTTCACCGGAGGCTCGGTCATTGGAAAAATCGTCTACGAAGCCGCCGCCAAGCATTTGACGCCCGTAACGCTTGAGCTCGGGGGAAAGAATCCAGCAATCATTTTGTCGGATTGCGATATCAACATTGCGGCAAAGCGGATCATCTGGGGGAAATTTTCGAATGCCGGCCAAACATGTGTTGCACCGGATTATCTTCTGGTGCACTCTTCCATTGAACAGCGGCTCCTTGCCGAACTCAAGCGGCTCCTCATGGCACATTTCAGTCCATCATCGATCGGCGACAATTATATGGCGATCGTCAACGAACGACATTTCGAACGTCTAAAGATGCTTATGGACCCCGAGAAGATATTTTTCGGCGGCGTAACAGACAAAGAACAACTATTGATCAGTCCCACCATTCTCCACAACGTAACGTTTGATGACGAAATCATGACGGAAGAGATATTCGGACCGCTCCTCCCCGTTATCAGATTTGACGATCTTCGCGAAGTGGTTGAAAAAATACGAACTTATGACAAACCGCTGTCGCTGTATGTCTTTGGAAAGAAATCGGCAGTAACCGATTCTTTGTTCGACGAGCTTTCGTTCGGAGGCGGCTCGCTGAATGATACCGTCATGTATTTCGCAAACAGGAATCTCCCGCTTGGCGGCGTCGGCGCAAGCGGCATCGGCAGTTATCACGGCGAATACGGTTTCAAGACATTTTCGCACGATAAGGCGATCATGGAAAAAGGGACGTGGATCGAATTCTGGTTCCTGAAAGTGCCGCCATACAAAGAATGGAAATTGAAGTTACTGCGGTGGTTCATCGAACACTGAAAATGGGTGTGCAATGACCCAAACGGTACCTGACACAGTAGACTGAAAAGAGATGACAATGAATACAAACTATATCATTTTAGGAGCAGGCGGTGCCATCGGGCAAACGCTTGCGGAAGAGTTGATTTCGAAAAATGAACGGGTAAAGCTCGTGTCACGAACCGGACGCGGCATGCTGGCGGCAGAAGTTGCAATTGCGGACTTGACGAATTTAGACGAGACAAAGAACTCGATTGAAGAATCTTCCGTCGTGTATCTCGTTGCAGGGCTGCGCTACAAAGCGTCGGTCTGGGAGGAGCAGTGGCCCAAAATAATGCGCAATACGGTCGAAGCCTGCAAAGCAAAAAACGCCAGGCTGGTATTTTTCGACAATGTGTATCCCTACGGAAAAGTGAAAGGGCACATGACGGAGGATACACCTGTCAATCCGTGTTCGAAGAAGGGTGAAGTCAGGGCAACAATAGCAGAATACCTACTGTCGGAAACGCGCAAAAACAACATCACGGCAATGATAGCGAGGTCGGCCGATTTCTACGGTCCGTACGCGAACAAGACAAGTACCCCATTTATGCTTATTATTGAGCGTCTCGCAAAAGGAAAGAAGGCGACGCCTCTGGCAGACATCAATACCGTCCACTCGTATACGTACACCGTTGACTGCGGAAAGGCACTCTATCTTCTCGGCAAGGAACAATCCGCTTGGAATCAAGTTTGGCATCTTCCGACCGCAAGTCCGCCGCTAACTGGCGAGGAATTCATAAGAATCGTCGCGAAGAAACTTGGGGTCAGTCCTGATTTCACGGTCCTCAAGAAATGGATGTTGAAAATGACAGGAATTTTCGCCGAGCAACCTCGAGAAGCGATTGAGATGTTGTATCAAAGCGAAGACGATTATATCTTCGATTCATCGAAATTTGAAAAACATTTCCACTTCACGCCGACTCCGTATGAAATCGGCATCGAAGAAACGATCGCTCATTTCAGGCAGAACGGAACGATCCCGAACGTCCGAACTTTTCACCAATGACAATGAGGACAATGTAATGGCCGAAAGAGTGTGTCCTTGGTGGCTGGGGTACTTCCTGGCAAGCCCCATCCGTAGATTGATGCAAGATCCTGAAAAAATTCTCAGTGCATATGTTAAACCACAAATGTGGGTCCTCGAAATCGGGCCTGGTATGGGATTTTTCACTCTACCGCTCGCGAAGCTCGTCGGCGAAAGGGGACAAATCGTCTGTGTCGATCTCCAGAGCAAAATGATCGAACGACTACTGAAGCGTGCCAACAAGGCAAGACTGTCCGGTCGGATCACGGCGCGCACTTGCACAAGCTCTTCCCTACAGATCGACGATTTGTCCGGGAAATTCGATTTCGCATTAGTATTCGCTGTCGTGCACGAAGTGCCGGATACAAAAACACTCTTCTCGGAAATCCATGCCTCTCTGAAGAAAGGGGGACGGTTGTTGGTATCGGAACCTACGGGCCACGTCACGGAGGAAGGATTTCACACAACACTCTCTATTGCTCAATCAATGGGATTCAGCGTGTCTGACTCACCGACAATTCCACGGAGTCTTTCCAGTTTACTGGTGAAGAAGTAAAAGCTAAGGTTTACCAGGGTCGCACGCGACGATACGCCCCATCGATCTCTGACCTCGATAGGATATCCAACGATCTCCTTTTTGTCCACGTCGGTTTGCAGGATGTCAACAGCTGCACGCGGAAGTACGTAGAGCAGAAGGTGGGGTCGAACCAATTCCCGCAACTGCAATCGGGTTCTCGCAACTCACCTTGAGAATTCACCTGTCAGATTTTTATGATGAGGAAGAGACATTTTTGCCCTTTTTTGCAGAAAATCTTTGCATTTCGGGCCTCTGTTGGTTATATTTCAATTCCAAAAATTGAAGTTTTGAGCGAATTGATCGGTGATATTGACAGATGTCCGAAAACAGTGAGCATCATGCGTCGAGGAAAAACGTCCTTTCGATTCTCGTCGTTCCGAACGGCGAGACCCGCAAGTCCAGAAACTACGAGGTGGTTCCCTGGCATCTCGCAGTGGGATTGTTGTCGGCGATCGTTCTCATTGTGTCCTCTGTCCTGCTAGTCCTGATCTACACTCCCTTCGGGTCGTTGGTTCCGATCTCGAACCCTTATCTTGAGAACAAATACGGCAAAGAGCTTGTCAATCTGAGCCAGAGAATGAATGGCGTTATGGAGCAGCTTGTCGAATTGCGCTCGTATAACATCAAATTGCGCAGGGCTCTGGGCGAAGACGTGTCGGAGGCGGATTCGATAATGGTCGGAACGGTGAACGCGGCTCCACAGGAAATCCCGGAAGAGAAGACAACTGATGTGACGAGTAGCGCGGTGTCGGACGTAAATGCACCGCAGACAGCAGCGGAGCCAAATTATCATCCGTCGAATCCGCAGTCTGAAGAAGCGCCGAGAATCGTCTTTCCGGCGATGATGCCGGTCGAAGGCTATACGACCCGGGGTTACAATCCGGCACAGGGACATTTTGGTCTCGACATCGCTGCGAAACTGGGATCATTGGTATGTGCGGCGGCGGACGGATATGTCGTCTTTTCCGGATGGACGCACGGCGACGGATACCAGGTCATTGTTTCGCACAATGGCGGATTTCTCACGTTCTACAAACACAATGAAGCAATCTTGAAGTCGGCAAACGCGTTTGTCAAGCGTGGCGAGCCGATTGCGCTTCTCGGCAATTCGGGACAAACCAGTTCGGGTCCGCATGTGCATTTCGAAATATGGAAAAACGGCACCCCAGTCGATCCGAGACTCTATTTATTGAACTATAACCTGTGAGAGATGGCCATGGCAAAACCTGATCCGATTAAAGAACTGAACATGATAGGAGCCGGAACGGTCGTTGAAGGCAAGATACGCAGTCAGGGAAGTGTGCGGATCGACGGGAAGGTTATCGGCGAGGTCATTGCGTCGGAATCGCTGGCGATCGGTGTGATGGGAGAGGTGGAAGGAAACATCACGGGAAAAAATATTACGATCGGCGGCAAGGTACGCGGTGCCGTGAGTGCAGCTGAGAAAATTGTTTTTGAAAGCAAGTCGGTAGTCCGGGGAGACGTGCGCGCCACGAGGCTTGTTGTGGACGAGGGTTCGATTTTTGATGGAAAGGTGTCGATGTCGGAAAAAGCTCCGCTCTACGAAATAAAGCATTGACGGTACCGTCACTGAATCCGGGTATTCACTTTTGCAGTGGATGTTGGGTGTATGTGTGAAATTGAACATTGGTTCGAATTCATTCTACCGAGACGCTGCCCCTTACCTTGGACTCGGAATTCAGCTGGCCGCCGGCGTCATCATATTCTATTTTCTGGGATCGTGGGCTGACGCAAAGTTCCACACTTCGCCGTGGCTCATGGTAACAGGTGTGACGATCGGTGCTGTCGGAGGGTTCATCAAGTTTTTCAAGACCGCCGCTGATCTGGGAAAAATGGAATCGGACAAGAACGAAGATAAGCCAACGTGAAGACGGATTGGAATTTTCTGCGTCTCACCGGTCTCTTGTATGCCGTTGCCTGTGTTGTCGGCTATATTTTCCTGTCCCTATTTGCAGACCACGAAGCGGTGAGGGCGGCGATCGTGGCTGCCGTCATCAGTCTCGTCAACATTCTTCTGGGATATTTGTCAATTCGGTTGTCGTTTGAAAAAAGCAACATAACCTTCCTGAAAATTGTCCTGGGAGGGATCGGCGCCCGGTTGTTCGCGATGGCTGCTCTCGTGCTGGTGATGATACGCTACCTTGGATTCCAGGCGCTTCCTTTGACATTGTGCTTGCTGTTCTTCTATATGATAAATTTAGGGCTGGAGATATACTATTTGGAAACCAAAGCAACAGTCAAAAAACAATCTTGATGTTCCGTGCCGATTGAACCACGGTCTGTTGTTGATACGCTGAACCACGCGTCGGCAACCATCGCTGATACTCTTCATACGGCCGGGACGAAGGCTGTGGAAGAAGGGGGCAAATTCAATTTTACGGAACTTCTCGATCACCTCAAGGATTCCCACACCGTTGACCTTCCATTTACGCACATTGACCTCCCGCATTTCCCGCCGATCGTGATTGGCGGCTTGTCGATCGACCTTTCGATAACGAAGCACGTTTTCTTTTTATGGGTTGCCGGATTGCTGCTGGCCATTGTTTCAATCTCGGCAGCCCGAAGGTATAAAAAGAGTCTTGTCCCAAAAGGGTTCACGAACGCACTCGAAACAGCGGTCATCTTTATTCGCGACGAGGTCGTTCTTGAGAATATGGGAAAGGGGGGATTGCCGTATTTGCCGTACCTGCTTACGACATTTTTCTTTATCCTGTTCATGAATCTGCTCGGGTTGATTCCGTTCGGCATCACCTCGACCTCGAACATTGCGGTGACGGCAGGTCTCGCGGCGATTGCATTCGTGATGATCCAGGTAGCGGCTATCCGTGCGCAAGGACTCGCGAAATATCTGGCCCATTTGACGGGAGGTGTGCCGTGGTTCCTGTGGCCGATTACCATTCCTGTCGAATTCATCGGACTGTTTACAAAGCCGTTCGCACTCTGTTTGCGTCTCTTCGCCAATATGACGGGGGGGCATATGGTGGTGTTGTCCCTCATCGGGTTGATTTTCATCTTCCAGTCGTACATACTCTCTCCCGTTCCCGTCGTGTTTGCGGCCGGCATCAGCCTGGTCGAAATACTCGTTGCGTTTCTTCAGGCGTACATTTTCACAATCCTTACGGCACTCTTCATGGGTGTGGGGATTCGGGCAGCGGAACATCACGACAATAACCATTAAATATATTGATCGACGAATAACTCAAATTCTACAACGAACATTTTCTTAGGAGGAACATGCCATGGATGCAAATGCAGTACAAGTCGCACGATGGATAGCACTTCAATGGGGATTTGTTGCAGCCGGATTCGGAGCGGGACTCGTGGTATTGGGCGCGGCGTTCGGTATCGGTAAACTTGCTGCAGCTGCGATGGATGCGAGCGGCCGTCAGCCGGAGGTGGCCGGTCAGGTACGTACATCGATGTTGCTCGCTGCCGTGCTCATCGAAGGCGCAACATTTTTTGCCCTGGTTATCTGCATCATTCTCGCAACGAAAAGCGTAGGCTAATCACCAGAAACGGAGAAGGTCATGCTCGATTTAAATCCGGGCCTCACTATTTGGACAATTGTCTCCTTCATTGTTTTGGTGGCGATCCTGAGCAAGTACGCCTGGAAGCCCTTGGTGCAGGCTCTCGCGGAGCGTGAGGATAAAATCCGGTCCGCGCTGGAACAGGCGGATCGCGCGCGTTCCGAGGCGGCCGAGCTCTTGAAGAAGAACGAAGAGAGCATTGCGCGCGCGGAACAGGAATACCAGATAATGCTGCGCGAGAGCAAGCTCTTGGCGGAAAAGATGAAGGAAGAAATTGTCGGCAAGGCCCGCCAGCAGGCCAAGCAGGAGCTCCAGCGGGCAACTGAAGAGATTCAACGAAACGTGGATTCCGCCCGGAAAGAACTCCGCGGCGAGGTCGCAGACCTTGCAATCAAAGTCGCCGAAAAAATCCTCGACGAATCGCTCGACGCACAAAAACAGAAGAAGATTGTCGATACGTTTCTTGGTCAACTTCCACGGAATTAGTCAGCAGGAATTGTAATCCATGGTGAATGTCAGGGTTGCCCGCCGCTACGCGGAAGCGCTTGCGGAAATGGCGGAAGAACCAAAATACGTCGACGTTATCGCAAAGGATCTGGAAATTCTCCGGCGTTCTGTCAGGGAATCCCGGGACTTTCTGCTTTTTTTGAAAAGCCCGATCATCAACAAAGCAAGAAAGCACGAGATACTTCTGAGTTTGTTCTCTGAGAAAATCCAAAAAGTGACCCTTGGGTTTCTCGCAATCCTAGTAGAAAAAGGGAGAGAAAACTATCTGCCGGACATCATTGAGCAGTTTTTTGTGATACGGGATGAGCGTCAAGGGATCGTCAATGTTGAAGTGAAGGGAGTGGGAGATTTTTCGGGCGACCAAACGACGCTTCTACAACAGAAACTGGAGTCCTTTGCAAACAAAAAAGTCCGCATTTCATTCAGTGTGGACAGGGAGTTGGTGGGTGGTTTCGTTGCAAGGGTCGGAGACACCGTCTTCGACGGAAGTATCAGGCGTCAGCTTGAGTTGTTGCGCCAACGGTTTGTCGGAGGCAATGGGCTCAATTAGTTCGTAGAAGTTTTTACGGTGTAGTCTAAATTGAAAAAGGAACATTCATGGCTGAAGTAAGACCAGATGAAGTTTCGACGATATTACGAAGACAGCTTTCGGGCTTCGAAAGGGATGTCGATGTCTACGAAGTTGGTACTGTCCTTCAGATAGGAGACGGGATCGCCCGGATCTATGGTCTTGCCAAAGTGATGTACGGCGAAGTCGTAGAATTCCCGAACAACATTTTCGGCATGGCTCTCAACCTTGAGGAAGACAATGTAGGATGTGTGATTTTCGGAGAAGGGTCGCAGATCAAGGAGGGGGACACGGTCAAACGCACGGGGCGCGTCGCTTCGATGCCGGCAGGAGAGTCGATGCTCGGTCGCGTGATCAACCCGATCGGCGAGCCTCTCGACGGACACGGACCGATCAAGGCGAACAAGTTTCTGCCTCTCGAGCGCAAGGCACTCGGCGTTATCGCCCGGCAGCCGGTCAAAGAACCGCTTCAAACAGGCATCAAGGCAATTGATGGGATGATCCCTATCGGCCGTGGGCAGCGCGAGCTTATTATCGGAGATCGGCAGACCGGAAAGACGGCAGTTGCGATCGATGCCATTATTAACCAGAAATATACGCATTCGGAATCGGCGAAGGCGGAAGGAATCAAGCCGGTCTATTGTATTTACGTTGCCATCGGACAGAAGGGATCGACCGTCGCGCAGGTTGTCGCGAAGCTTGAGGAACAGGGAGCAATGGAATTCACGACGGTGATCCAGGCATCGGCCAGCGATTCAGCCCCGATGCAATTCATTGCGCCGTACGCAGGGGCGACGCTTGGTGAGTACTTCCGTGATACGAGTCGCCACGCGCTTGTGATTTATGATGACCTTTCGAAGCATGCCCAGGCATACCGGCAGATGTCTCTGCTGCTCCGGCGACCGCCCGGGCGCGAAGCATATCCCGGAGATGTATTCTATTTGCATTCTCGTCTTCTGGAACGAGCTTCCAAGCTCAACGATGAACTCGGTGGCGGCAGTCTGACCGCATTGCCGATTATCGAGACCCAGGCGAATGATGTCTCCGCCTATATTCCAACAAACGTCATTTCAATCACCGATGGCCAGATTTATCTCGAGCCGAGTTTGTTCAATTCGGGAATTCGTCCTGCCATCAACGTCGGTATTTCTGTCTCGCGTGTCGGCGGCAACGCTCAGATCAAAGCGATGAAAAAAGTGGCGGGCCGCTTGCGGCTCGAGCTTGCTCAGTACCGCGAGCTTGAAGCGTTTTCGAAGTTCGGCTCGGATCTTGACAAAGCAACGCAGCAAGCCCTCCGGCGTGGCTCGCACCTCGTGGAATTGCTGAAGCAGGATCAATATGTTCCCATGCCGGTGGAGAAACAGGTTGTCAGCATTTTCGTCGGAACGAACGGATACCTGGATGAGGTCCCCCTTGATGATGTCCAGCGATTCGAAAAGGAATTGCACGAGATGATTGGACTGAAATATCCAGCCGTTCTGACAGCGATTGAACACGAGAAGGATCTGTCCAAGGACATCGTTGAGAAACTGCACGGTATCGTGAAAGAATTCGCGGGAAAATTCAAGGCGTCTGCAAAATAGCAGATGGCGACCCTCAGAGAAATACGAAGACGGATCTCAGGCGTCAAGAGTATTCAAAAAATCACCAAAGCCATGAAAATGGTGGCGGCTGCAAGGTTGCGCCGTGCGCAGGAGGGTATCCTGTCGGCCCGTCCATACGCAAGGGAAATGAAGCGTCTGATCGCTCATCTAGTAGCCGAACTCGATCCATTGCTGCATCCATTGCTTCAAACACGTGACGTGAAGAATGTCCTGCTGGTCGTAGTAACGGCGGACCGCGGATTGTGCGGTGCGTTTAACACGAACGTCATCAAAACCGCTGCGAACCACATCCGTCAACAAAATCCCGAACTTCAGACCGTTCGAGTCGTCACAATTGGCAGGAAGGGATCCGATTACTTCGGCAAGCGTGACTACCAAATCCATTCCCGACATGTCGGAATATTCCAGACTCTGGATTTTGGCAAAGCCAGGGGAATTATGGCAGATCTGATGTCTGGATATCTCAAGGGGGAATTTGACAGGGTCGAGGTTATCTATAACGAATTCAAGAATGTTCTTCAACAGCGGATTGTGATCGAACAATTGCTGCCCATTCCGCCCGAGGAATTGAAAGTGGAAGATACTCGCAAGGCGCGGTCACACGTCGACTACATCTATGAACCGTCCATCAAAGAAATTATCGATGCTCTTCTGCCGAAGCATTTGAATTTTCAGATATGGCGAATCCTCCTGGAATCGAACGCCGCCGCCCTTGGGGCTCAGATGTCCGCCATGGATAATGCCACGGAGAATGCGAAGGAACTCATTACCGATCTGACATTGTCCTACAATAAGGCCCGGCAGGCATCGATCACAAAGGAACTGCTCGAAATTGTGGCAGGTGCGGAGGCCCTTAAGGAGGCCGGCTAGATCGGAAGACGCTTAGGAGCAATCGGACCGTCGCCAGGGAAGTTGGGGCGGCGGTTTTTTGTTACCAGAACGGTCTGATTCGAGGGGAAGCTTGTGATCGGAGCGCAGACATCGCGATCTGCAGATGTGCCAGAGCAAGAAAGGCCGCGAATTAACGCTTGATTAGCGCCCCTTTTTTCTCTATTTTGAAGGCCAAGATGCTTCAAACTTTCAGGTTCCAGAGACTCCAAACGATCAAGACTTGAAAGAATTGTTGTCATGAGCGGGTAGCGAAAGCATGTTTGAAAGTCTCAGCCAAAAGCTAGAAATCACCTTCAAGAAGCTCCGTGGGGAAGGCAAGATTTCTGTGAACAATGTAGAAGAGTCCCTCAGGGAAGTTCGTCGGACTCTACTCGACGCCGACGTCAACTATAAAGTTGCGAAACAGTTCATTGAAGACGTTCAGAAGCGGGCCGTAGGCCAGGAAGTACTGAACAGCATCACCCCCGGACAGCTCATCGTCAAGATCATTCACGATGAGATGGTCAAGCTGCTTGGTGAGACGAAGTCGGACCTGGTGTTTTCCCAGACTCCTCCAACCGTCATTCTTATAGCTGGACTTCAAGGTTCTGGTAAGACGACATTCGCGGGTAAACTTGCCAATTTCCTGAAAAGCAAAGGAAGGCTCCCTTTGCTCGTCGCAGCAGACGTTCATCGTCCTGCCGCAATCGATCAATTACAGATGCTAGGGAAGCAGATCGACGTTCCGGTCTACATCGATCGCGATGCCAGTGCTCTGAAGATAGCCGACGATTCGGTCGAATACGCCCGAAAGAACATCCGGGATACGATTATCCTGGATACCGCCGGAAGGATGCACGTCGATGAAGAGATGATGAACGAAGTCGCCGCCATCCGCGACAGAGTGCGTCCCCACGAAATCCTGTTTGTCGTCGATGCGATGACGGGACAGGACGCCGTGAACACCGCCAAAGCGTTTCACGATCGGCTGAATTTCGACGGTGTCGTCCTCACAAAGCTGGATGGCGATAGTCGCGGCGGTGCGGCTCTTTCGATTCGCTCCATTGTGCAGAAACCGATCAAGTTCATCGGTGTTGGCGAAAAGTTGGATGCACTCGAGCTGTTTTATCCGGATCGCATAGCTTCGCGCATTCTCGGGATGGGCGACATCGTCACGCTCGTTGAGAAGGCGCAGGAGACATTCGATCAGGACAAAGCGGTCAAGCTCGAAGAGAAACTCAGGAAGGCCCAGTTTACGTTTGAAGATTTTCTTGATCAGCTCAGGGAAATAAAGAAAATGGGGCCTCTCAGTCAAGTTGTCTCCATGATCCCGGGTATGAACAAACTGCCTGCGAACGCAAACGTGGACGATAAGGAGCTTGTCCGTATCGAAGCAATCATCCAATCGATGACGAAGGAGGAGCGTCTTCGTCCTTCTGTTCTGAATGGGAGCAGGCGGAGACGGATTTCAATCGGAAGCGGGACAACGGTGCAGGAAGTGAATCGACTGCTCAAACAGTTCGAAGAGATGCAGAAGATGATGAAGAACATAAGCAAGAACGGTGCGCGGAGAGCTTTGCGAGGTATGAGCCTTCCGATGCGCTAAACGGATAGGACGCAAAAGAAAATTCAAACGTCTTTAGTATCACTCATCAATAACATAACTCATAAAGAGGAGTATTCAAGTTGGTAAAGATACGATTGCGCAGGGAAGGTAAGAAAGGCTATCCGATTTACAGACTTGTCGCAACGGATATCCGGGCGCCGCGGAATGGCGGCTATATCGAGGCTTTGGGACAGTACAACCCAAACCTGAATCCGGTTGGCCTCGCCCTCAAGGAAGAACGGATCGAGCACTGGTTGAAGAACGGCGCCAAGCCGACGGAAACCGTCCGCTCGTTATTGCGACACAACGGTTTTTGGCTCCGATGGACATTGACGCGACAAGGAAAAGATGAAGCGACAGTGAAAAGCGTCCTGGAGCGCTGGCAAATGCAACAGGTGGAGAAACCCAAACGGCAAGCAGACCGGCGAGCACGACGTGCCGATCGCAAGAAGAATGCCGCTGCCGAGGCAAAGCCCACTGCTGCAGGCACACCGGCTCCAGCGCAAGCGGAAACGCCCGCTCCTGCTGCTTCGTAAACCGTATTCGTTCGTCGGGACGATTCTGATTTTTTGTTGTGCTGAATGATTCCACTGTGTTGAGAAGGTTGGTTGGTGCTGGGGCGTTGAGTAGTTCGTGCTAACCCGGATCAGTCTTAGACCTTTTACAGGAGGTGGAAGCATGAAAGATTTCCTGGAATACGTGGCAAAGCATCTCGTAGACCACCCGGAAAACGTGACGATCGAGACTGAAGAAAAAGAGCAGAAACTGGTGTTCAAATTGAAGGTCGCGGAAAGCGATGTCGGCAAGATTATCGGCAGGAGTGGAAAGACGGCTTCTGCGCTTCGGGTGTTGTTGAGGGCTGTCGGCGCCAAAGAGGGAAAAAAGGCTGTGCTTGACATCGTCGGGTAAAGCACGCTGCGATGCAATCCCTGATGTGAGAGAGACCGGAGCATGAAAGGTTTTGTCGCGGTGGGAAAAATCTCCGGTGCTGTGGGATTGAAGGGAGAGATTAAGATCACCCGGTGGTCGGATTCTGTTGAACGATTCACGCACCTGCAGAAAGTCTGGATCGGTCGCAATTCCGAGAGTTCTCGTGAGTTTGCCGTTGAAGAGGTTCGAATCAACGGCAAAAACACTGTTGTAAGGCTCGGCGGTGTTGTGACTCGTTCTGCTGCCGAACAATTGAAAGATCAATTGATGCTGATCCCCGGCAGTGATATTACCCAACCTCCGGAGGGATCATTCTTCATCGATGATGTGCTGGGGATGAACGTTGTGACCGAAGAGGGAAAGCGTGTAGGCATCGTCCGCGAAATCCTGCGTTTACCTTCCAACGATTTGTGGCAAGTCGATTCCGGCTCAAAACTGATTTCCATCCCGGCGGTCAAGGAGTTCATTCGAAACGTTGATCTTCAAACCAGGACAGTCGTGATTCATGAGCTTGAAGGATTGCTGGATTTATGAGAATTGATATCGTAACCGGATTGCCAAAGCTTCTCGAAAGTCCGTTTCAAGAAAGCATTCTGAAACGAGGGCAGGCGAAGGGTCGCATCGAATTGCACGTACACGATCTGCGCGAATTTGCCCACGACAAGCATCAGTCGATCGATGACACTCCATACGGAGGCGGTGCCGGGATGATCCTGAAACCGGAGCCGATTTTTGAGTGCATCGAACATCTTCAGAAGGCACGACAATACGATGAAGTCATTTATCTGACTGCGGATGGCGAAACGCTGGATCAATCAATAGCCAATGAGCTCTCTCTGTGTCAAAATATCATCTTGTTGTGCGGGCACTACAAAGGCATCGATGAACGAGTGCGCGAAACCCTCGTGACGAGAGAAATCTCGATCGGGGACTATGTGCTCACAGGCGGCGAGCTTGCTGCAGCAGTTCTGGTTGATGCGGTGGCACGGCTGGTTCCTGGTGTCCTCAATGATGGCGAGTCCGCCCTGACGGATTCGTTTCAGGATGGCTTGCTCGGCGGTCCACAGTTCACGAAACCCGCAGAATTTCGCGGATTGAAGGTTCCGGACATCCTGCTTTCGGGAAACCATTCAGAGATTGCAAAATGGCGGGAAGAGCAGCGCAATGAGAGGACAAAATCTCGGCGGCACGACATGCTCGAGCGATGAACAATCGAAATTGATTCAATACATTAACGGAGAAACGCAATGGATAAGTTGAAACTTGTAGAAGCGATGCAGTTGAAGAAGGACATCCCCGAGTTCAAGCCCGGCGATATCGTGAATGTGCACGTGAAAGTCAAAGAAGGCGACAAAGAGCGAATCCAGGAATTTCAGGGAATCGTCATTGCAAGGCGCGGATCGGGCATGAATGCTACATTTACGGTTCGAAAAATTTCGGATGGTGTCGGCGTCGAGCGCATATTCCCGTTGCACTCGCCACGCATTGCCAAGATCGAGCGCGTGAAAGAAGGAAAATCACGTCGTGCAAAGCTCTACTACGTGCGAGAGCTGGCAACGAAAGCGGTCGCCCAGAAGACCACTGCCTGATGGCTTCAAGAGTCCGATTGGGAGTCTCGGATGCGACGTATCTTCGACCGTTGCTTTTCGGTCTGGAGACCGCAGACTCCCCCTTCGAACTTTCGTTTGATATTCCTGCTGTCAACTCACTTCATTTGAACAAGCGCACCAATGATCTGCGGTGCGCTTTTTTGTCTCCGATCGACTATGCACGCTACGGGGGATCGTATCGCCTTGTGCCCCAGATTTGCGTATCGTCCGCCAGACCTACCGGCACGATAATACTTACGGTCAAACACGGTGTACGGAACATTCGGAAGGTTGCCGTCGATGTACGGGTGACTTCGGAGATTGTTTTGGCAAAAATTATCCTCCTCGAACGATTCCGCAACTTTTCGGAAGATCGCGCCGAGATCGAATTTGTTCCCATGATGCCTTCCCTCGAACCCATGCTCCAGAAGGCGGATGCTGCGCTGATCGTGAATCCATCGCCAGCGAAAAATCCCCGTTCGGACCACTTCACGCTCGATCTCGTTGAAGAATGGTCGGATATGACTGGATCCCCCTACGTCCACGGCTTCTGGGTGGCGCGAGAAGAGGACATCGGTGTCGATCACATAAAGGCACTCACGAATGCGAAGAACCTCGGCGTCGCACAAATCCCCGCGATGGCGAGAGATCCCGCATTGCGGGCCAACGTCTCAGAACAGGAGCTCGAGACCTATTTCGAATCCTTCTCGTATGATTTCGGACAGAGTGAAGTCGATAGCGTCACCGAGTTCGTCACCTTCGCCTACTACCACGGTGCTCTCGTGGACGTTCCTGAAATAACCTTCTTCGATTTTTCTACGTCGTCATAGCTCTCGCCGGCTGGAAACCCTCCAAGGAAACCGAGGAGCGAGACTGTGGTGTGTGTTGGAAGGCTGGAATTATCCATTTTTTTCGTTACATTTGGGACAAATCCTGCTCCCCTGATGCTTAAAACCCTGAATATAAAGAACTACGCACTGATTGATTCGGCAGAGATCGAATTCGACTCCGGCCTCAATATTATCACAGGCGAGACTGGCGCCGGGAAGACAATACTAATCGACGCCCTCAACTTGGTCCTCGGCGACAGGGCGAGTACGGAAATTATCAGGAAAGGTGCTGAAAAAGCAGTTGTTGAAGCAGTGTTTGGCATTATAGCAAACAAGAAGGTGCGCGCATTTCTTGATCAGCATGAGCTGGAAGGGACGGAAGATGTGATCCTACGGAGGGAGATCTCCTCCAAAGGGCAAACGAGATGCTTTGTCAACGATACGCCGGTTTCGGCGGCGCAGTTGAAGGAAATCGGCAATTATCTCGTAGATCTACACGGTCAGCACGAACATCAGTCATTGTTGCGGAAAGAAACCCACATTGATTTGCTCGATGATTTTGGCGGGCTAGAAGGCCTTGTCGTGGAGTACCGCAAGTCATACGACGCGTTGAATCAGTACTTCCACGACTACGACGCCCTGCGACAAAAGGAACGACTTCTAAAGGAACGCAGGGATCTCTATGAATTTCAGATTAAAGAAATCGACGCAGTAAATCCACAGCCGGGAGAAGAATCGACGCTTGAGGCTGAGCTCCGGATTCTGGAGAATTCGGAAAAACTGTTTGCGATGACGACACAGCTCTACCAGATCCTCTATGAAGGAGAAGGCGCTGTATTTGATCAACTCGTCAAGGCAAGGAACCAACTCGAGGATCTTGCCGGCATCGATAAGTTGTTCGAGGAAGCAAAGGGTGAATGCAATTCCGCTGTCGCGATTGTCGATGAATTAACAAAGCTCATCCAGAGCTATAATGCGAAGATCGAATTCAATCCGGAGCGGTTGGAACAGATACGGGAACGCCTCGGACAATTGACACTCCTGAAGAAAAAGTACGGAGGATCGATCGATTCGATCATTGCTCAACGGGAACAGCTTAAGAAAGAATTCGCAATCGCAGAAAACTTTGAGGGCACGCTCCGCACGCTTGAGACCGAGATCGAACAGGAGCGGCGCAGGTGCTCGGCTGCGGCGCAAAGATTATCGACGAAACGTCATGAGCTAACGGCCAGCATTTGCAAGGCCGTTGTGGCAGAGCTTGCGAAACTCGGGATCCAGAACGCCCGATTCGACATTGCGGTCGATAACCGTGTCATTGAAAAGACAAAGGCGAATCAGGAATGGAAACGGGCGTTCGTGAAATTAGGAAAAGACTTCTATGAGGCGACGCCTCAAGGAATCGATTTTGTGGAGTTCCATCTTTCCACAAACGTGGGCGAAGATCTCAAACCTCTTGTCAAGGTCGCATCGGGTGGTGAAGTCTCGCGAATTATGCTTGCGCTCAAGTCGATCCTTGCCAAGTCCGACCGTCTGCCGTCGCTTGTCTTCGACGAAATTGACGTCGGTATCAGCGGAAGAGTTGCGCAGGCAGTTGGTAAAAGTCTGAAGAATCTCTCGCAGTTCCATCAGATTGTGGCGATTACCCACCTGCCACAGATCGCCAGTCTGGCAGACACTCATTTTATTGTTGAGAAAACGGAATCTCACGGACGAACCACATCGCAGATGCGAAAACTAACTGACGAAGAATGTATCAAGGAAGTTGCGAAGTTGATGAGTGGAGAAGAAATCACGGAGGCGGGGCTGGAGGGAGCACGGGAGCTCATGGGGTTGAAATAGAACCGCAAGTCAGGTGAAAAGTATAAAGGAAAAAGCAAAAAAGAGAAGAAATGTAGTAGCGCCATAGAGATGGAAATGCGAACAGCGTTTCGCCAATTACCAAATTATCTAATTCATAAATCAGCAAATGTCATTGGTCGTCTATAATACTCTCTCACGTAAGAAAGAAGAATTCAAGCCGATCCACGAAGGCTTGGTGGGGATCTATGTCTGTGGTCCGACCGTGTATAGCGACGCACATGTCGGTCATGCTAAGAGCTACGTCTCATTCGACATCATCGTGCGCTATCTGCGTTTCCTTGGGTACAAAGTACTCTACATCCAGAACATCACCGATGTCGGGCATTTGCTCGACGACGGCGAAGACCGGATGTTGAAGCAGTCGCGCATCGAAAAGACACATCCGATGCAAATCGCCGAGACGATCACCCGGAGTTACTTTGAGGATATGGATGCTCTCGGCGTAGGGCGGCCCGATATTTCACCACGCGCCTCGGGGCATATCATCGAGCAGATTGAAATCATCAAAGAACTCCTCAAAAAAGGCAATGCCTATGAGGTCAACGGATCGGTCTATTTTGATGTCCGCACTTTCAAGGACTACGGCAAGCTCTCCGGGCGGACATTGGATGAATTAATTGAAGGGACCAGGGTAGAAGTCCGCTCAGAAAAAAGAAACCCGGAAGACTTCGCGCTTTGGAAAAAGGCTGAGCCGGAGCACATCATGCGATGGCAAAGTCCGTGGGGTGAAGGATTTCCGGGCTGGCACGTCGAGTGTTCCGCGATGTCGATGAAATATCTGGGCGAACATTTCGACATTCACGGCGGCGGACTCGACAATCAATTCCCCCATCACGAGTGTGAAATTGCGCAGAGCGAGGCGGCTACCGGCAAACCTTTCGCGAAATACTGGATTCATAACAATCTTGTGACCGTCAACGGTCAAAAGATGTCCAAATCGCTCGGCAATTTCGTCACGCTGAAAGATTTGTTCAAAAAATATGATCCGCTCGTTGTGCGGTTCTTCATTCTGCAAAGTCAATACCGAAGCACACTGGATTTCAGTGAGCAAGCCATCGAATCCTCCAGGACGGGACTTGCCAAACTCCGGAACACCGTGCGACGGTTGCGCCAGGAGATCGATTTTCGGAAGCGTGCATCGTCATTCGGCAAGTCCGACAAGTCGGGAGATGTCAAGAAGTTTCGCGAAGCATTCGTGGAGGCAATGAATGATGATTTCAACGCCCCAAAGGCCATTGCCGTGTTGTTTGATCTGGTTACGAATGTGAACAGCTGGTTGGATGATCCGTCAGCGCCGCTTACAGAGGCATCGCTGGAAGCCTTCGACAAATTCTTCTGGGAATCCGCATCGGGAGTCCTCGGAATTCTCAGAAAAGAGGACGCGGCTTCATCTTCGGCGGATGGCACGACGATCACAAGTGTTATGGATCTGGTCATCAAGATCAGGAACGAGGCCAGGAAACAGAAACTCTGGTCGATGTCCGACATGGTCCGGGACGGCCTGAAGGCGATCGGAATCGCCCTTGAAGATAAGAAAGAAGAAACGGTCTGGAAAAAGATCGACTGATCAATCAAGGCTCGATACATCTTTGGGAAATAATGAATGCCCCTTACTGAGACGACCAAAATAATCGAAAACGGAATTGTCGCCACAGGTGACAGTCAAAATCGCATCGGGCCATATGCCGTCCTGATACGGAATGACCGGATCGTCGAAGTTGCGCCACGTTCGGAGCCGCTGAAGAACCAATTTCCGAATGCAGAAGTCATCGATGCGAAAGGGAAGGTGCTCCTCCCCGGTTTCATCGACGCCCACTATCATGGTGAATCGTTTCTTCTTCGTCACATCGTCGGCACGACGCCGATGGTGCGATGGGAGAGGGATCGTCGTTTCACGGCCGCCTACGCATTCCTGAATCGAGATGCCAGTCGCGAAGACCTGGAATCCCTCTATCGTATTGCTTACTTCAATGCATTGAAAGCCGGCATCACGTGCATGGCCGATTTTGGTCTGGACAATCTCGATTTCTCTCCAACCGCCGGCTTTGAGGCGATGAAGCGCGCCGAGCTGAAGGGATTTATCGGTCTTCACAACGGGGACCAAATCGAGAAGAGCCGGCAGTTGCAGAGCACGTCCATTCGATTCGCCGTCACGATTTCAGGCGAGGAAGAGCTAACGACGTACAGTTTGCAAACGGCGCTTCGGTCGGCAAATGAGTTGAAGATTCCGTTGATGCTCCACCTCGGCGAAACGCGGCGAGCACAGGAAACGTTGAAGAAGAACTTCCGTCGGACCACCTTCCAGTTGCTCAACGAATACCATATCTTCGATCTGAAAGTACAATTGTCCCATCTCTCGGTGCTCGAAGGAGATGATGCTGAAATACTTGCGGCTGCGCGAATACCGATCATCATGTCCCCTCAATCGGCTCTCCTGAAAGAGGTTGACATTCCGCCGATGAGCGACTTGCTGGCCCGCGGAGTCCCTATTGCGCTCGGTACGGACTGGGGAGGGCTCGATCCGTTCATCAACATTCGTTCCCTCGTTTCAATAGTCAGGAATCAGAACCGGTCCATCCCGGGAGCTTTCGAACTCCTTGCTATGTGCACGAAGAATGGCTCACAAGCCCTTGGTATGCATGATGAGCTGGGAACGATCGAGCCCGGAAAAAAGGCGGATATCACATTTGTCGATATTTCGGACACGCGTCGTGGATTTGCGCTCAGCACGGCTTATTACATAAATCTTCTCAATTCTGTACTCCTTGAGTGTTCGTCCCGGGATGTCAGCGACGTCATGATCAACGGCAACTTCTATGTCCGGAAGGGAACCCTCCTGACATATTCTGAGGAAGACCTGCTCGCGGAAGGCAATAGACTTTTGACAAGGATGTTGGAACAATCGCAACAGAAGGAATTGTCGAAACGATCGGAACCTGCACGCCAGGAAGCCCCGATCCTCAACTTTGAATCAACCGCACCTGAAGATGAGCCCGAGGAATCGTTGGAGGAGGGATTTCGAATTGTCGGGAAGGAGAAGGAAAGTGAAGAGCCACAGAAAAAAATCATTCCGCTCCCCATCGAGCCGGTGAAACCGATTGAAGTATCGAAGACGGTAAAGAAAGTGTTTGGAGACGACGAAGTATAGCACACCCAGACAATTATGAAGGAGACCACGGTGAATCGAATTATACTGACGCTAACCTGTTGCACGATTGTTCTGATTCCTATTCTGCACGCGCAGAGCTACGCCGGCGACGCGGCAACGATCGAACCGACGATGATCGTTGACAAGCCTACCGCGGGAATCCTCAAACGGGGAACGTATGCCGCACGGGCGAACTTTTTCGAGCAGGGTGGCGTTCTTGCGGGCTTGTCCGTCGGTGTGTTCGACAATTTCAGTTTTGGCATTTCCTACGGGGGGGCAGACATCATCGGCTCGAACAAGATCCAAATGAATCCACTGCCGGGAGTGAATGTGAAGCTTCGAATTATCGATGAAGGGACGACGATGCCGGCTCTTGCGCTGGGTTTCGATTCGCAGGGGAAGGAGTTGTATGTCGACAGTACAAGCCGCTATACAATCAAATCACCCGGATTCTTTCTTGCAGGAAGTAAGAATTACTCGTTCCTCGGAAACTTAAGCATCCACGGGGGCATGAACCTCTCACTGGAACGGGGCGATGGAGACAAAGATTTGAATTTCTACGTCGGTTTAGAAAAATCGATCGGGAATAATATTTCGGTTTTCGCCGAATACGATTTTGCCAACAATGACAACAACAGCCGGGCACTGGGCAAAGGGAAAGGATACCTCAATTTTGCATTTCGGTGGTCACTGGGAAAGGGTCTCATTGTTGGCTTCGATCTCAAGAACGTGATAAAAAATCAGGACAATGTCATCATTGGGAACCGGGCATTGCAGATGGACTTCGTGGGGTCATTTTGAATGTGCGGGGGTGTGGACATCACGCTTATTTAAATGGACAGAACTCGAACGCGGAGAGGGAAACAGGGCCGAATTCCATTGTTTTTGCGTATGAAATCGGGCTTTTCTGTGGGCTTGCATTGGCACCCAAATTGCTCAATATTCGATAGCCTAAATCAAAGGTGCAATGATGAAAACATATAAGACAGCACTCTTCCTTTCAACACTCGCTGCGGGCCTTATTCTTCTTTTTTCAGGTTGCTATACGAGAGTGGTGAGTGAAGATCAGGATGGGACAACATACCGGGATCAGGACACAACATATCAAGCTCAGACTAGCAATTACGATGAAACCGGGCGTTATGGCGATCATGTTTACCTCGGATTCGAATACTATGCTCCTTCACCATACTATGGATATGATTCCTGGAACTATAACGGTTACTACAATAGTCCCTACTACTTTTCACCTTGGTATTACAGCGCGGGGTTCATGGCATACCCATTCTTCAACTCTCCATACTATCCGTACCCTTACTATTCCGTGTACCATCACCACAATTACGGTGGATACGGCTCCTACGGCGGCTACGGTTCTTTTGCCGGTGCAGGTGGAAACAGCGGTACCCGGAATTCGGGCAACACGAGGAGAGGATCTCTCCGCGGAATATTTGACAATACGGG
>JADGQA010000303.1 GCA_017882185.1 Bacteroidota bacterium
CTTTTTGCTTGATGAGAGTCCCCTGACCGTCAATCTGTAAAAATAAACGCCGCTCGCAAACGCTGACGCATTCCATTCGACGGCATAGTTTCCCGCGCTTCTGTTTTCATTGACAAGTGTCGCGACTTCACGTCCCAATACATCGTAAACCTTGAGCGATACAAATTGCAGTTTGCCGATCTCAGCCGAAGGTTGATGTGCCTCTGGCACAGTAAATCGAAAATGGGTTGAAGGATTAAATGGGTTGGGGAAATTCTGCTCGAGTCTAAACGACAATGGCTGCATTTCCGTTTGGACATTCTCGGTAATTCCTTTGTAACAGAGAACGCGGAGGTCATCTATATACCAGCCGTCGTAATGCGTGTAGGAATCGCTCTCGAAATCAAATCGAAGTTTGAGATTCTGCTTGCCGATGTAGCCTGAAAGGTCAGTGACTTCTTCGACCCAGGTGTGTTTTACGCCGTCATATCCGGGAGAATAGAGCGGTTGTTTCACATCCCCAGAACCCTGGCTTGTGTAATTTCCTTTCAAGGCAGTCCAGGTTACCCCATTGTCTGTTGAGGCTTGGACGATTCCGAAATCGTATTCTGCCTCGATGTTCCACTTGGTCCAGAATCGAAGCTCGGCCGCATTTGCACCCACGAGATTGAGCGTATCCTTCATGCTCATTGAGCTTGAAACATTATCGGCATAATCGCCCTTCGGACTTTCGGAATAGGATCTTTTACCGGAATGTGACTGCACGGATGTAGTATCCCAACTTCCTGAGAAAATCCATCTCGGACTTCGTGTCTCTGCACTGTCGCTCAGCAGAGTATCCGGAAGTCCAACACGGAAGGAGATTGAATCATGCGTGATTCCTTCCGGATATCGGATATCTGCCTGGATGGACATCAGCATTCCTGGGTTTGCAGTCTTTGTAATTGCGCGGAAAATAACCGGCTGTGAGTTTGTTGTGGAAAGAGAGTCACGGTGGACATCAATGATCTCAAGACTTGGACTCTTCAACTCGATAGAACTGAACGCTGTCGACGAGGTGACGCCCTTGTTTTGAAACGTCAGATTGATATATACTGTATCGCCAATCCTCGCCGGTTTGCTCTCTGCACTGTTTATGGCGGTGAATTGCCCCGCAGCATGGGCGAGATATAGATTCGCGCGCATGTTCTCCTGAGCGAGGGGAAGAATACGAGCCTGGACCGCCCAGAAGTCATCGGCGAATGTGCCAATTTCCGGCGTCATGGAGAAGACCTTTGGTTTGGAAAGCGTATCGCCGTACATCCAGTCGTCTGAATCCCCGTTGGTAACATAACCGACTGTCTGGCTTCCGGTGCCGTAAGTGTATCGGGTACTGGCCGTGAGGTCACTTGCCATACTCCTGAAGAAAACGGAGTCGCGTGTATCCGAGTCACTGTATCCCCATGGATAGATGAGGAGATTGCTGTAGGTGTGATAATTGAGCGCGACCGAGAATTTCTTTGCGATGCAGAAATCCCGCATGGCTTGAATCTCGGGTTCTGAGAAGCCTGAAGCACCGCGGTATACTTCGCTGGAACCGTTTGAGCTTGAGCCAGCGTCATTGAATCCCCACTGATAACCGTAGTTACGATTTAAGTCGACTCCAATTGTGGCGTCCGGATTTTTCCGCCGGTTTTTTCTCCACATTCCACCACCCGTTGAATCCGTTTGTTGATTGTACGCGTAGCCATCGGGATTAACGACAGGGACGAAATACATCTCACGATGATCGACCAAGCTGGTAACTTCCTCATCGGTGCCATAGTTCTCCAACAAATACCACATGAAGTACATAAGTTGCATCATGCTTTCGGGCTCACGTGCGTGGTGAAGTGCCGTGTAGAGAGGACGCGGCTCGTGTTCGTCGACATCCGGATTTTTCGAAATCTTCACGGCCCAGATCGTCCTCTTCTCGATCGTTGTGCCTATGGAGTCTCGTTTTGTGATCAACGCCGGGTATTTTGCTCGCATTGAATCAAGCTCGGCTATAACTTCATTCAAAGTGAGATAGCCCCCCATCGAGCCAAGGTGAAAATTCTTTACAGGCGACGAAGCGACAAGTTCGGAGGCTGAACGTTTTTCAAGCTGTTGCCGGCGCATATAATAGCTTTTCCAATCATCAATGAGCGTCGTGAATGGAATGCCGTGCTCTTGCAGTATTTTGACTTCAGTATCGCTGAGGAATACGTCGATCCAGCGTCCTGGTGCGCCCCCAACGTGATCGACGGCCAAACCCAACTCGGCCAATCGGCGAATTTCACTCTTACTTTGAACAGGAATGCGTACTTGACTGTACTTTTGCTGGGAAATGGAGATGCTCAACAACAAAAGAGTTGGAAGGAGAAGGGAAATCCACTTTTTCATATTGATACTAACGGCTATTTCGCAATGATCAGTTTTTTTGTTTCAGAGAATTCCCCTGCAGCGAGTCCATAATACTCGCGCAGAGAAATATCAACTCCTTCATCCGAAATCCTTCCAAAGGCTAGTTTATTAAAAAATAGCAATATTATCGTTCAATCCAAATGGAATTTGCTCACTGTTGACCTGCCTCACCAATTTGCAAGCACTACCCGCCGCATTCCTCTAATTGCATTACAGACATAGATGGCGTCTGCGTGCTCGAGGTCATCCGGCAACAAAATTCTCTCCTATATCCGGCGGCAAAATACCCTTCGTTACAATACCGTTCGATCTCGGAGAACAACTCGGGCACTTCTTCAATCTGATCGATAGAGATGACATGCGCGGGATTGAAGAAGAAATAGCTATGCTCCTCCCCTTGGTCGAAGCGAGAGGTCTCAAGCAGCACGCAATTCTTCTGCTCTTCAAGCAGAGAATAGTATTTCGAAGAAAGAGGAGTGAACGTGGCAAACGACCGGATGGTGGCTGACGAATTATTTCAGCAAGACAATCTTCTGTATCATTGTTTTTCCCGACACGTCAAGTCGGCAAAAATAGATGCCGCTATTTGATTGAGAGGCGTTCCATTCCGCCGAGTACGATCCGCGCGGCAATTCCTTAGTGAGAAGCGTTGTCACTTCTTGTCCGAGCATGTCATAGATCTTCAGCGTCACAAATTGCAGATCATGCCCCACTGGTGCCTGCCAGCCATCGGTCGGGCTGGCATCAGCCTCTGGTTGAGAGATTACGAATTGGAAATGAACACTCGGATTGAAGGGATTCGGATAGGCATTAAGCAGACCGAAACCTTTCGGCGCGCTATTCTTCGCTCTCACATTGACTGGAACCGACGGGAACAATGTTTTCAGAATATCGTCGATATGCGCTCGCCAATTTCCCCAACTGTGCCCTTCATGATATTCGGCATACGTAACGCTGTATCCTTTGGAGAGGAGGATGTCTCGGAACCCCCGATTCAATTCAAGAAACGTGCTGCCGGAATACGAGAGGTCGTACGTGCCAACGTCGAGATAGAATTTTACAGGAACTTTTGGACCATTCTGAATCGGTGTGCGGAACAGATCGGTGATTGTACTTGATTGTCCGCCGGCGAGGCCAAATGTGCCGGAGTAATTCACGGCGAGATACAGCGAAATATGCCCGCCATCCGACGAGCCCATTGTTCCGCGCTCTGCGGCAGTTGCGACGGTGTGATAAACGGAATCGACGTACGGAACCAGTTCTTCAGTCATCAGCTTTGAGAACTGCGTGATCTTGTTCTGACGATATTCGCCTGCGCGATCAGAGCCGGGAGGCACAAAGACGACGATGAGTGGCTCTATCCTTTTTGCGTCAATAAGATTGTCCAGTACGTTTGCCATCGAACCGAGCGACACATAATCTGACCCATCGTGTACGTATAATGATGGGAA
>JADGQA010000304.1 GCA_017882185.1 Bacteroidota bacterium
GCAAAGTTGTACTGGACGAGAAGTCCCGAGAATTTCCAATTCTTGTTGCCCACGCCTGGATTGATCCAGTACCCGGCGCCCCCATAAATGGTCCAATTCCCAATATCTTTTTGCAGCCAAAGCGGAAGGTAGACCTGCGGTTTCCCATTGCCAAAACCCTTGGCGGCGTTTCCCGTGGGCACTTCAATGATCGGGAAGGTGGCGATGTCCGGGAGCACATCGGTCTGGTTGACAAACCGATATTTCACTCCAAGTTCGGTATCACCATATCCAGCCTGCAATCTTCCATTCCTTGGTTTTGAAAATGCCATCGGCATGATAATATGAAGATGGACGTCGGGCAAAGCACCGTAGTTGAATTCCAGGGCCGGTCCAATCCCGCCAACTCCGGAAGCATCCGCGACGGCTGAGGAGAAAAGGTAGATTTCGCCGTGCCGGAACCCTATCGGAATCGGATCGTCGGTCCGAAATGGAGGCCCGGCCACACCAGAGTCTGGAAAGGTGACGAGCAATAGGAAAAACAAAAGGAATACCTGGCACTCCATTGCCCCGTCAGACTCCACAACTTCCGGAGAACAGTTCTGACGCCTGATCGAGTCGTGAATCACCTTATGCATCCGTTAGCTCTCTCTTTTTCAGAATTGAGGCATCCATTGCCCACGGACCTGCGCCGACAAGGATCAAAAAGAGAATTCCCGTGAGCATGGCAAAATCCGTTCTCCCATCGCTCACCATGAACCAAAATCCCTGTTCTGGACGGAAGAGTTCAGGGATCTTTGTCGTGGCGATGGCGGTGAGATTGATGATAAGTAGCGGCAAGCTGGCGAGACGCGTCAGCAAACCGACGATGACGAGCAAACCGCATATGATTTCGAATGTTCCGACAAAGTGGGCGGTGAAATCGGGATACGGGAAGCCGATCTTCGCAAACCTCAGGACGCCCCACTGCGGATCAGTGAACTTCAAGATGCCCTGCGTGAAAAAGATCAACCCCACGGCAAAACGAATCAAAATGGCCGAGCGGGGTGCGCTGGTGACGAGTGAGTTCCTAAGAGATTTCATATCCGATCCTATCAGGAGTTTTTGATTGTCGTATCGTTGATCATTTCGTTGAGCAGTTCCTGGACTTTCACCTTTGCGTCCTTTAGAGTGCTCCTTCCTTTGGCAGTGGCGCGATAATACTTGCGAACCTTTCCATTCACGACCTCTTCATAGGACTTCAAGAGCCCGTCTTTCTCCAGGGAATGAAAAATCGGATAGAGAGTTCCCGGACTGATATCATATCCGTGTCGCCTGAGCTCTTCGATGAGCCAGAGGCCGAAGACAGGTTCCTGCGTCGCGTGGTGCAGAATGTGAATCTTGATGATACCGAGAAAAAGGCTCCGGACCGTCGAGTTCATTGGACGTCGATCAACTGTTATCGAATTTCGTTATCGACATTCTAACATCAGGCGATAATCCATGGTTCCGAAAAGTATCGGCACCGCCCACGCTCTCAAATTGTACGGTTTCGTGCCTACGATTTCGCCTTTTCCCGTTCTTCACGATGCGCACTCCACAACGGGATCACGGCCTCTATTAATGATTGCGATCCAACGTAAACGCATCTGGGTTGACTATTGACTTTCAGCCGGAAAAGGCATAAAATCGCTAACGATTTCCAGATTTGAGAAACGCAAACAACTCCATTCGGTCAAGGAGATGCGCTGATGTTGATGTCGGCGAGATGACCTAATTCTAACAATGATAGGAGCTCACCATGATACTAGTTCGTGATGTTCTGAAGATTGCGCCCGACTGCATGAAAGAGGCGAAGGAAATGGCCCGGCAGCAACGAGAACTAGCAAAGCGGCAAGGCCATCCCGAGATCCTTATTATGACAGACCTCGCGGCCAATTTCTACACACTTGTGTTCGAATCGCGCTTCGATAGTCTCTCCCATTACGAAGAGTCAATGAAGCGGGTAATGACTTCGAAAGAATGGCAGAAGCTCTATCCCAAGCTCCGCAAGTGCATTCGCGGGGGACAACGGGAAATCTTCAGCATTGTTGATTGACATTCCAAGCTGGATTCTCGATGGAGTAACCGGATAAACAGAACTCCGAGCTCAAAGCCACTTGCTGTCCATTAGGACCCGGTTGTCCGCTCATTGTTGTTTCCGGATTTTGACTGTCCAGTATCGAGACCCGACACCCGGAACATTGATCTTGTAGCGGAGAACATTGCTGAACTTAACCGCGGATTTTGCGCTTTCCTGCTTAACACCATCTACATAGACGAAAGAGGTTCTTCGGACAGTCCTAAAGGTAGGTCTCACCTCATCTCGATCATCTAAGTTTTCGACAACACACTCTATGGTGGAATTGAGCCAGTTGATGGAAACGTGAACCGCGCCTGGAAAACCGAATTCGACGAATCCAATCTGCCCGTTCTCAAGGTTTTGTCCTGGCAGGAGATTCCCCATTTCGATCACTCTGAAATGGCTCTTGATGAATTCTGGAGCAAAGACCTTGAGGAGATCCTCGTTGCCGAGGAGCCCCTTCCACTGCTTTAATCCGTCGGGCGAATTGTCTGCATAGAGTACTGTGGCGCCGGCATAGTCCCCATTGAAGGCCCCATACTCCTGGAGGGCTTTCGCAATGACTTTGCATGCCGGGCTGAGGGCAAGGGTATCGATATCAAGAGCCGGATCGAGTTGAATCCGTCCACCCATGGGAATTCCTATCCGGTTATTCATTTCCATAAATGTTGCCTGTGCCGTACTCGCAGGGGGAATGAAGAATTCCGAACGCCCACGCTGATACGCAAAGACCAGCGCATGTTCAATCCTGCCCGCCCGTATCTCGTCTGGTCTGATTAACCCCGCGATGAGCGGGAATCCTCCCGCACGCGCACGATGAGCATCGAACTCGCGCTCCTGGTCGAACCACGGTTTTTCGACACCGGAACTTTGTAGGTCTGTAAGCGCGCCAAGGCCGGTGGTCCATACGCCTTCTTTATTCTTGCGCGCCGCCCACATGTCCCACTCGATCATTTTCAATGTGTCGATGATACAAAGATGATTGTCGCTGAAATCTCCAACGGGCGGCGAAGCAACGAAATCGGGAAGAATTGGTACGTGGCTAATCTCTCCAAACCCTTTGCCATAGACGCCGGGTCGGGAGTTGATGACATCCACCTTCGGTACCGTGTCGGAATCGATGTAATACACTGGTATCGACCAATCTTGAATATTAATATAGAGACCTCCCAGGGCAAAGGAGTCGATCAATCGAGCCGACTCAGGATCGGTTCTGGCGTCGGTGGGGATTTTCTGATTCCAAGGACTATCACTGCTGAATGGTCGCCAAGCCTGTTGCGCATACATATCACGAGTCCGGAAGAAAAACAAACAGAACAAAAGGAGGAATGTTCGGAGCTTCATGGTAGCGGCGGAAGTGAGTATGAATCCAAATTATCAAGACGTTTGAGAAAAGGCAACGATCGTCGAGCGAACATTTGGCCGGACTAACCATTCCAATACTGACAATCCTGAAACCTACACAATTTGATGGTTGGCATTCATTGAATTAAATTTGCGACGATGTCGTCTTTGAGAATCTTGATTGGGTGCTCAAAACCATCGTAGAAAGGCTCGCGAAGCAGACAACACGCGACCCAACGCCAAATCGATGCGACCGATAAGCAGATCGATCAGCTTGTTGACGAAGTCTAGGGTCTGACAGAAGACGAGATGTAGACTCTTCAGTTCGGGCCCTTCGTGGCGCAATGAAAGTCCCAAGCCCAACAGCCTCCTGTCATCTGAACCGCAATCT
>JADGQA010000305.1 GCA_017882185.1 Bacteroidota bacterium
AGGATATCACGGAGCGCAAGAAGGCGGAGAAAGAGAGCAAAATGCTTGCCCAGGCTCTCAAAAGCATCACCGAATGCATCAGCATTACAGATCTTGACAATAAAGTGCTTTTTGTCAACGAAGCGTTTCTGAAGACCTACGGTTATGAAGAGCGCGAACTGTTGGGGAAAAACATTGGAATGGTGAGATCTGATAAGACTGAAAAGGGAGCCGACATTCTGCTCGCAACAATTCAAGGAAGCTGGCAGGGTGAGCTTCTGAATCGAAAAAAGGACGGTACCGAATTCGCTGTTTTCCTTTCTACCAGCGTCGTGACAGACGATAAAAGAAAAGCTATAGCGCTCATTGGTGTTGCGACGGACATCACCGAACGCACGCGTTCGGAGGAGGCTTTGAAGGATTCGGAAGAAAAGTATAAAAGCCTTTTCGAGAGGAATCTTGCGGGTACCTTTGTCTCGACGCCGGATGGAACCGTCCGCGACTGCAATCCCGCATATCTGCAAATGTTCGGTTTTGTTTCGTACGAGCAAGCGTTGTCAACAAATATTGCTCACCTCTATGGCGATGTCAGGAACCGCGAACAACTTGTGAGATCGCTGCAAGCGCAGGAAAAAGTTGAAAACATGCAAATGCGGATGGTCCGGATGGATGGAGCACCGATGTACGTTATTGCAAACGTTGTCGGCAAATTCGACGAACACGGTCAGCTCATTCAACAAACTGGCCATTTGATCGACGATACGAAACGGCATCGGCTCGAGAAAGAACTCATTCAGTCGCAGAAGCTGGAGAGTCTCGGTATCCTCGCAGGGGGAATCGCTCACGACTTCAACAACATTCTCTGCATATTAATGGGACACGTGTCGTTGCTCGACCGTATCCAGGAAGACCCAGAATTGCATCGCATAAGTCTCGACGCGATCGACAAAGCTCTCAAACGAGGGATCTCGCTCGTCCGTCAATTGCTTACGTTTGCAAGGAAGACGGATTCGGTGTTTGAGCCTATCCTCGTGAACGATATCGTCAAGGAGGTCACCAAGCTCATCAGTGGAACGTTCGCAAAGACCATCGAGGTTGTCACCGACCTGAGCCCGCAGCTTCCGGCCATCGTTGCCGACGGAAGTCAAATCCATCAGGTTCTGTTGAATCTGTGCGTCAACGCGCGGGATGCAATGCCTGCCGGCGGAAGACTTGGAATTGGGACGAAGACTTGCGATGGAGCTCTCGTTCGACAACGATTCCCGAACGCATTGTCAGGCAAGTATATTGTGATCGAGGTACGGGACAGCGGAACAGGGATGGACGAGGCGACGAAGACGAGGATGTTCGAGCCATTCTTTACAACGAAGGAAACAGGCAAAGGAACGGGACTCGGATTGGCGGTGGTATTTGGCATTGTCCAAACGCACAGCGGATTCATTGATGTCGTGAGTGAGGTTGGAAAAGGGAGCGCATTCTGCGTTTATCTGCCGGTCGAAGTTGCGCCCAACACGGCATTGAAGAAGCCAAAGGCTACATTCGAAGAATCCATGGGAGGGACCGAAACCATTCTTTTCGTGGAAGATGAAGCTCTCTTGTTTGAGACATCGAAAATAGCCCTCGTCAGTAAAGGGTACAAAGTGCTCTATGCAAAGGATGGACTGGAAGCACTTGATGAGTTCCGGAAATATTTTAAAGAAATCAAGCTTGTGCTGACCGATGTGGACCTTCCAAAGCTGGGAGGAGAAAAGCTTGTTAAGGCATTACTGGAGATCAATCCGAAGCTCAAGATCATATTCGCGAGCGGGTATATTGAGCCTGGAGTAAAGGCCGAGATTTTGAAGTCGGGCGCAAAGGCGTTTCTAGGAAAACCATACGACCACGTTTCAATGCTTGCGACAGTCCGGGAGGTCCTCGATGCTAAAGAATGAAACTAACAGCGAGAAAAGTGAGCGGTCGAACAGGATTGGGATTGGTCGTCTGCCGGGAAAGCATTGAGGCGCACAATGGAACGATCTCGATTGAATCGACGGTCGGAAAAGGAACGAAGGTTACGATTGTATTGCCGGCGTAATGTCCCAAGACATCACGCCGACGCCAGAGGAGACCATTCATGAAATACATACGGGGTTTATTCAATGCGCTAAAAGAATTGTCGGCAAAATATCCGGCAGTCCTTTCGGGATACATCATTTATGCGTACCTGTTTTTGGCCATCATTCGTCTCTTTCTCAAAGTAAAATACGGGGAGGCAACATTGTCGGACGCGTACGATATATTCAGCGCACTTCCATTCATGTGGCTCCTTGCGGTTGCGTTGGTCAAAGTCATTGAGGTCCGGACAAAACTGCACGAGAGCCAAACGCAGATCATTCTCGACCGGGAACAATTAACCATGAAAGAAACACAGCTCAACACGATGAAGGAGGTTGTCCACGGACTACAGCATCACGTGAACAATCCGTTAGCGATCATTACACTGTATGTATCGAGATTGAGACGCAAAGTGGCAGACAATGTGGAAGCGCTCGACGGCATTGAACAAATCGGTGTGGCAACGAAAAAGATTTCCTCGGCGCTCGCAGAGTTTTCTGCGGCGGAGCACTATGAAGTCGAACACGCCGGCCCCATAGTGGGTAATATTGCGGTTCCGCCGAAAATATAATCCTTCTGGAACCACGCATCAAGGGCAGAATGCAGGAGAATCGATAGAAAGAATCACCAGGCACGCGTCCGTGCCCGTGAAGGTCTTTAGCGATGGTACAACTCACTCCCAGAGATGATATTCGAAAAGCAGCAAGCGAAATCCTGAAGCGGGTCGATCAATTGATCAAGGGAGGCGAGATTGACCATTCCGTCAGGGAGATCATGCGTGCGAAGGAAATCGATCCCACGAATGGCTACATCCGCGCCTATGAAGAACGTCTCGCTCATTTGAAGGAAGAACACGAAAAGAACGTTTCAGGGGAGCAGACCCGTAAACAAGCCGAGGAGGCCGCACGCAAACGGGACGCGGAGCTCCGGTGCCAGCAGGAAGAGGAACACCAACGGCGCAAGGAAGAACTCGAGCTTCGGGATAACGAACGGAAGAAACAAGAAGAACAAAAGAGAGCCGAAAAGGAACACCCGCCTGCAGAGAGCGTTCGTGTGTCATTGCCCGACCCCCCGGCGAGCGATGCCCCGGAGAGTAACCGTGTCGACGGATTCATCAAGCCTTCGGCAAAAGGGACCACGATACCGGAGCAGGCAACTGGGTTGCCAGAGGAGCGGCGAGACACCGGAACCCTATCAGAACGGCATCCATACACCAATGCACAAAATCTTTCGAATCAGCGTGCGACATCGGGTGCTGAAACGGTTCTCGTCATCGACGATGACGATCAGATGCTTCAGCTCATATCGCAGATCCTCACTCATCACGGATATCAGGTAACATCACTCGCAACCTCCGACGAGGCCTATGCGCTACTCAAAGAATGGAAACCGGGGCTCATTCTGAGCGATATCGATCTGAAAACTTCCAGCATTGGTGGATTCGGATTCTACGAGAGAATCAGGAAATTGAGTCACCTCCGGGAGGTGCCCTTCATGTTCCTGTCCGGAATGACCGATGAGATTCTTGTCCGAACGGGGAAAGAGCTTGGCGCTGACGATTACCTGACAAAACCGGTGTCGGAAGAGAACCTGATTGCGGCGGTGAAAGGAAAACTGAAACGATTTAGAGATCTCGGCGGACCATCATAGAAGACGCGGGAGCGGCAGAGTCGAAGCCGGCTTAGGACAAGCCGGCTTTTTCATTTTTCTCTGTGCTCTTTGGCGCCA
>JADGQA010000012.1 GCA_017882185.1 Bacteroidota bacterium
AAGGTCGAACTGAAATTCGAAGTATTTTTTTTGAATGTCAACTGGCTTTTGATTGCCATCTTGTCAATTATGAGAATCCCAGATTGACTCTTAACGACTACATCGTCACCATTTAGCAAACACATACCGCGGGTCCGGTGAGGGACTCGTGAGGACAGGAAGTGAATGAGAAAGCCTCCGGATTCACGCAAGCGATGAGGGAGGCTTTTCTGTTGACGATGAGGCGGCTTTAGAAACCGGATACCAGAAATCAAGGCCCCAAACGAGATGAGAACGCACGTTGTTTTTATTGTTGCAGTGCTTTTAAGTGCGTCTGACGCCTCCTTAGCTCAACAGGAGCACAAGAACCAGCTTTCTTGTCGGGTTTACGATTCTCACTCCCTACGAAAGAGGTATAGCAAGCGGGCCGACTATGGTTATGGCCGGCCTTGGGGGTCCGTATGGCTTCAACAGGACTTTTCGATCAAGGGGTCTCGTTGGTCTGTGGGCAGGACCTTGGGTGGATGAACTTGCACACCTACATTATCGTCGGCTCCCGGTGCCTCCAAACGGCACAACCTGCCCCAGCGCAGTGCGTGGAGTTTGATCTTTCGGCTCGTTACGTTTTCTGGAAGTATGGTCTGGCATATCTGTCTGGAATCATTAGCCTGACAAATTGCACATATAGCTCGACGGACAATCCGTTTCAGCATGGGTATCTGCTTAACAAAGGCTTTTTGTTGACGGGAATCGGACTTGGCGCAAACTTCAGCTGTGTCCATGGTGAAGTAGTCATTCACGGATGGCCTCGTACTGTCATAGGAACCGCCGTAGAGCCTAATGGAGTACCACCTGGACCGATTGGACAGGCATGGTACTCTGAGAAACCAATCTATCCAGATTCCATGATCAGCCTTACCGTTGGACTCGAGTTCGGAGTCTTGGGTTTCTAGTTAGAGTACATCTCAATGTTCGCTCCGTCGCTTTCCTCCTCTTCGGGGAACGGAGCCCAAGCAGCTGAATTCATTTTCTTGAGAGTTCGCTCAAAGTCGGGATACTCAAGATTCAAATTATCCCTTGATTTTCCTCCTTGTTTTCGTGATATTCTCACCATTCCATTTCTGTTCACCAACCACGTTCAACCGTAACGGGAGGAAATAATGGCTACAGGTACAAAGCACTCCGTGCAGTCTCTGCAATGGAAATGGGTCATCATCGGTGCGCTCGTTGGGCTGGTCATCGTTGGTGCATCCTACTATATCATCGAACAGACTTACCACAACATTCAGATACAAATTCTCGTAATGCTCGTCGGATGCGCCGTGACCGGTGTGGTCGTTGGCTACTATTCGCCGGGTGTGACGATCAAGGAAGCAGCGATTGCCGGGTCGATTGTCGTTCTGGCGATGGCCGGATTTCTTTACGCAGTGGACGCTTCAGTCGCTAAGAATGTGGCCATTAACGTGCTCTTGATTGTGCTGGGAATTCCCGTGTCGTGGGTCGGCGGATGGGCGGGCGAAAATCTCCAAGGGAGCGTGGTCAATCTTGATGAGGAGCTGAAAACAGATAAGATCCAATGGAAGTGGGTGATCACTTCGGTAGTCGTCGGTTTTGCCCTAAACGTATTGTTTGTTTTTCTCCCTTCGAAAATCTTCAACATCGATTTGGAAGTCGCACTCGTCGCATTTCTCGTGAGTTTCGTTATTGCCGGCTTCATCGTTGGATACAAGTCGCCAGGCGTGACGATCAAAGAGCCGGCGTTCGCAGGAATTATCGCGGTCATTTTTGAATGGTTGTTCCTCGAATTCGGTTTGCAGCTTAATATTGCAGTTCCGTATCTTATCGCCGGGTTGGCGCTGGGTTTTCTTTTTACGCTCATCGGCGCCTGGCTGGGAGAAAAGTACCAGGAGGCTGTTGGAAAGCGTATTACCGTGTGATTCTCTCCCTCACGCGGACAGAAGCCTCCCGGGTGTAATGCCAGGGAGGCTTTCTTGTTTATGGCGGCACGAAATCGGTTCCCTTGGATTCGCGGGAGTTATTCTTTATCTTTGAAAGCGTTTCTTCCCACCACAGCGGACAAACAATAGAATATGAAGAGTATCAAAAGAGTTGGCATATTAACAGGCGGCGGCGATTGTCCTGGTCTCAACGCCGTTATCAGGAGCATCGCAAAACCGGCAATGACATACTTTGGGGCGACAGTCGTTGGCATTGAAGACGGATTTGAAGGATTGGTCGAAGGAAGGATGCGTGAACTCACCCCAAAAGATATCGGCGGAATCATTGGAGTCGGTGGGACGATTCTCGGCACGTCGACAAAAGGCAATCCCTTCCAGTTTCCTGTGGACACTCCGAAGGGCATAGAGATATTCGACTATTCAGAAAATGCCATTCGAAATTACAAAGATTGGGGTTTGGATGTCCTCATCGCCATTGGCGGCGACGGCACGATGCACATCGTCGATAGGTTCACAAACATGGGCTTAAATTTCATCGGCGTTCCCAAGACGATCGACAATGATCTTGCGGCGACCGATGTGACATTCGGCTACTATTCTGCAGTCGGCGTGGCGACGGATGCTATCGATCGTCTCCATTCCACGGCGTCGGCCCATCACCGGGTGATGGTCGTTGAAGTCATGGGACGTTATGCGGGATGGATAGCGTTGGGAGCCGGGCTCGCCGGTGGCGCGGATTCCATTCTCATTCCGGAGATCCCTTTTAAATGGGAAAAGATCTACGAACACGTTCTGCGACGGGGTAAACAGGGAGATCGCTTCAGCATTGTCTGCGTCGCGGAAGGTGCAAAACCTGCCGAGGGAGGACTCGTTGTAAAGGAGACTGACAAGAAACGGACGGACCCTATTCGGCTTGGCGGAATCGGCGACTTGGTTGCGAGAAACGTGAGCGATGCCACGGGCCTGGAAACGCGAGTCACGGTCCTGGGTCATCTGCAAAGGGGAGGAAGTCCAACGGCGTACGACCGAATCCTTGCGACAAAGTTTGGGGCGAAAGCTCTTGAACTGGCGTGGGAAAACAAATTCGGATATATGGTAAGCTTGCGGGGCACGGAGGTCACTGCCGTTGCTGTGAAAGAAGCCATTCTGACGTTGAGAACGGTTCCACTCAACGCTCAAGAGATTATTGCGGCTCGTGCCGTCGGCACGTGTTTTGGAGACTGATCCTTGAAAGCTGCGGTCATCACACAATTTGGCCCACCGGAAGTGCTTCAAATCCAGGAGCGTCAGACACCGGTGCCTCGAACAGAGGAAGTGTTGGTGAAGGTGAAAGCAATTGGCTTGAACTTTGCCGATGTGATGGCCCGAATTGGAGTATACCCGGCTATTCCTGATCCACCGTTCGTCCCGGGAATCGAATTCTCCGGTGTGATCACCGCGATCGGGAAGGAAGTCCACAATGTGAAGAACGGCGATCGGGTGTGGGGATTCTCGAAGCAAGGTGCGTACGCGGAATTCGTGTGCGTCCCGTCGACGATGGTGCAGCCGCTCCCCAAGAAACTCGACTTCCAGCACGCAGTCGCAATCGGCGTGACATCCCTGACGGCCTACCACGCTCTTGTGAAGCTCGCGAACGTGCAGAAAAAAGAACGGGTTCTGATTCATGCCGCTGCGGGCGGGGTTGGAATTGCCGCTATCCAGATTGCAAAGCATCTTGGCGCTGAAATCTTTGCCACCGTTGGATCTACCGAAAAAATGGAGATCGCGCGAGAGCAGGGTGCGCACGTCGTCATCAATTATTCTCGCGAGAAGTTCGCAGATATAATTCGGAAGAAGACCGATGGGGAGGGCGTGGACGTGATCCTGGATTCCGTGGGTGGCAGAGTGATGAAAGAGGGCTGGAAGCTGCTTGCCCCCATGGGACGCTATGTTCTCTTCGGATTTGCTGCGGCAATTGGAGAACGGGGTGTCAACAAATTCAAAGCTGCACGCGAAGCCGTGGCAATGCCCATAATTTTTCCTGCAACTCTTGCTTCAAGAAATATCGGTCTCTTTGGCTTCAACCTCTATTTCCTCGCCCATAAGACGGTCTATTTTCGGGCGGCGTGGGGCAAGATTATGGACTGGCATGCAAAGGGCATTATCAAGCCCGTGATTGGAAAGGTTTTTACGTTTGACCGAATTGCCGAAGCTCAGGCGTACCTGCAAAACCGGATGAGCATTGGCAAGGTGGTCGTAGTTCTCTGAGTGGTTCGAAGGGAACAATTGTCTTTGAAGATCCTGTGAGCGTTCGAACTGTTCAATCCCGAATCATCGATCCGAAATTCCTTTTGACGGCCTACTGCAACGGCTATTTTCCAATGGCCGATCCGAATACGGGCGAAATTGGATGGTACTCGCCCGATCCGAGGACTGTCTTTCTTCTTGAGGAATTCAAAATTCCCCGGAGTCTGAAGCTCACAATAAAAAAAGGAATCTTCGAGATCAGGGTCAATACACGTTTTGAAGATGTGATGCGAGGATGTGCCCGCCGGGATGAGACGTGGATTTCCGAAGAGATTATCCGCAGCTATGTTCACCTCCACAAATTGGGGCACGGACATAGTGTAGAGGCGTGGGGCAATGGTCGGCTCGTTGGTGGATTATACGGAGTTGCTGTTGGGGGAGCGTTCTTCGGAGAGTCGATGTTCAGTGACGAGCGTGACGCATCCAAGGTTGCTCTTGTTTTTCTGGTCGAACGTATGAAACAACGCGGATTTCAGTTGCTGGATACGCAGTATATCACTCCTCATCTTTCGCGGTTTGGCGCCAAAGAGATTCCAAAGGACGAGTACCTTAGAAGACTCGAGGCAGCGATCAAGAAGGAATGCATGTTCGCATGATCGCTTTGTTGGACCTCACGGGATTGAGTTCATGAGTCGGTCAAATTACCAATCAATCATTTACTAAATTTCCATTTGTTCTTATGACGCCTGTCCATCAAGAACCGGTTATTACGCAAACGAATTTTTCCGGCCTCAAGATGATCAATCGCGGTAAAGTGAGGGACCTGTATGATCTCGGAGATTCCTTGCTTCTCGTTACCACGGACCGCCTTTCGGCATACGACGTTGTTATGTCGCAGGGCATTCCATACAAGGGTAAAGTCCTCAACAAGATTTCGGAATTCTGGTTTGAGAAGACGAAGGACATTGTTCAGAACCACGTGATCTCGACGATGGTGTACGATTTTCCGTCATCGTGTAAACCATATTGGCACGACATGGAGAACAGAACAATGATGGTGAAGAAGACAAAGCCGCTTCCTGTGGAATGCGTTGTGCGTGGATACTTGTCGGGATCCGGTTGGGTAGAGTATCAGGAGTCCGGCGAAGTGTGCGGAACGAAACTCCCGAAGGGGTTGTTTGAATCATCAAGACTCGCTGAGTCGATATTTACGCCCGCCACCAAAGAAGAACAGGGAAAACACGACGAAAATATCACGTTTGACAGGATGGCAGGGATTATCGGAATGGAACTGGCCACAAAAGTCCGGGACGTTTCATTGAAGATATACAAACGGGGCGTCGAGCTTGCGGAACCGAAAGGAATCATCATCGCGGATACGAAGATGGAATTCGGCCTTGATGAAAACGGTGAACTGATTCTCATTGACGAGTTGCTTACTCCGGACTCTTCGAGATTCTGGCCAAAAGCAAAATACGAGCCGGGCAGAGGACAGGAAAGTTTTGACAAACAGTTTGTGAGAGACTATCTGGTATCCATCAAATTCAACAAGAAGCCACCGGCACCTAGACTGCCTGAAGATATCATTCTCAAAACCTCAGGCCTGTATCTCCAGGCTCTGCAACGATTGACCGGCCAGACGCTCATGTAGGGGCGGGCCGCGCCGCATGACCGGTTTCAACATTCTATACTAAGGATTCATTGTCTCGTATCGTGACTAACCAAGGAATACCTCATGGCATCGTTTACTGAAGATAACATCCTCAATGCACTTTCCGTCGTCAAGGATCCGGATCTTCATCGGGATATCGTAACGCTCGGATTCGTGAAGAATATCAAGATCAGCGGATCGGATGTAAAATTCGACTTGCAGCTTACCACTCCTTCCTGCCCGGTTCGGGATCAGTTTGTTGCTGACTGTGAAAAGGCGATTCGTTCCTCTGTGAAAGGAGTTGGCAAGATTGATATAAACATGACTTCAAGCGTCGTAGCACACGTCAATATTCAAAAAGAATCGTTGCTCCCGGGCGTCAAGAACACGATCGCAGTTGCCAGCGGCAAAGGGGGGGTCGGAAAGTCAACGGTGGCCGTGAACATCGCCGTCTCGCTCGCGATGGATGGCGCGAAGGTTGGACTTGTCGACGCAGACGTTTATGGCCCGAGTATTCCGTTGATGTTTGGCATCAATGACCGTCCAAAAGTGTCGCAGAACAAGCTCATTCCTCTCGAGAAATACGGCGTGAAAATTATGTCGATCGGATTCCTCGTCGATCCTATGCAGGCTGTTATCTGGCGTGGACCAATGGCCAGCGGCGCATTAAAGCAGTTCATGAGCGACGTCACTTGGGGAGATCTCGACTACCTAATTTTTGACATGCCTCCCGGCACAGGCGATATCCAGCTCACGCTCGTTCAGACTGTGCCATTGACTGGCGCAGTCATTGTCAGCACCCCGCAGGATGTAGCGTTGGCGGATGCGCGAAAAGGGTTGGTAATGTTCAACAAGGTGAATGTACCCGTAATCGGAATTATTGAGAACATGAGTTACTACATTTGTCGTCACTGCGGCCAGCGTGAGAATATTTTTGACACCGGCGGAGGAAGCAGGACTGCTACGGAGCTCAATGTGCCGTTTCTTGGCGAAATCCCGATCAATACTGCCATCCGAATCGGTGGCGATCAGGGAGTTCCCATAGTGACTGCCGATCCGGATTCTCCCAGTGCTCAGGTCATTCGCCAAATTACAAGGAACATGGCGGCACAAATCAGCATCCGCAATGTTGACGGGATTCCGACTCCGAACGTGGAAATCCTTATTCCGTCACAAAGTTAGACTGGGAATTTGATGATCAACTCTGAAATCATTTCGAAGACGCTTGAAAAGGTTCGCCCGTACCTCAAGGTTGACGGGGGCGACGTGGAGCTTGTTCAGTTGAAGGAGGACGGAATTGTCGAAGTAAGGCTCACGGGATCGTGTGTGCTGTGTCCGATGTCGATTATGACGTTGCGGGCCGGAATCGAGCGGGCGCTGATGCTTGAGCATCAGGAGGTCAAGCGGGTCGAGCAGGTGCGCTGATGTCTACGAAAAACTCTTCTTTGATTTGAGTTCCACCTCAGAGAGGCTTCCATCGACAAGCTGCACTATTCGTGCGGGATACTTCTTTACAAGCTCGTAGTTGTGTGTGGACATCAGGATCGCGGTACCCCGCATATTGATCTTCCTCAGTAACTCCATTATTTCAGCAGATACCATCGGATCGAGATTCCCGGTGGGCTCATCGGCAAGAATCATCACCGGCTCGTTGACAATTGCACGTGCAATGACAACCCGCTGCTGTTCTCCACCCGAAAGCTCATTGGGCATCTGATTGCGCTTGTGACTCAGCCCCACATCGGAGAGAGCGTGGAGTACTTTCTTTTTGATGTCGGTTCTGCGGGCGTTCGTGACATAGAGGGCAAACGCAACGTTTTCGTAGACATTCCTATCATCGAGCAATCGAAAATCCTGAAAGATCACTCCAAGCCGTCGCCTTAGTAATGGCACCTGCTTGTTTGTGATCGTTTTTGAATCATAACCTGCGACTTTGACGCGGCCGTTATTCGGTTTCAAATCCATGTAGAGCAGTCGCATGAGAGAGCTTTTTCCGGCGCCGGTTTGCCCGACGAGATAGACAAATTCGTTTCTCTTCATCTCGAAGCCGATCTTGTCGAGAACGTGTTGTCCCTCGAACGATACTGAAACATTCAGAAGCTCAATCATGTCGTTGCCGGTGAGCTGAGACTGCTAACGCAAGCTTGATCGCTTCGATCATACTCGAGACTTTGGCCTTTCCCTTCCCGGCAATATCGTACGCAGTACCGTGGTCGGGTGATGTGCGAATGATGTTCAAGCCTGCCGAAAAATTGACTCCCTTGCCAAAGGAACTCATTTTGAGCGGGATCAATCCTTGATCGTGATACATTGCCACCACTGCGTCGAATCCTTTGTGCGACTGCTTTCCAAAGAACGCATCGGCTGGAAAAGGACCCTGAACGTCAATTCCACTTGACTTCGCCTCCTGCACGGCCGGGAGGACAAGTTCATCATCCTCCGTCCCCATGAGTCCTTTTTCTCCTGCGTGCGGGTTCAATGCCAGCACCGCGATACGTGGCTTCTTGATCCGAAAATCTTTTTTGAGCGAATCGTTGACGATGTGGATCTTCTCCACAACCTTCTCTTTGGAGAGGTGTTCCGTCACTGCTTTGATGCCAACGTGAATCGTGACAAGTCCGACCCGCATGGAATTGGATACCAGCATCATCGCAACACGCTGCGACCGGCTCAGAAGCGCGATCATCTCAGTCTGTCCTGGAAAATTGTATCCTGCCAAATTGAGTGCTTCCTTGGAGACGGGAGCAGTGACCATTGCCGCAGCCCGAACCTTGACACAAAGATCAACTGCCCGTTCAATTGCAATGCCTGCATTTTTCCCTGCCGATTTTGTAACCTTCCCATATTGAACATCGGCCCAAATACCGTCTCCTGTATCGATTACCGGTATTATCGCGCTTTTGACGAGCGGGAGAGAGGATTTTTCCAGTCTTATTTTCAGCTTAAGATCCGACCGAACGTGATCAAGTACATTGAGCGGTCCGACGAGCAACGGTGTGCACAGTTTTCGAATACCCGCCTGAGCTGCAGCTTTCAACGCAACTTCAGGGCCGATGCCGTTGAAATCTCCAATGGTGATTGCTATGATCGGTTTCAAAGAGTGTTCGATTGAGTGAGGATGTAATTGCCCGACTTATTCTTTTCAGTGAACACAAACTGTTTCTTGATATTGTCGTACGTCCAAATTTCCCGCGCAGGCTGGCCCGGCAGGAGGGAGCGTTCTACGTGCGTCGGAGGTCCATCAAGGATGTAGATCCGCCCACGATCAGTTTTGTAGCCGTCGTGTTCCTTTATGGTGGAAAACTGCCTGATTGTCTCATCCACCCTGCGATAATACTCTACCATGATTTCGTTATACGCATTCGTCGTATCAGGGTCGTGTTTCTTCCAGTATGCTCGAAAAGCCTCCATTCCGCTCTCGGACGATGAAGAAAGGATTTTGTCAATCTCCTCTGGTTTGGCGATAAACCGGAGGGCATCGGTGGCAATATCCCAGTCTATCAGCGATATCGGACGATTCGGCCAAATCAGGCGAAAGGACACTTCGTGTTTGAATTGTTCCTTTCCATCCGTCACATTGAGTACAAGCTTGTATTGTCCGGGCTCCAAAAGCTCCAACGCCACCGGAACATAAAGGATCTTCCATGCGGATCCAAATGGTTTCGGTTCATACGTGACAGAACCTTCCCTTGATGTCAAATCCAGAAGACCTCCCACGAGATTGAATTGTGTTCCGTTGAGATCTCTGACTTGCTGTGAGCGATTCTCCACTTCGCCGTGCAAGGTCCAATGGATCTTCAATGCGCTGTCGCATTGCGGGCAATAGACCTGGCATACCACGCCACCGTGCGCGGCTCCGTACAAGACATTGGTGCCGTGATTCATCGCAAGGTATCGGATTCCATATTGCTGTGTGCTATCGATAAGAGCAAGAAATGGGGAAGAGAGGTCAAGCGATTTGTGAGACACCAATTGGGCTTTTACCGAACGTTGTTTGTCCAGAAATGATCGGCCCGATTCGAGATCATCCACTTCAAACACAATTTTGAGTTGACCGCTTGCGAGCGAGAACGGTATTGCACCTTCGATGTCTCCTTGTCGTTCTTCAATCTGAGGAAGCGAGGTCCTCGTGAGCGCGATTGAACGGATTTCTCTCGCAACGGAAACATCTTGTTCGTCAAACAGTTCCACCTGAAGTTGTCCACGCGCGACGAATTCATCTTTCGGTGCAGCGGGATCACTTGGCTTGACGAAGACAAAAAAACTGCGCGGAATACGATAGTGAATATTCACGTACGCCTTGCTTGAGTCAGGGCCAAAGATCGATACTGCTTCAAACGTGACAAGCGAAGGCCTTTCTTGAGACTCCTTGCCGGGCACTCGCTCCTGGGACAAAGTGAAAAAGGGGATGGACAACAGAAGGAGGAAGACAAATTTTATCATTGGAGATTGCGTGCGTCTTGAGTAATCTTGACAACAGGTCATACAGAGTCCTACTCTAACTTGAGAGCGTGAAAAAATACGCAGAAAGGGGTGGAAAGGCAAGGATTGCAGGATTCTCGAAATCTCACATTCGGCATTCTCAGGATGGTTCCGGAAATCTGGATAAGAGTATTCATTTCCAGTTCTTCAAGAATTCTGTCAGCAACCGCACGCCAACGCCTGAACCGCCTTTTGGAGCGTAGTCCAGATTCTCTTCCAGGATTGCTGTTCCGGCGATATCGAGGTGAGTCCATTTGTAGTCGCCGATGAACTTCTTCAGGAACCAGGCCGCGGTAATTGCTCCAGCCCATCGGCCGCCGACATTCTTCACATCCGCGACCTCGCTCTTGATGAGCTTTTCGTACTCGTCAAACATCGGCAGTCGCCAGACGCGTTCATACGTTTTTTCCCCTGCAATCTTCAGTGTCTTCATCAACTTGTCGTCGTTCCCCATCATCCCGGTGGCGTAATGGCCGAGTGCCACAACTACAGCACCTGTGAGAGTTGCCAGATCGATGACGGCGGACGGCTTGTACTTCTCCGCGTACCCAAGGGCGTCCGCAAGGATCAGTCTTCCTTCAGCGTCCGTATTGTCGACCTCGGAAGTCTTTCCGTTGAAATGTCGGAGAATATCGCCAGGACGAACACTTGTTCCGCTCGGCATATTCTCGACCGCAGGGATCAGCCCCACGATGTGCACGGGCATCTTCAGGCGAGACACGGCTTCGAAGGTCCCAATGACTGCCGCGGCTCCTGACATGTCCATTTTCATTTCGGACATACTTGCCGCTGGTTTGATCGAAATTCCGCCCGTGTCAAACGTGACTCCTTTGCCAACGAGGACAACCGGCTTCTTCGATTGACTGCCATACTCCAGGATGATGAATCGGGGAGGCCTTGCGCTCCCTTGAGATACTCCAATGACGCCCCCCATTCCCAGGTCTTTGATTTCAAATTCATCGAGCACCTTTGCAGTGTATCCGTTCTTATCGGCGGAATCCTGTGCCGCTTTGGCAAGCGTTTCCGGATAGATTTCGTTGGCGGGAGCGTTCTGAAGGTCGCGCGCCAGGCACGTCGCTTCACAGAGAATCTGTGCCCTGGCAAGCACCCTGGTTGCAATGGCGGCGAGTGACTTGTCGGTCGAACAGAATATTAGTTCTTCCGGTTTTGGTTCGTCATCTTTCTTCTTGGAAAGATATTTGTCGTATCGATAAAGAGATAGAAATGCTCCTTCCGCGAGGGCAAGAAGCGAATCGGTTTTGTCGACCAAGTTTGCGGGCACTTCGAAGGCAATCGTGCCGGCTTTCAGATGCCGGGCCTTCTTCGCACCCGTTGCGGCAGCTCTTCGGAATTTTTCAAGCGTGGCATGCTTTTTCTCTCCAAGTCCCACAAGCACAAGCCGACTGGACGCAGCTCCTTTTCCCGGATAGAGGACCAAGCTTTCTGCTTCTTTGCCTTTGAAATCACCCGTTTCGAGAACCGCAGAGAATTGGTTCTTAAACTGTTTATTCAGCCTGTGCAGTTCGCTTGTCAACAATTTGACATCCTGGTGAATAAATGCGACGGTAACATCGGACTTCACTGCGTTGAGGGGAGATCTTTGGAAAGTAAGATTCATCTTTTCCTCTTAGGGAATGTACTTTTTCGTCTTTTCGAGCACAGATGGTACTAAATCTTCGAGGTTTGCGTTGTGGACACGTGCCCCCGCAGCGTGCTGATGGCCGTTCCCTCCGAATTCTTGTGCCAGCTTGTTGATATGGATATCCCCCTTCGACCGGAAACTGATCTTGATGTCGCTGTTCTCCAATTCCGTAAACATCAGCCCGACTATCGAGCCTTCGACGGAAAGAGCATACGGTACAAAAGCGTCCGTATCCGTTTCGGAAGTGCCGGTCTCTGTGAACATCTTCCGTGTGACCGTCAAATACACAACTCTTCCCGAGTGCTCCGTTTTGAGCCCAGCGAGGATCATACCGAGCAACCGCAAACGTTGCGGCGAATTTTGGTCATAAATACTTTGATAGATAGCGGCTGGATCCGCGCCTGCTTCGATCAATCGGGCAATGATGTGGTGAATCTCCGGGTCGGTTTTGGGATAACGGAACGAACCCGTATCCGTCATAATGGCCGCGTAGAGATATTCTGCGATTTCGTTGGTGAGCGCCTTTGGATCGAGAAATGTAATTAGCTTGAAAAGGATTTCTCCGGTAGCAGTGGAGGCCTCGTCAAGAATATAGAAGTCCGCGAATGCTCCAGGCTCGAGGTGATGATCAATGCAAACCTTCTTAGCCTTGCTCTGCAACACGAATGGCTTGACGTCTGCAAGTCTGTCGGGATGATTTGTGTCGAGCACGCAAATGAGATCGACAGATTTGAACAGATTCGAATGCTTCGAAGGATCAAATTGGAGAACCTGGTGCTGCGGGTCCAAAAATCGCAGATTGTCCGGCGTATCGTTGTGGTTCAGAATGGAAACCTGCTTGCCGATCGTTCTGAGATATGAGCTTAGGGCGAGTTCACAACCAATTCCATCCGCGTCAGGGTTGATGTGCGTCGTCAGGATGACGTTCTTGGCGGCCGCAAGGGTGGATCGGAACTGTTCGAATTCTTTTGTCACCGTTGTCCCTATAACAAAAAAGGTGTGATTGATTCGTCAACCACACCCTTCAGTCTGCGCGTGCGACCAGTCATCCAATAACCCACGTTTCCCCGGAATTCAGCAGTTTGTTCATATCCCCTTCGCCCCGCTTCTCCTTCGCGAAATTGATCTGACGCATCATCTCAACTTCGTAGGCCGGTCGTTCGACTGCAAGGAAAACCCCGAAGGGCCGCGGAACATTGGTATGAAACGTCATATCCGCAAGGATAAATGAAAGATATGAATCTTTTTCGTTGTGAACGAGCAGGTCGTTGACCGAATACTTGCCGTCCTTCAACAAAACGACCTCAGGTGTGAATCCGTTCAACCGGATCCCTTTGTCCCGTTCCTTCCCGAACACGAGCGGCTTTCCGTGCTCAAGGAAGACGACATTATCGTCTTTTGTTTCCTTTTCGGTGAATTGGAAAAACGCTCCGTCGTTGAACACGTTACAATTCTGATAAATCTCAATGAACGATGTTCCTTTGTGTTCTGCCGCCTTTTTCAGGATCGACTGAAGATGTTTTGGATCCCGATCCATTGTTCGGGCAACGAAGGTTGCGCTCGCCCCGAGGGCAAGGGATGCCGGGTTGAACGGGTAGTCGATAGAACCGTACGGCGTCGATTTCGTAACCTTGCCGATTTCGGACGTTGGTGAATACTGGCCCTTCGTCAAGCCATAGATCTGATTGTTGAACAGCATCACCTTGACATCGATATTACGACGCAGCAAGTGGATAAAATGGTTTCCGCCGATGCTCATCCCGTCTCCGTCGCCCGTCACAACCCAGACCGACAGGTCCGGTCTTGCCAGTTTCAATCCCGATGCAACCGCCGTTGCACGGCCGTGAATGCTGTGGAATCCGTACGTCTCCATGTAGTACGGGAAACGGCTTGAACAACCGATCCCGGAAATGAACACCATATTGTGCTTCGGGATGCCGAGGTCCGGCATCACCCTTTGTGTCTGGGCAAGGATCGAATAGTCGCCGCATCCCGGGCACCAGCGAACGTCCTGATTGCTCTGAAAATCCTTCGCAGTATATTTAGGGGTCGCAACCGCAGCCGCTTCTTTCTTGATCTCCTCTACGAGAGTGCTCATGATTTTCCTTTCAACATTTCTTCTACCTTCATCTCAATTTCTGTCGACTTAAATGGCTGGCCCTGAATCTTGTTCAGTCCGATCGCCGGGACGAGGTATTTCGAACGTAACACCTTCACCAGTTGACCCATGTTCAATTCCGGAACGAGGATCTGCTTGAAGTTGTAAAGAATTTCGCCAACGTTCTTCGGCATTGGATTGAGGTGCCTCAGATGGAGGTGGGAGACGTTGACTCCTCTCGCTCTGAGATTGATCGCAGCCGTCTTAATGGCGCCGTACGTTCCGCCCCAACCGATGAGGAGCATCTCACCTTTTGGATCACCTTCGACCTTTGCTAATGGAATATCGTTTGCAATTCGTTCAACCTTCTCCGCCCTGAGTTTTACCATAAACTCGTGATTCTCCGGTTCGTAGTTGACATTCCCCGTCAAATGCTGTTTCTCCAGCCCGCCGATGCGATGTTCGAGTCCCGGCGTACCGGGGATTGCATACGGACGTGCGAGCGTCTTTTCATCCCGCAAATACGGCATGAATCCATTGGGATCAGTTCTGAGCTTGGGGGAAATGTCTGGCAAGGCGTCAAAGCTTGGTATAAGCCACGGCTCTGATCCGTTGCCAAGATATCCGTCTGTCAAACAGATAACCGGAGTCATGTATTTGATCGCGATGCGTACGGCTTCAAAGACTGCATCGAAGCAATCCGCCGGCGTACACGCTGCCACAATCGGGATTGGGGCTTCGCCGTTGCGTCCGTAAAGTGCCTGCATCAAGTCTGCCTGCTCGGTTTTGGTCGGCAGACCCGTGCTCGGCCCGCCACGCTGTACATTGACAACGACAAGCGGCAATTCTACCATGACGGCAAGTCCCAGAGCCTCAGTTTTAAGCGCAATACCGGGTCCGCTCGTGGTCGTCACGCCAAGCGCTCCGCCGAAGGAGGCGCCGATTGCCGACGTGATGCCTGCAATCTCATCCTCCGCCTGGAATGTCTTGACGCCAAAATTCTTATACATCGCAAGTTCGTGCAGGATATCGCTGGCGGGTGTAATTGGATAGCTGCCAAGGAAGAGATCCATTTTTGCTTTCTTCGCGGCCGCCATCAGTCCCCACGCTGTTGCCTGATTTCCGGTGATGTTCCGGTATCGTCCCGGGGGGAGCTTTGCCGGGGCGACTTCATACCGCACGGTGAACATCTCGGTGGTTTCGCCATAACTCCAGCCTGCCTGCATCACTTTCAGGTTTGCGTCCTTGATGTCCGGCTTGTTACCAAATTTCGAGTTAATCCATTTGATCGTCGGTTCCATCGGACGGTTGTACATCCAGTACATCAATCCGAGAGCGAAAAAGTTCTTTGACCTGTCGATGAACTTGCTGGAGAGGTTCGATTCCGCAAGCGCAAGTTGAGTCAATTTCGTGATGTCGACTTCGAAGACCTGGTATTTGGATAGCGAGGCGTCCTTCAATGGATTGGACGCATAGCCAGAGAGTCTCAAGTTCCGGTCATTGAATCCGTCGGTATCGACGATGATTGCTCCTCCATCGACGAGATTGGCAAGATTGACCTTAAGGGCTGCGGCGTTCATCGCGACGAGAACATCGCACACGTCGCCGGGAGTGTTGATCTCGGCGCTGCCGAAATGAACCTGGAATCCGCTCACGCCGAATAGCGTGCCCTGCGGTGCTCGGATTTCAGCCGGGTAGTCTGGCAGTGTGCTCAGGTCGTTTCCCAAAATTGCGGTTGTGTTCGTGAACTGGGTCCCGGTAAGCTGCATACCGTCCCCCGAATCGCCGGCAAAGCGAATAGTTACATCGCTCACGTTTTTGGTTGATTTTTTCATTATGGAGCCTGTATCCTTCTCAACTGCTGTTTTTTCAAATATGATTATTGCAACTCAATATAGCCATTTTTCGAGCCGAAAGGCAAGATTGCGTTTCAATGCTGGGAATTTTAGTGGTGAAGTGATGAACCGGTGGTTTCACAAAGATGAGAACAAAAAAAAGGCGGTAAGGGTTTCTTACCGCCTAGGACGATACTTCTGTTCTCCGACAGATAATCTGTCGGAGACGAATTCTCTCGTGGAGTTCAACTCCACGACAACGAAGAACTTAGGTTTCGGAGGTCTTTAGACTTGGGAAATCTATCACTCTCTTACAATCCAGACCTTCACTTTGCTTGCAACACCGCCGGCAAGCTTCACGTTCACATCGAAGATTCCGAGTGACTTCAAAGTATCTTCTAGTTCAATCTGGCGCTTGTCGAGAATCACCCCTTTTTCCTTGAGAGCTTCGGCGATCATCTGCGAAGTGACGGAACCGAACAGCTTGTCGTCTTCGCCAACTTTCATCTTGATCGTAACGGATGTCTTCTCAAGCTCGCCTGCGAGAACTTCGGACGATTTCTTTTCTTTCTCCAGTTTCCTGGAAACTTGTTTCTTTTCCTCTTCGAGGGCTTTCACATTGCTCTCGTTGGCAAGAAAGGCGATATCGCGCGGAATCAAGTAGTTGCGCGCGTAGCCGTCCTTCGCGGTAATAACGTCGCCCACCTTTCCAAGCTTCTCAATATCTTTCCGTAAAATCAGTTTCATAGGTTACTCCTTGATTCGAATTCAGTTGGTTGGACGTTAGCTCACTGCTTCGGACATGAAGGGGAGCATGCCGAGATGGCGCGCGCGCTTAATGGCAACGACAAGCTGCCGCTGGTGCCGTGAACAAGTGCCCGTAATGCGCTTCGGGATAATCTTGCCTTGTTCGTTGACGCAGCGCTGGAGGCGCTTCTCATTTTTGTAATCAATATAGACGTCTTTGCTGTCGCAAAACCTGCACGTCCGCTTTTTTCGCTGTTGCTGGTCTTTCCGCGGAGGGCGGGGAGGACGGTTCGAGTTGATGGTAAAAGTCGGTTTTCGTATCATTTTCAAATCTCCGTTGGTTCTAAAATCGTTTGTGAATTCGTTAAGAAACTCTGGTCAGCGCGTCATCAAGCCTTTGGCGCCGGCTCCGAAGCAGCGGGAACCGCTGGCTTCTCCGCGGTTGCCGCGGGTGCAGCAACTGCGGTTGCGGGTACCGCTGCAGCTGGAGGTATCGCCGCCGGAGTTTCCGGTGTCGCCTGTTTCAAAAGATCGCTCGGTTTGATCCGTGACTGCAGCGCCTTCTTATCGAGCGCGATTGTGAGGTACCGGAGGATGCTCTCGTCGAGCTGGTAATGGCGCTCCAGCTTGGGAATAATGTCTCCGGTGCCGTTGAATTCACAAACAACGTAGAACCCGTTGTTCTTCTTTCTGATCGTATAGACGAACCGCTTCCTGCCCCATTTGGCAAGGTCGCGCACTTCGCCGCCGTTCTTGGTGATCAGATCCTTTACCTTCTCAATGACAGCATCGATCTGTGCATCGTCGAGCGCCGCATTGATGATAAAGGTAGACTCGTACAGTTTTTTGTTCATGGAGCTCCCTTTGGACTTTTGGTCCCGCTGTGCGGGACACGTGATGAATTGGCCCCACCCGGAATGCCGAAGGCAATCGGTGGAGCAGGGTATTTAAGGTTGAAGCAACAAGTAAAAAGTCAAAAGTAAATGGTGAAAAGGAAAAAACTACGGCGATTCTTTGCTGATTGCTAACTGCCAACCGCTAACCACTGCTATTCTCCTCACCTTTCCTGTTGAAAAGAGTCATCGTTTTCTCAATGCCGTCTGTCACGAAACTCAGGCAAGCATCGGACGCTCGCCCGACCATCTCTTCGACAACCGGTCTATCTTTGGCTGAAAATTTTGATAGAACAAAATCAGCCATCAATGACTTATCCTGCGGCATATCTTCGGTTCCGATTCCACACCGTAGTCTGGGAAACAAGTCTGACTGGAGGTGGTAGATGATGGAATACATCCCGTTGTGTCCACCATCGCTTCCTGAATGTCGCATGCGGAGCACCCCCATCGGAATCTGAAAGTCATCGAGGACAATCAGGAGCTGGCCAAGTTCCACCTTGTAGTATTCCACAATTTCAGCGACCGCAATCCCGCTCTCATTCATGCTCGTGACCGGTTTCGCGAGCGCGATTTCGTTATCTCTGTAAGAACTGGTGGCTGAAACAAATTCGCCTTTGCCGGGACGAAATCCACATTTCAATTTTTCCGAAAGCGCGTCGACTACAAGAAATCCAACATTATGACGCGTATTCGAATAACTTCTGCCCGGATTGCCAAGGCCGACGATAACGACCATGTGTGCAATCCACCAGAAGTTATTTCTTCGGTTTCGCTGCCGGTGCGGCGGCTGCAGGAGCCTTCGCCGGAGCTGCCGGGGCTTTTGCACCCGCTGCGGGCGTCTTTGCTGCTCCCCCTGCAGGAGCCTTTGCTGCTCCACCTGTTGCAGGCGCTGCTGCGCCTTCTTCTCCTTCTTCGGGCTTCTTGCCTTTGCCGATCACTTCGGGTTCTGCCGGAGCCACAACGGCTTCCGTGACGGCAACCTCAGCTACCTTTTCGATCACTGGCGGAACGACTGCAACAACTGCTGTCTTTGCATTTTCCATAATCGTGACATTGGGGACCTTGATATCGACAACGTGGATCGACTTATTGATGCCAAGCGTCGCAACATTGATTTCGATATGGTCCGGAATGTCTTTTGGCAGACAGGAGACTTTCAGTCTGTGCAGGATGTGCTGGAGAATGCCACCTTCTTTCACGCCTTGAGGTATGCCGCCCGTTAAGAGCACCGGAACTTCAAGCGTCAAAGCCTCATTCTCATTGACACCGAAGAGATCAAAATGGACCGGTTTGTCCGTGATGGGATCGAAGTCGATATCCTTCAGGATACATTTGTGCGTTGAGCCGTCATCCAGCTTCAGATTGATAATGCCCGCCGCGGAAGTCTTGTAGAGCGGCTTCAGTGTTTTCTCGGGTATGGTGACGGGAATATTGCTTTTGCTGTGCCCGTAAAAAATCCCCGGGACATCTCCTTTGTAGCGCAGCGTGTGGGCCTTTTTGCCAACCTCTTTGCGCACGGATGCGTTTACTGTAATTTCAGACATGAGTGCCTCTCCTCGTTAATTCTTGTCCTTGTCAACGTCAAAAAGCGAACTTATCGATTTATTATTGTGGGTCCTGATAATAGCCTCGGCGAACAGTCTCGACGCCGAACGGTAGTCTATTTTTGAGCATTCTTTTCGAACCGGAATGCTGTCCGTTACGACGATGGATGTCACTTCGGAATTCGTAATTCGCTCAATCGCCTTGCCCGAAAGTATCGGATGGGTGCACGCGCCGTAGATTTCTTTTGCACCGCTCTCCTTCAGCGCCTTGACCGCATTGACAAACGTGCCGGCGGTATCGATCAAATCGTCGACGATAAGTACGTTCTTTCCGTTCACATTACCGATGACGTTCATGATCTCCACTTCGTTCGGCTTCGGTCTTCGCTTGTCGATCAGTATCAGATCCGCGTCAAGTCTCTTTGCATACGAGCGCGCCATCTTGATACCCCCAACGTCCGGCGAGGCAACAGCCAGATTCGCAATATTCTTCTTTCGGAAATAGTCCACCAGGATCGCTGACGCGTACAGGTGGTCCAGTGGAATGTCAAAAAAACCTTGGATCTGTGGAGCGTGCAAATCCATCGTGATGACCCGATCCGCTCCAGCCCGCGTAATCAGGTTCGCAACAAGCTTCGCCGTTATCGACACTCTCGGCTGGTCTTTTCGATCCTGCCTGGCATAGCCGAAATACGGGATGACCGCCGTGACTCTTCTCGCTGATGCCCGCCTTGCCGCATCGATCAGAATCAGAAGCTCGATGAGATTGTCGGCCGGGGGATGCGTCGGCTGAATAATATAGACATCGTCGCCCCGAATATTCTCGCTGTACTTTGCCCAGATCTCGCCGTCACTGAAATTCTCGATGTCGACCTTTCCCAACGGAACGCCTGCATCCTCACAGATCTTTTCCGCAAGAGGACGGTTTGATCGTCCTGAAAATACCTTCAACTCGCTCGGTCTGGCCATGAATGAAAACTATGCTTTGATCAGCGAATGCTCGTGCAGCAACCCAAAACTGATTATTGATGCAAGTTGCCTTGAATGTTCCCTTCCGCACGCTCTTTTTCTGGCATCGCCGGGACTACACTTTAATCACGCTGAGGAAGAGGTCCGGCCCACCAACTTCTTCAATCTTCCTTCACACTTCACAACTTTCTGCGCTGGGGTGCCAGGATTCGAACCTGGGAATGACGGCTCCAAAGGCCGGTGCCTTACCGCTTGGCTACACCCCAAAGGGGAGATGCCTTGTCCCGAAGACCTCGGGATTACGCCCCAACTCTCTCGAGGGAACGTTGTTCGAAATGCTAAAACCGACGCTTGGTCAGATCTCTCGGGACACCCTAAAGACGAAAAAGCCCAATTCATGTAGAATCGGGCTAAAAATATACCGAAAAATGGCTTCGGTGTCAATCTGATTCTGAAGTGTTTTCTGCTTCAAGAGTGAAGGCGAGAAACTGACGAGGCTGTCAGAACAGGGCTTATCTTCGGCGGATCGGGCATTTATTCTTACAGATTAGTGAGAGAACTCAAGTACGAAGTGACAGACATTCATGTGACCGAACGATGAATCGACTGTTGTGATCAGGTTTTGGGGTGTCGGCAATTTGCGAGCGGCGGAGTTCATCCTCGATGTCGGTCAAACTCGAATCAAACAGAGACAAGGTCACCGAGCACATTGATTTTCCGCGTCGATTTTCGTACTATGGCTTCGGCAAAACTCAAAAGGAGATTCCATGCAAGATGTAAAAAGCGCCATTCTTTCCAAGTATATCGGCGTAACGAGCATTCACTCGATCGCAAAGGTTCTCTGGATCGTGGCATTTGCTGTCTTAACGGCAATTAGCGCGCAGATTGAGATTCCGCTGAGACCGGTTCCGTTGACACTGCAGACATTCTTTGTCCTTCTATCCGGTGCTTTTCTTGGGAAACGGGACGGATTCTTGAGTATGAGCCTTTATCTGGGACTAGGCGCTTTGGGTTTGCCGGTGTTCGCTGGGGGAGGGTTTGGTCTGTTCAGTATTCTCGGCCCATCGGGCGGATACCTCCTCGCTTTTCCCCTGGCTGCATTCGTCATAGGTCATCTTGTCTCAATAAGCCAGAAACGATTATTTGTCTTCTTTTCAATGTCTTTAGGATTGATGATCGTCTTTACGCTCGGGACAATACAATTGAACTTCGTGTTCTTCCATAATTGGTCGCATTCAATCGAAGCAGGATTTCTGATTTTCTCTTGGTGGGATATTGTGAAATTATTGGCCGCCTCCTCAATTTATTCTCAATTCTTGGAAAGAACGAAAACCTAATTTTTCGAGAGTCTTTTTCAACAAGCAATCACTTGAATCGCTAAAGTTGAAGTCGACCGCCATTCATCCTCTATAGATCTAGATAGTTATTCCACCTCAAGAATAGCTCCGCCGTTGCCCTCAGATCGCCAAGATTATATTCGGCGATTTCGTTGAAACGCTTTGCTTGGAACAGTCCTCGTAGGTCAAGGCCAGTTTAGAAAGAAAACAAAAGGTCGGATTGCTCATCCGACCTTTTCTGTAACTCCCCAATTCAAATTTGAGACCAGCGGATTATTTCACTTGTGCGTCAGTGTGATTGTCCCCAAATTCGTCGTTGCACCAGATGTAACACTCACATTGGTGATTGTCGTGTCTCGATATGTTGTGTCCTTGGGAGCAATGTGCACACTGTATGTCGCTGGATTCAGATAGGCAAGCTTGAATCCTCCTGTGATATCAGCGAATGTCGAGGCTGTGTCGATCAACCCGTAAGCCCATACTGAAGGACTGGAGGATGACGGTGATACGGTTCCGGCGATGATACCTGTTGTGGCTGTTGCCACTGCCCGAATGACCGGCTTCAGGATATAGGACGGATTCGATGGGTTGCCGGTCGTCACGACAGACCTGTTTGCATCGAAATCAATCGTCAGCACATAGGTGATGTCTGGCTGAATCGTCGCATTAACGTTGAGTTTCACACCGCTCTGACTTCCACTGGGCGTGGTCAGAGATTTCGTCACTTCATTGACGACGATATTGCTGCCGCTCCCGATGTACAGACGAATTTGAGAATACTGTCCTACGGGAAGAACTGCGCTGCCAAGCACGGCATTTGCACCGTTGACCAGTTTGAGCAAGTCGTAGGTTGCGGGAATCCGGTTCAGGGTTGTCCACCCGTTCGTACTATCAGTCGTTGAGATGTGCACCTGAACGCTATCGACTACGATATTTACCTGGTCATAACTTGCGGGAGAGTCGATCATATTGATTTGGAGCGTGCCCGTGCTGCTCTGCGGGGCCGTCGTACTCGATTTTGAACATCCCATCAATGCAAGCCCTAGGGTGAAGGCCAGTGAATATCCTCTGAATGTCATAATTACTCCGTTTCAATGGTTGTTGAATTTGTTATACGTGATATACACACTTTAACCCGATGATCTGCCGTGGCTCTATTCCCATTCATCATTCACGCAGAACATCTGTTCACTGTAAATTACAATGCGGAGAATTCGCTTAATTGGGTATAGCTCGGAAGGATGAAAAAGGGGTTAATTCTTTATGAGCGGAAAAGGTCGGTTTGCAGACGAGGTGTCCGTTTGCGAAGAAATGCCTCCGATGAGGAACTGTAATGCTCGGTCTAGGCCGTGTGGCTCAAACAGGACATGCTCTACACATTCAGATAACTATCCCATCGTCTGAACAATTCGGCCGTCGCTTTCAAGTCGCCAAGATTGTACTCTGCGATCTCCTTATAACGCTTCTGTTCGAACAGACCCCTTAGATCAAGACCTGTGATTCCGTGCGATTTGGGGCTCTCAATGCCGAACGATTTGCAGTAGAAGTCGAGGTTGAATTTTCTTAGTGCGCCGTAGAATGTGAGCTGTTCCAGCAGGTCGCAGTGGATTTTTGCGTCGTACCGGTAGGGCATCAAGTTCCGCGTCGGCTGTACTCCCACCATTGCTGACCGCAACATGAGGAAAGGACAGTCGAATCCTCGCCCGTTGAATGTGATGAATTGTTCGTAATGAACAAGATCCTGCCAAAATATGGACAAGATCTCGGACTCAGTTCCAGAGAGGAAATGGATTACGCCTTCGTCTGACATCTCATCGACCTTGGTCTCCGATTGAAATAGGATTTTTCCGTGGCCGGTATCCGGGTTGAGCATCCCGATGGTGATGATTTGAGACGTGGTGGGATAGAGAGCAAGCTTTTGAACAGTCTCGAGCTTCTTCTCTTCAGTGTCTGAGAACTTCAGGAGATATTCTTGTTGAGTCTCGTCGAAGGATTCGAGTGGGTATCCGAGTGTTTCAATATCGATGACGACCCGCGCCATGATACGCCTCAGGCAGTGATTTGGTAGTTTTTCAACCCCCAATACGTTTCGACTGCGGATGCTTTGAGTATCGTTGCAATGGGGATCGCCAGAAGCATTCCCGCTACGCCCATCAGTTCATTCCCGACAATCAAAACAATGATGACCGTCAACGGATGCATGTCGACGGTCTTTGAAAAACAAAGAGGCTGAATAAATGTGTTGTCGACTGTTTGGACAAGAAGCATCTGAACCAGGATCGCAGCCACCTGCCTGAAGTCGCCAAATTGTGTGACGGAAACGAGCAAGGCCGGAACGACGCCTGCGAATGGGCCGACGTACGGGATGAGATTGGAGATGCCGGCAAGAATGCCTAGCAGAATTGCATACTGTACGCCCACGAGGTAATAGGCAATGATGCTCAAGATTCCGACAATAACGGAATCGAGAATCCACCCGCGCATATAACCCATAAGGTCCTTACTGATCTTGTTGAGGACATTCAGTGTCATCTCGAAGTACTTGTTCGGAACACGTTCGATAAGCTTTTTGAGAGCCGAATCCGACTCTGCAAGGATGAAATAGGTGACGAATGGAACGATGAAGAGATTTACGGCAAACCCGGCTGCACTCCCGAGGCTATCCCCGAGCATCGCAAGGCCTCCCTCCAGGAATCCTCGCACCTTTTGTGTCAGTGCTTCAGGATCGGTGAACGGAATGTGTTTTGACAGATCTTGCGTCACTTCGCGCAATTTGGCGTCCAGCGGGAAGGTTTTGAATCCTTCGTACATTTCACGAACACGTTCGACGAGGTACGGGACCAACTCGAGGAATGCCACCACAAGTGCTCCCCCGACCGCGAGAAAAACCAAAGCAATGGAAAGGCTCCTTCGCAGGCCGAATCGAAACTCGAGGAATTTCACGATGGGGCGGAGAATGAATGCCGCCAGCGCAGAAATGATAAGCATCAGGACAAGGGAGGGGAAGTAGCTTGCGATCCAAAAGGATGCAAGGATTATCGCGAGGAGGACAGCGACTTTGATTGCCGGACGGTTCGATACTGCAGAAGTCATAGCAAAATGGATCCAGAGTATGTCCACATCGTGCGCCTCGTAAAACGAGGACGCACCGGATTGCTTAAGCGGTGATGCTGTAGTGCTTCAACCCCCAGTATGTTTCGTTTGCCGAAGCCTTGAGAATCGTGGCCAGAGGGATGGCAACAACAAGACCTGCGATTCCGAGAAGCTCGTGGCCGATAATAAGGACTAGAATGACCATGAGCGGATGCATATCGATGGATTTTGCAAAGCACATTGGCTGAACGATGGTATCGTCGATGCCGCGGATAACCAACATCATGATACCAATCGGTACGAGCATACTGAAATTGCCCAATTGTGTCAGCGACACGATGGCAGCAAGTGTTGCAGCGACGGCGACACCAACATACGGGATCAGGTTGGCGACACCCGCAAGCGCGCCAATGAGCACCGAATACTGTACCCCGAGAATTGTCAACCCGATAATCGTCAGCACTCCGATGATGGCCGAATCGAGAATCCATCCCTTGAGGTAGCCCACGAGGTCGCGTCCAATCTTGTTAAACACGTTCAATGTCATCTCAAAATACTTGTTGGGGACATGCTCAACCAATTTCTTCATCGCGACATCACCTTCTGCCAGAATAAAATAGGTGATGAACGGAACGATCGCGAGATTGACGGCGAATCCTGCGAGCGTGCCTACGCTATCCCCGAGCATCTGAAGTCCGGCATCGAGCGCAGCGTGCGCCTTCTTGACAAGGTCTTCCGGCTTGATGAATGGAACGTGAGCAGTCAGACCTTGCGCGACTTCATTCAATTTATCGTCAAAGTTGAAAACCTTGAACGCATCATACATCGAACGCACCGTGTTCGTGAACAAGGGAATAATCTGCATCAAAGCCAGCACAGTACCTCCGCCAGCAAGCAAAAAGACAATCGCGATCGACAGGCTTCTTCGGAGACCAAGCCGGAACTCAAGGAGTTGGACGAGCGGCCTCATGACGAATGCGGAGAGTACCGATACGATGAGGGTCAAAACAAGCCCTGAGAAAAAGGAAGCAATCCAGAAACAAGTGATGATGATCGCAAGAAGTGTCGCGACTTTCAAAAAAGGCCGGTTCGATGGATGTGATGTCATTGACGGAAGAGGGCCTGAATTGTTTTATGAACGATTTCGCTGGAAAAGCCATGTCTCAACAGGTACCCGGTCAATCGTTGCTTCTGCTTTGTCGGATCCAATGCTGCAAGGCTTCGTTTTGTTGAGCGCATTCTCCTCGATGCCAGATCTCTCGCTGCATTCTTCTGATCCTCATCAGATATGTGTTCGCGAAGCACCTGGTCGATCATAGGCGAAGGGATACCTTTGGCAGCGAGCAGTTTCTGGAGGAGCGCCTTTCCTGTCGGTTTGCGCCGGAGCTTGTCTCGTACGAACATCCGGGCAAATTCCAGATTGTTGATGAGGCTGACGGACTCGAAGTGGCGAACGACGGAATCGGCAAGCTCCTTTGAAAATCCTTTCCGCATCAGATGATCGAGCACTTCCCGGGAACTTCGCGGCCGGTATGAAACATAATTGACCGCAATCAGCTGAGCTTCCGTCTGAAGCTCTGAAGTTTTGATTGCGGCGATTCGTTCCTCATCAATACTATCGTTCGTTCTCAACCCGAATTTAAGAATGACCGCGTCACTTGCATCGAATGCGAACTCTCCGTCGACGTAGACAGCAAAGAGCCGTCGACTATTCTTGCGTTTCGCGATTCGAGTGACTATCACGGGAGGGTCCGAACTATGCCTTGACAATCTTCTTGGGTGCGGACGCTTGTTCGTGTTTGGCCGGAGCTGCCGGTGGTGCATCCTCAGCAATGAGACCGAATTTCTTTCTGAGGATCGTATCGATTTCCTGGGCAATCGGCTGGCTGTTCTGAAGGAACTGCTTAACAGCATCCCTCCCCTGGCCGATCTTCTCATCTTTGTACGAAAACCAGGAGCCGCTTTTCACGATGATATTCGCCTCCACGGCGGTGTCCACAAGGTCACCGAGGCGGGAAATCCCCTCATTATACAATATGTCGAATTGGGCTTCTTTGAACGGGGGCGCGACTTTGTTCTTCACCACTTTCACGCGGGTTCGGTTCCCGATAACGCTCTGTCCGTCCTTCAGCGCCTCGATTCGCCGAACGTCGAGACGGACGGAAGCATAGAACTTCAACGCGTTGCCACCCGTCGTCGTTTCCGGATTGCCGAACATGACTCCGATTTTCATGCGGAGCTGGTTCGTGAACATCACCGAAGTCCTCGATTTGCTAATGGCTGAGGTCAGTTTTCTGAGCGCTTGCGACATGAGTCTGGCCTGGACGCCCATGGTTGGATCGCCCATCTCGCCTTCGATCTCAGCCCGTGGCGTGAGCGCGGCAACGGAGTCAATGACGATAATGTCGAGTGCACCGCTTCGAACAAGGGTTTCCACAATCTCGAGTGCCTGCTCACCGAATTCCGGCTGCGAAAGGAGCAAATTGTTGACATCGACGCCAAGCTTCTTTGCATAAGCGATGTCAAGGGCGTGCTCAGCATCGATGAACGCGGCGACGCCTCCTTTCTTTTGTGCTTCAGCGATCACGTGCAGGCAGATCGTTGTTTTTCCGGATGATTCAGGTCCAAAGATTTCAGTCACGCGGCCACGGGGGATTCCACCGATGCCAAGTGCCGCATCCAGGGAAATCGATCCAGTCGAGATCGAATCGACCTTTGCAATCGGTCCCTCGCTGAGTTTCATGATGGAGCCTTTGCCGTGCTGCTTCTCAATCTGGTCGATCGCAATCTTGAGAGCTTGAAGTCTTGATTCCTTGTTATTGTCTGTCATGGAGAAACTCCGGTTATGCTTTGAGGGGGAATGATTTCAAGGTGGTATAGACGGAACCTGTCGGACGCAAATCACTTTTGATGAGAAGAACCTCCCAACAGCCCGTCTCTATTGGCTCAAAAGTAATGGATTTTACTTTTGCAGTCAAGTGAGCAAGGTTGGTTGTACCCTTGACCCTGCCCAGCGTGATGTGGGGGTGGAAGGTTCTCGTTTCCTTCGGAAAACCGAACCGGTCACATGTGAGTTCGACCTGACCCTGAAGTGATGTCAGCGCATCGTTTGCCCGGGCTCCGGCCCAAATCACTCTTGGGTGCACAAGATCCGGGAATGCGCCGACCGCGGTGTACACCAATTGAAACGCAGTCGCTGCAGATGTTACGGTCGCGAGAGACTCAGCCAATGCTGAGAGTTTCTCAGGATCCACATCTCCAAGAAACTTCAGCGTGATGTGAAACTTGTCGGGTGTGTCCCATTTTACTTCTGCTCTCTCTTCGATCAAGCGCGTTTGTATTTCTTGGATGGCCTTCTTGAGTTCTGAGGACGAAGGGAGTGCAATGAAGGAACGAATGGCAGTCATACAATTGGTCCAGCCAAGATCTACGACTCGATCTTCAGGAGTTTCCTGCGCACAAGATCCAATGCGGCCTGCGATGCTCTCTCCTTGAAAGATCGGCGGTCGCCTGCAAAATTGAAACGGATGGCATTTGTCTGATGGCGATCTGAAAAACCGATCCACAAGAGTCCAACGGGCTTCTCGGCCGTTCCACCGGTCGGACCTGCAATCCCGGTCGTCGAGAGTCCGATGTTTGTATTCGATTTCGAACGGATCCCAAACGCCATGGCTTCGGCGACTTCACGGCTGACAGCACCGTGGAGCTCGATGTGCGAACTCGGCACTCCAAGCTCCGCGATCTTGGAATCGTTGGAATATGTGATGACACCCCGCTCAAAATAGTTCGAGCTCCCCGACACGTTTGTGAGGCGATCAGCAATAAGGCCTCCGGTGCACGATTCGGCAACGCTTACTGTGAGCTTTCGATCGGTCAGGATTTTTCCCAGGATGCCTTCCAATTCCTCGGTGTCAGTCCCGTAGATATAGCGTTCAGCCTTCGATCGTAGTTTGGACTCCACATCGTGCACCCGTCGTTCCGCCTCGGCTCGTGAAGATGCACGTACGGTGATCCTCAATCGGACACCCATCGCACTGGGGAGATAGGCAAGCGTGATTCCTGAATCCTCAGCAAATAATGCACGGACATCACCGATATGTTCCGCAAGAAGAGATTCGGCAATACCGGTTGTTTTGAGCGTCCGATGCAGAATACTCGTTCCCGTTCCTTTCTTCGCGAAGTAGGGGATGACAAATTCATCCATCATGCCTTTCATCTCACCCGGCACGCCGGGCATTACAATGAAGTATTTTCCGTTGTTCTCGAAAAGATAGCCTGGCGCGGTGCCATAATGGTTTTGAATGACGGTGCATTCGCGAGGTACGAGAGCCTGATCTTCGTTTCGTTTGATAAGAGCAATGTTTCGTCGCGCAAATCGCTGCTTGATATTTTCGAGTGCCTCCTGATTCGCGATCAATTCCGTCCCGAAGAATTTGCACACCGCCGCCCGTGTTATGTCATCGTGGGTCGGTCCCAGTCCGCCCGTCACTGTGACGACGTCGTGCGCTGCAAGCGCCTTTTTGAACGATTCGAGTATGGCAGGCTCGCTGTCTCCTACGGTCGTCATCGTGTCGACGAACACGCCGACCGAATTGAGCTGGTTGGCGATGTAGGCTGCGTTGGAATTGACGACTTGTCCAATGAGAAGTTCGTCCCCAATCGAAACTATTTCAGCCTGAATTCCCATATCATCAAGGTTATTCGCAAAGACGCGTGAACACGATCGAATCCGTGCCTCGTGCCGCTTCGATTGGAGGAGAAGTCTTCAAATATATTGTTTGAATATAGGAATCGAGAAGAGAATTTGCAGGATAAGGTTGGTATAGAATGCAACGACGACGTCATCCATCATGATGCCGAACCCTCCTTTGGCTTCATCGAATTTCTTCGCGGGAAATGGTTTCAGGATGTCAAGTATTCGGAAGATAAAGAAGCCTGAAGCCGCCACAAGAACGCTTTTGGGAAGCAAAAACAATGAGAACCACATTCCGAGGACTTCATCAATCGTGACTTCTGCGGGATCGTGTCCGTAACGGAGTTCCATGATATCCGCAGCTTTGATGCCGCCAAGAAATACAATCACAGAAGCCGACATAATGTAGTAGGGCTGCTCAAACCCCGGGATGAAGTAGATTGCCAATCCGACGAGGCTTCCCACAGTGCCTGAGGCCACAGGGGAATAGCCCGAGAAGAGGCCGGATGCAAATGCCTTGACGAGGAACGAAGGCTCGACAGGCCCTTTCGGCGTCCCGTTATTGGGACTCTGTGATCCGGCTGGAGCCAGCATAGAGTTCAAGCAGTGTTTTTCGATTTCCAATCAAATACAGAACGCCTGTCCATACGGTGATGACTGCTATGCACACCATCATAAAATAGACGAGCGCAGGATGAAGTAAGGTTTCTATGGAATTTCGATATGGAAGAAGACGCGCAACATCTCGGCCGACATACAGAAGAAGGATGTAAAACAACACCGTGAACTGAAGAAACGTCTTTGTCTTCGCAAGCTTTGAAGTATCGAACGGTTTGCCCTTGAATTCCGAGTACGATCTCAAAAGCGTGATCACGATGTCACGGGACACGATGACCCAGACTGTCCAGGCAGGGACAAGGTTAAGGTAGATGAACGAAATAAACGCGGCAGAAGTAACGATCTTATCAGCCAATGGATCAAGAAACGTTCCCCAGCGTGTAATGTATCCCCAACGCCGGGCGACCCATCCGTCATACCAATCGGAAAGGAGCGCAAGAAGGAAAACAAATATCGCGAGCTGACGTGAAACCGGGTCGACCGAAAAGAGCAATGCCACAAACAGCGGCGTGAGCAGGATCCGCAAGAAAGTCAATTGGTTGGGGGGTGTGATGAAATACTTCATCGTGGCGGTCTTGAAACCTCGTTAGAATCCAGTTTCGTTGGGACAATCTACAAAAAATTTCAATGCCAACAAGCCACTGATGGGAGAATGAAGATTTTTTAACTGAATAAATCAGCGAAGGATGGGAACTGCGGGGACACTGGGTGGCATGGACAATCGGCTGCAAAGAACCAGGTACTGAACAAAAAACTCTGGCGATTGGCTCATGCCACCGAGCTATGTCGGTGATTCACCACCAACAAAAAATCCCGCCAAAAGACGGGATTTGTGTGTTGATAATGCTTCTGTCTCTTGAATTTCAGGCGGCCTTTCGCACTTTTCCGGATTTGATGCAATTTGTGCAGACGGTGATCCGTTGTACGCTCCCATCCACAATTGCCCGGACCTTTTGCAGATTTGGCATGAAACGTCTTGGTGACCTGTTGTGTGCATGACTCACATAATTGCCCGCCATCGGTTTCTTGCCACAGATTTCACAGATTCTTGCCATCACGTGCTCCAGTTGATACGGTTTGAGGAAAAAACTGAACCAATATAGCCAAGAAACGCACGAGAGGCAAGCTTGTGTTTTCCTTTTTTCAAATCCTAAGGAAAATCGAGCCTTGCGCGTTTATTTGCGCGACTGTGATTTTTTGGTTATCATATCCACGCAGTTTTCGGGATATTGCCGGATTCCGCGAGCTTGACAGGCTGAAGTTTTCGCAGGGATCC
>JADGQA010000306.1 GCA_017882185.1 Bacteroidota bacterium
TGTGATGATGTCTGTATTGGCGCTTCTTGAAAAAGGATCCCAAGATTGTGGATAGAATGATCTTTACCCTGGATGGTGCACAACGATTGCAGTGTTCGGAACAGCGATGGAACAAATAAGGAGTGATAATTATCTGTCGGGAATTGGTCACCACCATACGCGGAGAATAACGTAAGGGTGAAGCCCCGACCGGGCAACATCGTGCCACGGAGTCCACGATGGCTGGGGCATTCGCCCTTCCGCGGCTTACTCGAGTAGGCATGCAATATCGGAGATTCTGTTCTTGACAAGAGACTGCTTAGTAATTTCACTCGAGAAAGCAAGGGAGGCTGTGAGTTCGGGGACTTGCTTGAACGTCCAAACCTCCAGACAACTTACACGAGTAAGTAGCTGATCCAAAGGCAACTCCTCTGTGACATCATACTCCGTTGTGCCGTTCAAGTGCCATATTGTGCCCGGTTGTGGGTCGCAGGGTCTTCGGACTTGCTAGAGAAGTTTCCCGAGAGCCTCTCTAAGGCGGTTCAACTCCGCTCCGCCGTGAATGAATGAAGAGAAAGACAGTGTGATGAACATCTTGAAGGTTCGTGGCACTTCGCTCAGTGGAAACTATATGTGCCACGACTTACAACTCAAACAGATCTTCGCCTACTTCAACCGCACTATCGAACTCCTCCCACTGCGAATTCTGGGTGAGTTGCACCAGACTGTCCTTTCACGAAAACCTACGCGACGATCAGCTGATACTAGTACGAGAATAAGAACGTCAATTGATGCTTCGGATAAAACAACGTTGAACCGGTTTAATTGTAATTGAATCTAATATATAAGTCAAGTCCTTTTCTTCATTCTTCCAAGAAATTAACCGAGCCTGGTGTCAGGTGCGGGTTATGAACTTATCTGGGGAATTTCGGTACTGTCCGATTGTCATTTTTGGAAAAGGACTCTGACTTAGTAGCTAGCTCAAGGGTCGTGCCACGAATTGTCGCCAAAAGATCTTCATAGAAAAATCATGCAAGTACTCAGTTACTCTATATAAGTAAGCGCTTTGACGCAATCTCATGGATTCAAATTTGCGAAAAATTCAACATGAACCTTCCTGTTCCTGAGAGCAACTTTCCAAAAAGTCGCTAAGATTAAGACTGACAGCGCCTGGAGGTCTGATTTCCCAGGTATGCGACATTCCATCGTTGTGTATCACAGTAGTCTTCAGCTGAGCAGTCTACTTCTCCCCCAACAGAATGGAATCATTAACTCTAAGAGTTGTATCGAGAATCAAATGGTGCTGCCCCCTATTCGTGGTGTGTGCAATTTCTGAAACAAGGAGTTCCATAGCCTTTTGCCCCAGAACAATAGGAGGACAATCAACAATTGTCAGTGACGGAGAAAGAAGTTCGGCGAATTCGCTGTGACCAAACGCCACCACACCTATGTCATCCGGAATGATCAGTTTCGCCTCCTTGATCGCTTTGTAGGCGCCTTGCGCAATCCGGTCATTGGCGGCAAAGACCATTTCCGGAAGATTCCCTGTTCTCATGAGTCTTTTGAAACCATCATAACCGGACGAATTGTCAAAGCCCCCGGTTATTATCCATTCGTCTCTTCGCGGGATATTGTGCTTCTTGAGGGCATCAATGTAGCCGGCAAGCCGATCTCGTCCTATTGCCACAGACTGACTCCCGCCGAGATGGGCGATTTTATGATACCCTTGTGAGATTGCAAACTCGACAATCTCTTTCGCCGCTTTCCGATCATTAATGCCGACAGTGCTAAATCCCAAAGCATCCATCGTTCTGTCGAAGAATACCAGTGGTATCTCCATTTTTCGGACAGTTTCGAATATGGCTGGATTGTCAGTGTCCTTCGAGATAGCAACGAGAAGTCCATCGATGCGGTGCGAGAGCAGAGTAAGAATATTTTGTTCTTCTATTTTGGGGTCTTCCCGCGAGACAGTCAGGATGACGCGGTATCCGTGGGTTGCAGCGGCGTCCATGATTCCATGTACGACAAAAGAGAAAAACGAATTTGAGACTTCAGGAATAACGACGCCTACCGTGTTTGTCTTGCGCATTTGAAGAGAACGGGCGCCGTGATCTACAATGTAACCAGCCTCCGCGGCGACTTCCCTTACTTTCCGCCTCATTGATACAGAGATATCCGAGTAGTCGTTCAGCGCCTTCGAGACTGTGACACGTGTGACGCCCAACTTTTTCGCTATGTCCTTTTGCGTGATGTGCTTCGCCATTACGAGTGTGCGGCCCTGTGTTTTCTTTGTCAACGGTCGTTACTTACATGAGTAAATAAAGACTATTTTCCTTTTTTTCAAGTGGGGCATTCAGGCCCGTTAGTCTGGGCCAATTCTCCATCAAGCTCCGGGTAGGAACACCATCTGAGCGACGAGAAACGATAGTCAAGGCCATACAGATGGTCAAAGCAGAATTTCTTTTTGCTGCAGTTAATCTAGATTGCCCCTTGCTAATGGATTGGAGCGAGTGCTCAGATATGTTTCGCAAACATTTGCGGAACATAGAAAACAAATCATGTCGTTCCGCGCACGATCAATTTTGTGTCAAGTACGAACGTCCTTGGATCTGTCACACCGTTTTCGATTCCGTCAATCAAAATCTCCGCAGCCTTCGTTCCCATCTCGAATGAAGGCTGATGGACAGTCGTGAGAGGTGGATCCATGTAGGGCGCAAGCTCGCTATCTGAAAAACCTATTATAGCGACATCACTTGGGATCTTGAGCCCGGACTCCTTGACCCTTTGGATTGCTCCGATAGCCACTGGATCGTTCACTGCGAACACTGCATCAGACATTACCTTTTGCCTCAGCATGCAATCCATTGAATTGTATCCATCTTCCTCATGTAGACCCCCGTACAAGACAATCTCTGGCGGCAAAGATATCGCACTCTCCTTGAGTGCCTCAACATATCCATTTAGCCTGCGGATACAAATGCTGAGCTCTTTTGGTCCTCCAAAATGGGCAATGCGTTTATACCCTCGTTGAATCAGGTGACGGACTGCTTCGCGAGCGCTGTTGCAGTCATCTATTACCACTTTGCTTGCGGGGACATCGTCGCACACGCGATCAAAAAACACAAGTGGCATCTTCCGCCTCAAAAGATCCTGAAAATGTTTTCCCGACTTTGTGTTCTGAGATATCGATACGATGATTCCAGCAACTCTGTGGTACATCAACGCACTCGTGTTGATCACTTCCAGTTCGTAGCTCTCATTCGATTGACACACGATAATTGTGTATCCGGACCGAGAGGCAATTCCTTCGATGCCGCTGATGGCAGACGCGAAGAACTCATGTTTGATTTCCGGAACGATCACTCCGATGGTCATTGTGCGATTCGACTTCAGGCTTCGGGCAATTGGATTCGGAGAGTATTGGATTTCTTTGGCGATCTTGCAAATTCGCTCCTTAGTCGATCTTCTGATATTGGGATGATCACTTAATGCCCGCGAGACAGTGGAGGGCGCCACTCCGAGCCTCTTCGCTATGTCAACTATCGTCGCTTGTCTCAAGCTGTTTACTCTTTCACGAACGTCTCATTATAAGTAATCGATTCGACGCATTCTTTTGGATTCAAACTTGCAGCGGCGTCCATGATTCCGTGAACGACAAAAGAGAAAAACGAATTTGATACTTCAGGAATAACGACGCCTACCGTGTTTGTATTGCGCATTTGAAGAGAACGGGCGCCGTGGTCTACGATGTAACCAGCCTCCGTCGCGACTTCCTTTACTTTCCGCCTCATAGACTCT
>JADGQA010000307.1 GCA_017882185.1 Bacteroidota bacterium
TCAGGTTCTAGGGTCTGATCTCAGCCCCGGTCTCGACAAACATTGTTTATCGGGATCGGCGGGACACCCCTAACGGAAAAAATCCAACTTGTTATCTCACAAAGAACTGTTCCAATATACATTCTCCAAAGTCGCGTGTCAAGCCCTCAAGACCCCGTTTCATTCACGAACATTCTTTCTCAACCCCTCAAAGAACCTGATCGCCTCTCCTGTGTCCCGATTCCGAATGATGTGCCAAAGGAAATTGAGTCTGCCGCTGATCTTCTCCAGCTGTGCGAGCGAATGCGGATTGAAAATGATCTCGGAAAGGAGGAAGTCATCCTCCGATAATAATCCCCGCGCAACCTCGAGATGATGCTTAAAGGTCGTCCCGGGAACCGTCTCCGCGCTCACGCATGAAGCAAAGACCATGGACGAGACGAAGGGAAGGGTGAGCGAGTAAGCCATCATCACGTCGTGTTCGCTGAAGGAATACTCGAACACATTCACGCCGAAGCGCCCGAACAATTGACGGAAAAAATCCTTTCCCTCGCCGTCCGAATCGCTGATAATGACGGCGTTTTGCTTGCTAAGTTCGTTCAAATCCGCAAACGTGGGTCCGAACATCGGATGCACGGAGACGAACCGAAATCCTGCCTCACGGTAGAATGCAGGCAGGGTGCCTTTGACGGATGCGATATCGCAAAGCAGACAATCCTTGGGAAGCAGGGGAAGCACCGTGCGAAAATTCGCGACCGTGTTCTGCAGGCTGACGCTATTAATGAGCAATTGTGGCGAAGAAGTCCGGATTTGCTCAATGTCGGACAACACCCGCACGCCATCAATAGGCTGCGCCTTTGAGGGGACCGAATCATAAACGGAAACAGCGTGGTCCGAAGAAAGCAGCTTTACAAGCCACGACCCCATTTTGCCCGTCCCGAGGATGCAGATGTTCATACCGTTGCCTCCTGATAGAATCCCAGATTCTTAAAATTGATCGTCACTTTCTCGACCTGCCCAAGGGTTCTCTGCACGACGTCGTTGTCCTGATTCCCCTGGAAGTCGACGAGGAAGGCAAATGCGCCTGGATTTTTTCGGATTGGTCTCGATTCGATGCGCGTCAGGTTGATGTTGTTTTCCGCAAAGATGCGCAGGACATCGAACAACGCGCCGACACGGTGCTGCGTGGAGAAAGTGATCGTGCATTTGTTCGCCTTCCCTGTTGCATGTTCGGTCGAGATCATCACGAAGCGTGTCGCATTCTGTGGATGGTCTTCGATATGCTCTTTGATAATCTCGAGACCGTGGAGCTCCGCGGCGAGGCTGCTGGCAATCACTCCCGCGCCCCGTTGTTGTTCACGGGCAAGCCATCGTGCTGCGCCGGCTGTGTCGTAGAAGGGGCGCGGTTCGAGCTTGTTCCTGGAAAGAAACGCCCGGCATTGTCCGAGCGCCTGGGGATGCGAGTACACTGACTTAATTTCCTGGTAGCTTGTTCCCGGCAATGCGAGGAGATTATGATGGATAGGAATGACTGCTTCAGCAACGATCCTCAGATTGGTTTCGATAAGAAGATCGTTGACTTCCGTGACCGACCCCTCAAGGGAATTTTCGATCGGCACCATGCCAAGCTCAAAATCGTGGTTGGCCACGCCGGCGAATACATCGGCAAATTCGAGGCAAGGGATTGGAACTGTCGAGTTGCCCAGCGAGTGGATGGCGATCTCGCTCCATGCACCGTGTTCACCCTGGAATCCCACGAGCTTCAATCCCCTGTGTTGAAGCTCTTTGGATTCGGCAATGATGGCCTCGTATAGATGACGGATGAACGGTTCCTGCATCAGTGACGATGCTTGTGCCGTCACATTCTTAAAAACCGATTCTTCTCGTGACGGGTCGTGGACGTCATTCTTGTGTTTCCCCGCCTGCAGGGCATATTCCAATCGATGTCTGAGTAAAATGAGGACTTGCTGGTCGATACTGTCAATATTGTTTCTGACTTCTTTCAGATTCACGGCAACCTCCTTTTGCGTGTTGTGTACATTGCTGAATTCATTTCATGCCCTCCATGAATTTTGCGAGTGCACGAACTTTCCGGACGAGAACGGAGAATTGTGCGGGCGTCAGAGCCTGGTCCTTGTCGCTCAATGCTTCCGCAGGGTTTCGGTGGACTTCGATGATAATTCCATCAGACCCGGCTGCCGCCGATGCGAGACTCATGGGTTCGATGAGGCTGACTTTTCCCGTACCGTGGGTTGGGTCGGTGATGACGGGGAGGTGGCTGAGCTCTTTTGCTGCCGGCACGGCGCTGATGTCGAGTGTGTTGCGCGTGTAGGTTTCGAACGACCGGATCCCCCGCTCGCAGAGCACGACATTGGGGTTCCCTTCGTTCATGATATATTCGGCGCAGTTCATCCATTCTTCCAGAGTCGAGTACATGCCGCGTTTCAGCAATACCGGTTTTTGCAGTTTTCCCACCTCCTTCAGGAGCGAGAAGTTTTGCATGTTGCGGGCGCCGATCTGGATCATATCGGCAAACTCCGCTACCCAGGACACGTCACGTGTGTCGAGCACTTCTGTGGCAAATGGAAGCCCGGTGGCTTCGCGCGCCTTCGCGAGGATCTTGAGACCTTCGAGTCCGAGTCCCTGGAATGCATACGGCGATGTCCGGGGTTTGAATGCACCCCCGCGGAGCATGTCAGCGCCGGCCTTTTTGACGGCGAGCGCCGTCTCGACCATTTGCTCCTCGCTTTCAACGCTACACGGTCCGGCGATGATCACGAATCCCTCGCCGAAGCGAACGTTGCCGACGGAGATCACCGTTCGTTCTTTTTTTTCCAGCCCCACAAGTTTCAGATTGGTCATACACTCTGCCTTTCTATACTGTAGATCCATTTTGTCTGTTGCCTTTTCCAATATTCATTTTCTGTATTCTCTGCGTCCTTTGCGGCAAAACCCTTCTCACAGGGTAAAAAAAAATCGCGGAAGCACTCTTCCACGATCTTCATAAAACGAAAAAGGTGGAAGCGCTCTGATCTGCGGTTCCACCTTCTGGAGATTCAAGCCCTGGACGGCCTACCCCGGCGAAAGCGCACGATCACGCGCCCGCGTAAAATAAAAGTAGTAATAATATCGTCCGGGTCTATTCATGTTCAACTCTGCTATAGTATAAGGATCGTGACGGAAAATGTCAAGTCGCTTGAATTTCGTCGGTACGAATCCAAAATGGCTGAATGATCTGCCCTTTCTTGCGGGCCCTGACTATGATGAAGAGAAATCCCGTCACACATACAATAACGGCCACAACCGATGCTTCCGCGCCGAATGCTCCTCCTGAAAGAATTTCGGGACCCGTAAGATTCGATTGCAGGATCCCGTGGGGAGTTGTTCCGGAGACAGCAACACCGAAAATACCTCCTTGAGTAAAATTCCACGCCAAATGAACGCCGATCGCGAGCCAGAGTCTTCGTGTGACGATATAGCACGCGCCAAGAAGCAGCCCTGCTTCCAGCGCGATAGCCGCTGCACTGCTCAGGGTAGCGTGGGGATTCCCGAGATGCATTGACCCGAACAAAAGTGCAGAAAGTCCAAGAGCGATCCAGGTTCCGAGTGACTCCTCGATGATGCGGAAGATAATACCACGCGCGATGAGCTCTTCTGTGAACCCGGAAAGGACAGCCATGCTCAGGGATTCAACCAGAACGAGCCATCCATCGGTGCCCGTGACGTGATAGAAACCAGCCGCCCAAAGAAATCCAATCGTTACGGTGAAAAGCCCCGTACC
>JADGQA010000093.1 GCA_017882185.1 Bacteroidota bacterium
ATGGTGGTTCCCGAAGCGGGAAAATTGATGGCGCGGCCGCCTAACAAGTCGCTCCCCGAAGGGGTCCCTTCGGGACAAGCTGACGGCTAATGCTCGGTGGAACAACACTGCATCACGCGGTCTAATCATAGTTAGGCTGCTCTCTAGTTATGAAACCATTGTGAGAGAATATGAATTTGTGGAAAAGCTTCACAGAACGCATCAAATTTTCACGAATTGCTCAGAAACCGGTTGAACCCAAACAAAACATTCTCGGTTTGGCAATCGCGATTTATGACATTGCGCAACGATCTTCCGATCTACTCGATGAATTCTTGTCTCGTTCGTTTTCAAGAGACAGTCAAGAATACTTAAATAAAAGAGCCAATCTGTTTTTCGAAATCGCTTCATTTCTTGCGCATCTGGCATTGAGGATTACTTTCAAAAAACTTGGATCACAAAAAAGGCAAGGATTAAACGACCGTCTTGGGCCTTTATTAGTGGAATATACGGTTTCGCATTTTTACACACCTCTATCCGAAGATTCCCGGAAGAATCCGCCTGAAGAATTCAAACAGTCTTTCTATGATTACCTGAATGCCTCTGAGCGTGAATATGGGTCCTGCGAGTCCTGGATTCTTACACGACAGGAAGATATTGCCTTTGTGGACAAATTCGCAAGTGGGGGAAAAAGCAAAGGAATGATGAATCTGCTAACGGACCGTGTTGTCAACATCCTAAACGAAAGCAATCCCATAACGTACCTTAAGATTATGGGCATGTTAGCCTCTTCGTTGAATACGAAAGAATTTGAAGAGATTGTTCTTCAAACGGGCAAGGACAACTAGTGCCCCTTCCACTAAGGAATATTGTGTTTTGGAAAACGTGACCGCACGTGGAAGAAGGCACTACTGCCTTTTTTGAATAATTTCCGGAAAAGAATGCAAGATTTCTTCTTAGAGGTGGCACTAGATATATTCAATTCTGATCGTTCGCAATCTATCCTCTTTGAAAAGAGAATAGCCAAAAGAGAAGTCTCCTCGCCGGGTGAAGAGCGATGGAGCTTCACTGGCGAATGTCCTTTTCTGCCAATTTTGCGTGCTAATCTGCATAGAGCATTCTTCCATGCAGATTTAGATACAATACTGTATCATGCAGTGTAATCATAGTCAGGGTCGTATGTTCCTTCAATTTCCAAACCAATCAACCACATAATCCAAAAGGAGGATACCGCTATGGAATGGTATATGAAGGTCGTAAAAGAAAATTACGCGAATTTCAAAGGACGGGCAAGACGGAAAGAGTACTGGATGTTCTTTCTGTTCAATATGATCTTCGTAATGGTCCTTGCGATCGTTGATTTTGTGATTGGCACATTTCCTCTGCTCTACGGGATCTACCTGCTGGGATTAATCATTCCAAGCCTTGCAGTTTTTGTCCGAAGAATGCACGATATCGGAAAAAGTGGTTGGTGGATTTTTATCGGCTTGATTCCGCTGATTGGAACTATATGGCTGCTCGTGCTCTTATGCACGGACGGGAATACCGGAGAAAACAGTTACGGGCCATCGACCAAAGCCGCGTGAGACAAACGCCTAACCTCCTATATAAGGAAATAATCGAGAGGGAGGTCTCTTCCCCGGCTGAAGCGCGGTGGAGCAACACTGCATCACGCATTCTCAACATAGCAGGCAGCGTTCCACAAACAACAACTCTATGAAGGGAGGATACGAATGCACAAATTCGTTCAGTCAGGCGGCGCCTTCATGGTGGTGGCCCTGCTTTGTATAGCCGTTGGCTTCATTTCCAGGAACGGAGCCGTCTTCACAAGCATAGGTGCGTTCTGGTTGATCATGGCGATAATTGTGAGAGCCAGGAGTGCCAAGAAACCGCCTGGAGATAAGTCATAAGGGAAGGGACACTGCCTAACCTTTAAGAAGGAATCCCGCCAAATCCTTCGACTTCCGCCAAGCAAGCGGCGGACAAGTCGCTCAGGATGGCGGGATGTCCCGCTTTTCAGATTCCGCCTTCAAGCGGGATTCCGGAAGGCGGAACAGAAAGCGCAATAGTCACCAGAGAAGTCTCAGTCCCCGGATGAAGCAAGGTGGAGCTTCATAGGTGACTGTTCTTTCACGTCAGAGGCGTGCGGTCGCGCCAAAGGTTCAATTGCCTCTGGCGGACATTATGTTTCATACTATGCATGACGCAGGCAAGAATAATTCGTACCGTCGAAAGTGCAAAAAACGAAATACGGCATCACCCAATCTAGTCATAGTTAGGCGGCAGTTGCACAACATTCCGCATCAACTAATCGTAGGAGAATTGTATGAAAGAATACAAGGTAATCACGCAGAAAGATCGGTTTTTTTCAGGGAAGTTCGATCTAGAAAAGCTCGAAGCTGCGATGAATTCGTACGCTTCTGAAGGTTGGGAATTCAAAGGCGTGGCAACGCCAGTATTCGGTGCTCCAAGCAAAGAAATTATCATAATTTTTGAAAGAGATAAGAAGTAACGGAAAATCGCTACGGCGTCCGAGGAACGATTCATGACAGCGTCTTCTTCACTGAAGAAAGAACATCCGGTTCGTCAGCTATCATTCATTTAGTGTTTACCTTAAAGGGGGAGACACAGAATCCAGGTTTGGCGAACTTGATGTTATCAAACCCAGCAACTGCTGCCTAAGCTCTTTAAAAAGGAAATAGTCAATGGAGAAACCTCCTCCCCAGTTGTAGCGCGGTGGAGCTCCATTCTTAGGTGTTAGTTTGTGTCGCACATTCGTCTATACAGAATTAGACACAATACAGTATCCTGTAATGTAATCATCGTTCGACATCATCATTCTTTCCCCAAACAAGGAGAGGCCATGAAATGTCCAAAATGCAACCAGACTCCCATGTCTTTCTTCCAATTTCTTTTTACGTCGAAAGGTGTTGGCTGGAAAAAGGCAGTACAGGGTCAGTTGCTCTGTGGAAAGTGCGGCTCTTCGCTACAAATACGGTCAAAGTCGCTCGGAGTTCGTTTCTGGATACCTACATTGTTCTTCGCCCTTCTATTCCTCATTGAGGCAATTCTGAAAAGCAATCTCGTAGGTCTTCTTGGTTTTACGCTCACCTCAGTCGTCTTTATCGCGACAATCCTCGCAGCGGGATTCCTGGGCAGTTTTTTGGAATGGAAATACTTCAAGTTGGACGAGGTTCAATCCACGAATGCCGCTTAACCTCCGTTAGGAGGAATGGTCGAAAGAGAAGTCTCTGAAGAGTGGAGGCATCAATTGGTCTGCGCGCACGTGTTGTCATTTGTGAGAATACGTTGATTGATGTCTGATTGCGTCTGAGTTGACGTCTGCATAAATTCGAATTGGTTGCGATGAGTACTATGCCGGTTTCGGAAGTGCCGGAGGGAATCGCAGCCAGACTATTCTCCCCTCCGTTCAGAACCTCCCCAATCCTGGCAACAGCGGTCGCACTCTTGCCGCGACATCCAAGCCCACAACGTGCGGTCTCGGCTTGCCTGCAATAAACACATTGTTGAGGACATTCACACGAAACAGCAGTGCCACATTTCCTTCGTCTACGGCAGTTGGCTCATTCTTGCCTGTGGGTTCTTGTTTTATCTGATCCAGGGCAACATCCTCCAGGCCGTGCTCTGGGCTATCTTCGTTGCCCTCTTCCTTTGGATTTATGTTCGCAACTTCCCGTCCCTGTCACGTTACATGGGATACGGATCCGTCGCAGATCAACCGGCAACGGATGTCCAGCCTTCCACCAGCAACGTTGTTCTCTACACCGGACTCGGATGTCCCTTCTGCCCTATCGTCAAAAGGAGACTGAACGAGTTACGAGTCACCATGGGATTCCAGCTCACGGAGACTGACGTAACACTCAAGCCGGATCTCGTGATTGCCAAAGGAATTCGTGCGTTGCCCGTTGTGGAAGTCGGAGCAGCTCGCTGGGTCGGAAATGCTACAAGTCAACAATTGGCATCGTTCATCGCCGGCAACGCGGCACTGTGAAGGCAGCCTGACATTTTCAAAAGGATAATCGCCACGAGAAAAGTCTCTTCAACGGCCAAAATGGGGCAGAGCTCCACGTAAGTTGTCCGACAGATGTTCTGTCGGACACCACTATTGTGAGAGTTCCACTCTCACGTTTTCCATTGTCGGAAAACAAGAGACATCTTCGAGGTACGGGCATGACTCCTGTGATCATAACATATCTGGAGATGCAAGTGCCGGATCAGCTGCGTCCGAAGCGGAGTAACGATGCACGTTTTCGCGTGCTGGAGGCCACCGTGAAGCAATGGCAGTTGAACCGCTTTCTCTACGGTCTGGTGGGAAGCAATTGGAACTGGCACGACAAGCTTTCCTGGAGCGAGCATCAGTGGAAGCAATACGTGGAATCAAACGATGTGAGAACCTTCGTTGCCTACTACGACGGTTCTCCAGCCGGTTATTTCGAGCTGAAGTTGGAGAACGGTGACGTCGAGATTGCCTACTTTGGATTGGCGCCGAAATTCATCGGGCTGGGTTTAGGGGGAGCCCTTCTGACCAGTGCCCTTGAGCACGCATGGCAGATGCATCCGGGTCGCCTATGGGTTCACACGTGCACGCTCGATCACCCGTCTGCGCTGAAAAACTACCAGGCGCGGGGGATGGTGATCTACAAGGTCGAGACACAGAGCGGCTAGCCTGCAAGTTGTCCGACAGATTGTCTGTCGAATGAGACTGTCATGACAAATGCACTCTCATGTTTTCCGCGTAGCTGTGGTCCAAACGAAGGAGTGGAACTCCAACAACAAGTGTTTCCGACAGTCGCAAGGATACATCGCGTCACAACTGTCGGAAAACAAGAGGTAATCTACAAGGTTGAGACACAGAGCGGCTAGTCTTTCGGATGCGAAGCAATCTCACGAGCCAGAATCCTTGTTTTTTCTAGAATAAGGGACACCCGCTGTGATTCAGAACAAGGAAGAGCGTTGGAAAACTGAGGAACATTCGGTCGTCAGCTCGTCGTTGATTTTCCAAATCCCTCGGGAACACATAATTTGTCTCTCCTATGAAACTCGCTCTTGAGCTATAACAGCATGTACTTTTCGATCGACACATTCGCCAAACATTCAAAGGAGACATCATGCTTCACTATCGACTAGTCTCGATTCTCTTTTGTATCCTCTTTGGAATGACCTGGACATTTGCCCAGGACACCGAGCAGCAACAGCGGAAGAGGCAAGCGAAGGAGAGAAAGTTGATCGAGCAGCAAAAGGACGACGTGTTTGAAGAGCTGGATAGACAGAATCTCACGCTACGATTCTTCAACGCAGTCAATGGAAACGAGATTGCGGGCGCGAAGGTCACCATCGACAGTATGGAATACACGACCGATGAGGAAGGAAAGGCACTCTTTCCAGCACCGGAAGCGGATGGAATGTATCCTGTTTCCTTCCGGGCAGAGAAATTTGTTCCCGTGGATTTCTATATAGAAATCATGGCCGGAACGCTTTTTTTCAACCGGTTTTCTGTTTCCCCCCTTCTCGATGTGAAATACCTGCGGGTGGTTTTGGATTGGGATTCCTCTCCATCCGACCTTGATGCTCATCTCGTGAAACAAGGGGCGTTTCATCTGTCGTATCGCAACATGCGTACTGCGGAAGACGGCAGCGGGCAGCTCGACCACGATGCAACGAACGGCTACGGTCCTGAAACGATCACGCTCAAAGAAGTCTCACCCGGCAACACGTATAGCTACTTCGTGCACGACTATTCAGACGGGAACAATTTTTCAACCCGAAACCTAGCCAGGTCAAAAGCGACGGTTAAGGTCTTCGGAGACGGTCGGCTACTCAACGTGTTTGAAGTTCCGCGCGAGGCAACCGGCAACTACTGGCAGGTTTTCAGGATTGCGAACGGAGGGATCGTCGAAGTGAACAGGATGGCGGACCGCGGAGAGTAGAGCTTGAATCAGGCCCCCGTCGTCAGAGCGTACTGCAGCGCCAGCGCTTGAAGAAGTTCAATGCGTTTCTTCGTCGGCGGATGCGTCGCGAAGAGATCGGCAAGGAACCCTTCCTTTCCATTCATCCGCTTATCAAGTGGGTCAATAATGCACAGGTGAGCGATGTTGTGCCTGAGCAGCGTTGATTGTTCTGAGGATTGAGTAAGATGCAATAAGGCATGTGCAATCGCATCCGGGTTTTTCGTCAACGAGGCGGCAGAAATGTCGGCAATGTATTCACGGCGGCGCGACGTCAACAGAATCACCGCATACGCAATGAGAGGAACGATGAAGAGCGTCATGACGCAGAACACTATCAGGAATAGCTTCCTCATTCCTTTGACCTTCGGAAGAGAAATATCGGGAAACGTGCGCACAGCAACCGCGTGATTAGCCCATTGAGAAACAAGAATGGCAGAGCCGAACAGGGCCGTGACGGCTGTTCTGAGACGAACGTCGTAATTCTTGATATGACTGATTTCGTGGGCGACGACTCCTTTGAGTTCTTCGGGTTTCAGCCGGTCAAGAAGTCCCTGCGTCACGATGATGCTTGCGTGTTTCGGGCTCCTCCCGACAGAAAATGCGTTGGGAGAACTGTCAGCGATGACGAAAAGTCCAGGCATTGGGATTCCGGCAACCACAGAGAGCTCTCTGGCCGCTTCAATGAATCGACGGTCGCACTCGTTTGATTCATCCGCAGGCTGCGCCTCTATGGAGCGGAGAACTGAGTACGCCCCCCATTGCAGAGTCGAGAAAGCCGTTCCAACCCCAAGTACGATACCCCCGATCATGCCATAGGGAGATGTTTCTCCAAGCGTCAGCAAAACCTTCGTTTTGAAGAACTGTTGCCCCAGAACAAACACCTCCCAGACACAAATCACGAATGCAGTCCATACGAGCCAGTCCATGGCCCTGAAGTAATCGTACTGCCAGGATTCCGGATCTGATACTCTCTGCATCCATCCTTTCACAAAATTGTTCAGGAGGGATCCGACGAGAATAATCGCAATCGGAACAGTAATGAGCTGGACTTCTTTGACGGCACTCATCAGCGAATCAAAGCCGTATCCGAGCAAGCCAAGCGTGATCACGAATGCACCCATCACAAATACGGTCAGTCGCTTGTTGACCGAACGCTGATGACCATAGTCCTTTGCTTCAATGGTGATATTCATGTGAGTGCTGTGCCAAGAACAAAGCGCACGCGCGTTGGGTGCGGGGAGATGGGAAGCGCTACTGGCTCAAACTACGGAAAATGGGCCGGGAATTCAATAACGGAAGGAACGGGAGTGCCTGAATCAATGCAGATGACTCTCACGTCTCGCAGTCATCCTTCGAAAAGTGAGGGTCATTGTTCCGGGTTTAGCTGCGGAACAAATACTGCAGTTTCAGGAAATACTGTCGGGAAGTCTGCTTGAACCCATACGGATCGCCAAAGTCAGACAGGCTGTATGTTGATCCGACATAGAAGATTGTGTAGGGATTGAGTTTATAGCTGACAAGCGGAAACACGTTGATAGCCTTGTTGAACTCATCATACTGTCCGATGAGGCGCAGGAACACCTCCGACGTAAATTGATAGATCCCGACCATTCTCGCGATGTACCCGTCGTAGAATAATTCTCCCGTGGCGATGCTTGATAGTCTGGCACGCGAGTACGACAAATCGATCTCAAGTTGAGATGTGGGTTTGACCAAGGCCGTGAAGGAGATAGAATGCCCTTTTCCCGCGTCGGGCATATCGTTGCGCTTGATAAACCTTCCGAATGATCCGTCGAATTGAAGAGTGAGCGAGCTCGCCGGCCTCGAATAGATCGAAAGCTCAGCCCTGTTAATGTTCGTGAACTGGAAACCCTTGTACAGTTCATCGTTCATTGCCAGGTACGAGAGGTTGACATTCGTTTGACCCTTAAAGTTTGCCCACATGTACGGAACAGCCCATTTCTCCTTGCGGACGCCGTCGTAATTGAAATGGAGTCCGGAGTTCAGTCCACCCCCCCAACTATCGATCCACGCATTGTTCGGATAGAACTGATAGCTTTGCTGCAAAGTGCCGGTCCGAAGGTCGTTGTTTGGCACAAAACCGTCTTGCGCCTGAAATGTTGGTGTCCGATCCGTGTATTGAAATGTGAAGCTATAGTTGCGTGCATTTCGGCGAAGCATAAGCTGGGCCGAACTGCCGTCGTACTGCTCACCGTTGAATGTTGCATCGTTGCCCGTTCTACCAAACACCCTGTTGTTCGAAAATAGAGCCGAATCGTTCACTTCCCTGGTGTCGGCATAGAAAAGCTCGCCCTGGAAATAATAGTTCTCCCAGAACTTATAGTTCCAATCCAGTCCGCCGAGATAATTGTAAGCAGGCCCTGTGTTCCGGGTTACTACCATGCCGCCAAGGAAGGCTTCTTGCCCCAAATCATACCTCGCCCTTGCTATATTGGAAATTGATTGGAGATTTGTTGCTATATAGTCGCTGGTTTCTTCACCAGGGACGATAAACGGAGTATTCCTGTCGGAAGCAGCAAGGTAGGCAAACGACAACGATCCGGATTTCCCGATGACCCTTCCCGACCCGAGAGGATTATTGATTGTGCGTGAATAGAATGTCTGGGTCTGATTCTGAAAAATGTCCACACCGAGGAGAAAGAACGGCCGCTTCTCAGGATAGAACAGGGCAAAGTTGGAATTTACGCTGATCTGGGTTGCGTCGGATTCCACCTGACTGAAATCAGGATTGATGACTCCTTCAACTGCAAGATCAGGACTTGGCGAGTATCGGAGGCCACCGCCGACCCTTCCGGTAACCTTTCCATTGTGGAATGAAGAATTCGGGTCCGTGTCGTCGTCAAGTGCGTCTCTTTGTTGGCCGACCACGTACGGAAGCAAATCGATTGAAGTCACCGATTCGACATTGCTGATTCCCTCGATGAATCCCCCCTGGCAGAGCAGACATGGATTGTTGCGATCGATGCGTGTCCACGAAATCTGTGTTCTGCTGGCACGTGGAATAGTTCTGATAAAATTCACACCCCACCTCTGGACTGGGACCGAGGGAAATCGCATGCTCTTGAAGGGAATTGCGATTTCGGCTGTCCAGCCATCGCTGTTAATCGATGCGGCCGATTCCCAGACCATGTCAAGACTTGCGTCCTCATTATTCGAAGTCATAAGAAGGTCGCCCTGAATGCCGTACGGATTTACCACGATTTCGTAAGCCCGCTGGTAGTCACCATAGGTGTCGATGATGGCGTCTACAAAATCATCGTCAAACATTTTGTCCCTGTCTGTGATATGAGCACGGATTGCAGCCGCGTTTGAGTCCTTGCAGTCATATCCGATGTAGACGTAATCCTGATTGTAGAGCATTCTAATGAGAGTGTGCTGAGGGGCCGGCGTATTTTCTCCCGGCGTTACTTCGTAGTTCAGCTCGATGGGTTGGGCAAGATTCCATCGGGGGTCGGTCAGCTTTCCAGTAAGCTTGATGTCACTTTCGATTTTCACAGCCCGGATGACAGGCTTGGCGGTATCGGGCACCTCAAACGCGGCGAGGTAGGTGAAGCAGAAAATAGTATGGGAAAGAATCAAACCAGAGTATCTGGAAAAGACCATAAATTCCTCAGACTTGGGAAAAATGAGCGCGCGGTCCCGACAAAAAACACCTTTTGGGTATACTTGAAAAGTCGCAAAATGTTGCACACGCCTGGCCTGCTTGCATTCGTTCGACACAATTCACATATTGCAGACAGTCCGCAATAATTCCAGCGTTCTTACACTTCTTGTGTTACTGTCAGCGATGCCTGACCACACTAGAAATATCCACGAGCGATTCCTCCGACATATCTGGAGCCGGCAATACCTCGACGCATCAAAACTCCGCACCTGCGATGGGCGATTGCTCAAGGTGATTGAGGTTGGAACGCTGAACCTCGACGGCGGACCGGATTTCGCAGAATGCAAGATCAAGATCGGGGCCACGACCTTTGTAGGAGACGTTGAAATTCATCGAACAGTCGCCGATTGGTTCACCCATCAGCATCAAAACGATCCTCAGTACAACCGCGTCATCCTTCACGTGGTGCTCGAAGGAATACCGCAAGGACTCGATACAACGTCGTTGAGCGGCAGGAAAATCCCGGTCCTCGTTCTCTCAGACTTCCTCACGGAATCCATTCAATCCATATGGCAAAAAACGATCCTCGACGAACGGGCACGGAGATCTGAACGAATACGATGCTTTGACAAGAACAACAATGTCGGTGATGCAATTCTCGCCGGGTGGTTGCGAAAGCTCGCAACGGAAAGGCTTGAATTGAAGATGCGGAGATTCGAAGAACGGCTGAAGGACCTTGCGTACGAACATCTGATGGCGGTGAGAGAACAGCCCAAGACGTACGGTGAGCCGGCGATGGAGGGGTTCCCCGATGAAATTCCACCGCCATTCAAAGAACTCACTCAGAGAGATTATTCCAAAAAAGAATTATGGGAGCAGGTGTTGTATGAAGGTTTGATGGAAGGACTTGGTTACGCAAAGAACCAGGAACCGTTTCTCCAATTGGCGTGCATTGTTACACTCCGGAGACTGCGCGAATTCCAGATGGAAAAGGACGATGTGAAACGAGCGGCTCTCCTGTTCGCTATCGCCGGATTGCTTCCGAAAATCAAGTCGATGAGAGAACAAGATTCAAAGAACTATGTGAGGGGATTGATACATGCATGGAATGAGATGCGGTCGTCCATCCATGCTGCAAAGATGCGGGCATCCGACTGGCAGTTCTTCCCGACCCGGCCAAACAACTTCCCGACGCTCAGGATCAGCGCAGCAAATGTCCTCATCGGCAAAATATTGAACGAGGATTTCTTTCGTGCTCTCATCCAGACATTAAAATCCGCAGATGATCCAGAGAGGTCCCGCAGAATACTCACCCGGCTCCTTACGATCGAATCCGACGGGTTCTGGCAGTACCACTATGATTTTGACCAACCGACGAGGAAGAACATGGTTGCGCTGGGAATCTCGCGCATCAACGAATTGCTGGTCAATACTATCATCCCGATCGCCCTTCTGTACGCTCGCATCTTCAAGGATAGCCAGGTCCGCGAACATACATTGCATTTCTACGAGTTGTTTCCGCCACTCGAAGACAATACGCTGACCAGGTTGATGCGGAATCAGCTCCTCCGTAACAAGCTGCCGCTGGACAGTGCCAGTGAACAACAAGGTCTCATTCAGCTCTACAAGTTCTACTGCACTGAAGGCCGATGCCAAGATTGTGATGTCGGCAGGACTGTGTCGATACACGACTCGTTCATTATTTCCCAGCCCGACAGAGGATCAACCCAACTGGTTTGAAAGCGCGGGCGATAAGTCTCCACGCGATCAATGTTTCAGCCTGTTTTTCCGGACGTCCGGCCATACGATACACGACGTACTTCCCTATCTGAATTTGCCTTACTGCACTTCTCAGCTTTTCTCTTTATCTTAATCACGCCATGGGCACAATCAACACTGCAGTTGCCGTCGGGGTTGACCTCGGTGGTACAACGGTCAAGACGGGACTCGTCTCGAAAACGGGCGAGATCCTGTACCATAACAAGTTCGATTCCAAGGGCGATCAGGGACCCGAGAGCGTGATCAAACAGATTGCGCTCTCAATCAAAGACGCCATCGCACACCGGGGCGGTGGAGAAATCATCGGCATCGGTATTGGGGCGCCAGGGGTTGTTGACAACGATGGATACGTGAAAGCTCCTCCAAACCTTCTGCATTGGGATGCAATCCCGCTCGCAAAAAGACTGCAGAAAGAATTCGATGGGATCACCATCAACGTTGAGAATGATGCAAATTGTGCGGCAATCGCCGAGTCCAGGTTCGGTGCCGGGAAAGAATATCCAGATTTCCTCTTTATCATTTGGGGAACTGGAATCGGCGGTGGCATTATCTTGAATCGGAAACTGTTCCGTGGCCCCACGGGGGGCGCCGGAGAAGTCGGACACATCTCCATCGATCACGAGGGTCCACTGTGCGGGTGTGGCGCTCGCGGCTGCATTGAGGCTTATATTGGACAGAAGTATCTTTCCCACAATACAGCCGAGAAAGTCAAAGCTCGACCCTCATCGTTAATCTTGAAGCTTGTCGGAGGAGACTATGCCAAAATCGAACCGATTTACATATCCCAAGCTGCCGAGGCCGGCGACGAACTTGCCCGGTCCATTCTTACCGAAGCTGGCACACTCCTTGGAGTAGCAGTGGGCGGTGTCATGAATACCATGGATTTGAGAGTCAGTGTTATCGGCGGCGGCGTGTCCGCAGCGGGTGATCTCGTGATCAATGCAGTGAGAGACTCCGTTCGTGCCCACGTCCTCAAGCCGCTGCGAGACGATATCCGGGTGATCCAATCAAAGCTCGGAAACAATGCCGGCATTCTCGGTGCAGCCGGATTGGTACTTTAGATTCATTTTGCCAGACCGAATGAAATTCAGCTCCCTCGTTTCGTTCCTCGTC
>JADGQA010000094.1 GCA_017882185.1 Bacteroidota bacterium
AGAACGAACCCCCAGGCGCAATATCTCGACTACTACGAAAGGACGTTGTACAACCATATCCTGTCAACGCAGAATCCGGTGCACGGGGGTTACGTCTATTTCACTCCGGTGCGTCCCCGGCATTATCGAGTGTACTCGGCGCCCAACGAGGCAATGTGGTGTTGTGTCGGAAGTGGAATGGAGAACCACGGCAAATACAATGAGCTTATCTACACGCATCAACAGGATTCTTTGTTCTTGAACCTCTTTGTTCCGTCGGAACTTCATTGGAGAGAAAAGGGAGTAACGATACGGCAGGAGACCAAGTTTCCATTGGAAGAACAAACGAAGTTGGTTGTCACTCAGGGGTCTTCTCATTACACACTCATGGTTCGGTATCCCACATGGGTGAAAGATGGTGCGATGAAGGTCATCGTCAACGGCAAACCGATTTCGTGTGCCTCTCATCCGTCGTCGTATGTTGGCATCGACCGGCTGTGGAAGGCCGGCGACGTGGTTCAAATTGAACTCCCGATGCACAACTCCATTGAACATTTACCGAATGTGCCGGCATACATTGCGTTTCTCCACGGCCCGATTGTGCTCGCAGCAAGAGCCGGAACAGAGGATCTCGCAGGCCTGGTTGCAGACGACAGCAGATGGGGACATATCCCCAGTGGGAAGAGACTCCCGCTGGACAAAGCGCCCATCATCCTTGACGATACCATTGCGAGTATCACCAATGAACTCAAGCCGGTACAAGACAAGCCATTGACTTTCATGGTCCCCGCGCTGGAGATGGTCAACCCGTTAAACGTCGTACTGGAGCCATTTTACCAAATCCATGACTCACGATATATGATGTATTGGATGGCCCTTACAAAGAAGGAATACAATTCATATATTTACTCATTGGCAATGGTTGAAAAAGAGAAAGTGGCGCTGCAAAAACGTACGGTAGACTTTGTTGCACCGGGTGAGCAACAGCCGGAAGTCGACCACGCATTGCAGAGTGCAAACTCACATACCGGTAATTACCTAGATGAATTCTGGCGGGACGCCGGCAACGGAGGTTATTTCAGCTATGATTTGACCACGCAAGGTCATACCAATTTGTGTCTGGTGGTGCGCTACTGGGGAAATGAATGGGGAAACAGAAAGTTTGAGATTTGGATCGATGAGCAGCGACTCCTTGTGGAAGACAATACGGGGAGATGGTCTCAGTCGAGGTTTCAGGAAGTTGAGTACGCAATCCCAAATGCGATGGTCAAAGGCAAAGATCACGTCAGAGTGAAATTTCAACCTCTCGCAGACAACACCGCGGGTGCGGTATATTTTCTCCGTTTGGCGAAATTGGAGGATGCAACAGGACGACACTAGAACCTATCTCAAGAATACCCTCGCGAAGGCGCAAAGACAGCAAAGGAAACACTTCTTGTTGGAATTGGCCTTCTTTGCGCACTTTGCGGTTCCGCCTTATGAATCCCGCCTGTCGGCGGAATCCGGAAGCGGAACTTTGCGAGAAACTTCATTGAAATCCAGAGTTGTTTTGAGATGGCTTCTAGGTACAAATTCGATCACTCAAACCTTAAATGAAGGACTTTCTTGCTAATAATCAGAGGAGGTAGAAATGCACAGAATATCAAGACAATCTCTTTTCGGTGGGATCATCATGACACTCGTGACATGGTGCTTCACTGCATCTAACGTCTATGCTCAGCTTGTCACAAACGGAGGTTTCGAGAGTTCCAACACTGGAATTGTTGACACCGGGGCTGTCAAAGGCTGGATATTCACCGTGGCGTCGGGAATAACTCCGCCAGCGGTTTTCGAAATTGTTGGCGACACCGTTGAACAGGGAAACCGCGCATTGAAAGTTACCGTGCACGGTCTCGGTGCTAACCAGTATGATATTCAGGCGGTTGCAGATAGTATTCCTGTCAAGCCGGGAACAACTTACAACTATTCCATCTGGGCAAAATCCGATAATCCTGGCGCGACAGTTAATTTTACCGTGGGTAACTATTCTTATGCAGAATACAAGGCAATACGTCCCGCCACGCTCACCACACAATGGCAGAAGTTTACGATGCAGTTCACGGTGAGCGATAACCAGACATATATCCGAGGACCCGTGCACTTCTACGGGACAGTGGATACTGGAAACAGTATCTACATAGACAATCTGCAGATTGTGGACCCGAACGCTGGCAAGAAACCTGTCGTCATGGAGGCCGAATCCGGTCAGCGCGGCAGCAACTTCCAGGTTCTACAGGATGGCAGTGTCACATATGTTACTGCGGACTCAAACTGGACAAGCCTTACCAACCCGGGTGATACGAGCCGTATCATAACATTTCAAGTGGCCTTTGCCGATTCTGGATCGTACAATTTATTTGCGCGTGTCCGGGTAGGCTCAGGTGGATTCAATGATGACAGCTTCTTCTATGGCAACGGATTCGGTCGGAAGAATGACACAGCGGCTAGTGACTGGATCTTCATCAATGGCCTTGCGAGTGCAGGTTTCACAGACTCCGCGGCGTTTGTGGATGGCCCGGGGACGGCTGGCAGCAGTGTCTGGAAATGGGTTAACCTAACCAAGAATCCTTACCAGGGTGTGAAGGGGGATTCCTTTGTCGTGAGCCTCGATAGTCTGACGAGGACTTTCCAAATAGGGAGCCGCGAAAACGGATTGGATATTGACAAGATTGCATTCGGCAAGTCCAATTTGTATTTCACTGTCCACGCTCTTGATAGCGTTTTGGCAGGCTCAGCTACAATGCAATCCACAGATACAGGCACTGTCTGGAAGGGTCCGGCACTAGCAGCAGGCCAGGGTAAATTCCTGGGCAACGCATACGGAGATATTCCAGACATTATTTTTGCCAATTATTGGACCCAGTTGACGCCTGGAAATGCAGGCAAGTGGGGTTCTGTTGCAGGTTCAACCGATACAACCAATTGGAACTGGAATGGCTTGAATACTGCATACAACTATGCAATAAACAATCACTTGATTTTCAAAGACCATTGCCTCATCTGGGGTCAACAGCAACCCTCTTGGATTTCCGGTCTTGATTCTGCAACCCAGGCCAATTACATAGAAACATGGATTCGAAACGTAGGACAACGATATCCACTTATCGACATGATTGATGTAGTAAATGAGCCCCTCAACGGACACAATCCTCCTGATGGAGGCGGAACACCCGCACGTGCGAATTACAAGAATGCTCTGGGAGGTAATGGCACAACAGGCTGGGACTGGGTAATAAATTCCTTCAGTTTGGCGAGGAAATACTTGCCCAATGCTAAATTGTTGATTAACGATTACGGCATTATTAATGACAACAATGCCACAACCTCCTATCTTCAAATTATCAATTTGTTGAAGGATCGAGGATTAATCGACGGTATTGGAGTGCAAGGACATCGATTTGAGCTTGAAGGTGCGGATACGAGTACCCTGAAAAGCAATCTGGATAGACTTGCCGCAACCGGTTTGCCTGTCTATATTTCTGAACTTGATTTGGGCAATCTAAGCAACAGTGGAACGCCGAATGACAATCAACAGCTACAGTTGTATATGAAGATATTCCCCGTTCTTTGGCGGCATCCCGGTGTAAAAGGCATTACACTTTGGGGATATCTTGACGGTCAAATGTGGCAAACAACGTGTTACCTGGTTCGTTCAGATGGTACTGCAAGGCCGGCACTCTTGTGGCTGGCAGACTATGTCAAGAACAACCCTGTTGGTGTTACAAAGGCGGCTTCAACACTGCCATCCGCTTACGAACTGGAACAGAACTTCCCCAACCCCTTCAACCCTTCTACAAGTATCAGATACAGTATTCCAAGCACATCCAAAGTGATGCTACGAGTATATGATATTCTGGGCAGGCAGGTTCAGACTCTGGTAAACTCAATGCAGATCCCCGGTCAGTACACTGTCACATTGAACGCGCAGCATCTCGCAACTGGAGTCTATTTCTATCAGCTTCAAGCAGGCAACTTCACAGAAACAAAGAAGCTGCTGTTGGTCAAATAACACCATGCGACACCAGCTTTTGGCCGGTGTCGAAATACTGTACGCTTACTCAGGAGTCAAGCGGTATCAAGTAAAGATACCGCTTGACGGCCAGGGGGTCAGATGAAAGAGGAAAGAGATGTAGCCGACATCATCAGATCCTGCTCAAAGAATTTGCCGAATTCACAACCACGAATGCACTACTCTATAGCTTCCTTTCTGCCCAAAGTAGAGATGATTGCCCTTCGTCCGAATGAATAACACCAGACTGATTTATCTCTCGCTGTTTCTTCTCCCTGCTTCAATTCTCTGCTTTGAAATTCTTTCCACCCGCATTGCTTCAGTCATATTTGTACAAGACTATGCTTTCATCATCCTATCACTGGCTATACTGGGTCTGGGGAGCGGAGGCATATTCTCATACTATAGAGTCAAAACAAGCGATGATCCGTTTGAAATATCTCTTTGGTCACTGGTAGTCCTTGGCGTCTCGTTATGCCTCTTTATCGTCGCTGTGATAGAGCTATCCATTACAGATCCGTTCATCTTCTTTTTCTTACTGTTCCTCCCCTTTTTCTTTGGCGGCATCGTCTACGCACAGATATATAGAAACTTTTCGCGCTTGAGTTTCAAACTATATGCTTCCGATTTGTCCGGTGCGGCTGTGGGCTCCGCGGCCTCCCTCGGGTCCCTCGGCGTTCTTGGAGGACCCAACAGTATCTTGTTGCTTGCTCTCATAGTGTTCGCTGTATCAGTCCTTTTTTTGCGCCCCCAGATCGGCACGAGGAAGACAGTCTACGTGTATTCAATTCTTTTCTTGTTCTTTGGAGTCTTGCTCTACAACGGCAAGAATGAGTTCCTAGGTCAAATCCCGATCGGCAATTTCCCTGAAAAAGACTTCTACCATGTATACCCCGATCCAACGATTCGTTCCCACATCATGGACAGTCGATGGAGCATTTACGGCAGGTCAGATTTGGTGCAATACAGTCATCAGGATATGGTGCGACAGTTGTTCATTGACGGTGCAGCTGGCACGCAAGTGTACCGCTTCAACGGGAATGTTCAACAAACGAGCTCAAATCTCCAGGATCTGCTGCTTCACCACACGAATGCCATTCCATTTCTGTGCCTTCAGGAAAGCGAAAAGCGCTCGATGTTAGTCATCGGGTCGGGTGGTGGAAAAGAAGTTCTGATGGGTCTGTTCGGGGGTGTGAAGAAGATTACCGGGGTCGAGATAAATCCCGATTTTGTCCAAATCGTGAGGGATCACAAAGAATTTGACGGAGGAATATATTCTGATTTCCCAAATGTTGACATTCAAGTCAAGGAGGGAAGGCATTTTGTTGAACAATCAAAAGAGTCTTATGATCTGATAGTGATGGCGCTTCCTTCCACAGCACAGATGCAGAACATCGAACCGTTCGCCATGAGTGAGAATTTCCTGCTTACGAAGGAAGCGCTTCGGGATTATTTCAAGATCTTGAATCCCGAAGGCAGAATGATTCTTACAGTGCATAATGCTTGGGAGTTAATGCGTCTCCTAGCGACGGCGGTGTCTGTATTTCGTGAAATGGGAATCGCGGGGAACGAAATTCAAGATCATTTCGCTGTTCTGGAAGCAGAATACGCCCCGACCGTGGTCATCAAGAAGAATGTCTTTACCATCGATGAAACGCTCCGCTGGAAGAGTATCTGCGAGGCGCTGCCACAAGGTTTTCCCCCTGTTACGTATCTGGCCTACGGATTGAACAGAGATTATCAATCGGGCGTGAGCTACTTCCTCACGAGAGTCGCTCAATCGAACGAATTATTGCAGGCGTATATCGCAAACCACGAATATGACATTTCGCCGTGCAAGGATGATCAATCGTATTTCTATAAAATTGATAGAAGCGTTCCCCGGGAATTTCTCTGGCTCTTGGCAGGAATCGCGGCGTTCAATGTCTTCGTTGTGTGGCTTCCGTTCTCATTCATAAAAAAACAAGCAAAGCATGACAAGGGGAAGACACTCAGGCTTCCACTCACGATTTTCAGTGGAATTGGAATAGGGTTCATGGTTCTGGAAATCTCACTTTTCCAGAAGCTCGTTCTCTATTTGGGTTCCCCGACAATCTCCTTGTCTGTTCTTTTAAGTTCCCTCCTGGTTGGCATGGGGATAGGGAGTCTGTTGGGGAAGAACATCTACGGCGGAGATCTGAAAAAGCGGATCGCTGTTGCCAGTGCAGCTATAGTTGTTACCGGGAGCATCCTTTTCTTCGCATCACCCTCTGTTCTGTCTTATTGTGCAGAATACGGTATCGTATTCCGTTCAGCAGCGTGTTTCCTCATGATTCTGCCGATTGCGTTGTTTCTTGGAATTCCATTTCCTTCGTGTATTCAGTTACTCAAGGTGGAACACAGTGAACAATTTGTTCCGTGGATGTATGGGGTTAACGGCGCCATGTCTGTTCTGGGTTCTGTGCTTGCCATTGTGCTATCAATGATTTATGGATTTACGCTGACGTATTTTGTGGGACTGGCGTTCTATCTGGTAGTCTTTTTCCTCTTGTTCGCGTCATCGGATGACAGAACATTGCGAACGGCATAGTCAAGAACAGCACAAAAATCGTCGGTTCGATATCTCGCTAGAAGTTTTGTGCGGGTTGAAAGTGTTCCACTGACTATGACACCGAAATGTGGCCGTGGGAACAATGTTTGTTTCTTCCGTCAATTCGTGAATGTAACAGGACGACAATGTTCTCAATTCAGACTTGTTGAATCGACCGCCCGATTGCTGAAAGAGCAATTAACGTGTCCATTCAGCCCAGAGAAATTGATTGACTGAAGCAATTCCATTGAAGGATGTTTACTCGTGTCTGCGACACCCACGGAATTGAAGAGAGAGTTCAAGATTTAAACTAATTCTGTTGCTCGCAGATTTGGGAAGAGTGTTTCTGCAATTCGTTGACATTTCTGCTTTGCATAACTAACTTGTAAACCTGATGATTACAGGTTGAGAGGCGGGATCGCAACGAGGATCGTTTTTGAGCTGTTTTCCGGAGCCGCGACCGAAGGAGGGTGATGTGCTGAAGGGCCGCAAAATGCACGTCTGTTTCAATGAATAAGTAATTGTTCGCAATAACCGTTGACAATGAGCAACGATCTTGACCAAGTAGAGTGCCTCATTGTTCAATTGAAAGTGCCGTCCCGGCAAGAAATTCCGCGCTTTTCTGAGGAGAGGCAAATGCAGGTTTGTTACCAAATTTCAAAGTTGCGCACGTATCGTACGATATTTCTCGTTCTGGCCCTGTCAGTATTCGTGAGATTCAACACTGAAGCCCAATCATTGGCAGTTCAAGGGGTCGTATCCACATCAGGTGTCCCCGTGCAACGTGCCAGCGTAACATTCATCAATAGTAGCGATACAACGAATCAGGTCTCTCTTGTGACGGATACCTCCGGTCCATATTCGACTAGCCTCACGACGATCGTCATGGCACAAAGCGCTCCACCGGCCAAGTTCGAGTTGGAGCAGAACTATCCCAATCCCTTCAACCCGACCACGGTCATTCACTACGATGTGCCAAGAACCGTTCACGTGACGCTTGCCGTGTATGATATCCTTGGGAGGGAAGTTGGTACGTTGGTCAACGCAAATCAATCCGCCGGTCACTACAATGTCACATTCAATACGCGGGATTTGCCGAGCGGAGTCTATTTCAGCACCCTGCGAGGTGGGGACAAGCCCATTGTCAGGAAAATGCTATTGCTTAAATAGATTGAGTTGGTGGGAAAAAACACACGAGCAAAGGCCGTGACGGAACATACATCGTCTGCAATACTTCTGCTTTCCTGTCCTGACCGTACGGGGTTGATCTCCAGAATGTCTCATTTCGTCTTTGAGCGAAGTGGGAATATTCTCGATTTGGATGAACACGTGGATGGAAAGCATTTCTTCCTGCGCATTGCCTGGGATATGAAGAATTTCTCTGTCCCGGAATCTGAAGTTCGCGCAGCGTTCACGCCATTGGCAAAGGAGTTCGGTGCAACGTGGCAAATCAGTTTTACAGCCCGTAAGCTGCGGGTCGCGATCTTCGTGTCCAAGCTTGACCATTGTCTCCAGGAGATCTTGTGGCGGCAGCGGTCCGGAGAATTCGATGTCGAGATTCCCGTTATTGTTTCCAATCACGAGGATTTGCGCCCTTTGGCGGGGCAATACGGAATACCCTACGTCGTTTTTCCGATTACAGAAGTCAACCGCCGCGAGCAGGAGAACAAGGAACTCTCGATATTGAAGGAACACGCGATCGACACGATCGTCTTGGCGAGGTACATGCAAATCCTTTCTCCGGAATTTGTCGAGCATTACCCGAACCAAATCATCAATATTCATCATTCATTCCTACCGGCGTTTGCAGGAAGTGATCCATATGGGCAGGCATATGAACGCGGAGTGAAAATCATCGGAGCTACAAGCCACTATGTGACGAAGGACCTCGATGAAGGGCCTATCATAGAACAGGATATCATCCGAATTTCTCATAAGGATGGTGTGAGTGATTTGGTGCGAAAGGGTCGCGACCTTGAGCGATTGATCCTGGCCCGGGCTTTGTTCTATCACGCACAGCATAGAATCTTGGTGCATGGCAAAAAGACAATTGTGTTCGCCTAGCGTTGCATTGAAACAGCAGAACTTAAGAAAGGAATAACTTATGAGACCCGAACAATGGGCTACTTTTAAGAAGGCGGCCCGGCGTGAAAAACTGGACAAAGTTCCAATGGCCCTTATCATTGACAGTCCCTGGATACCGGGATATCTCGGCATCAAGCACATGGACTATTTTCTCGATCCCGAACTCTGGTTCCAGTCCAACCTAAAAATCCACAATGAATTCCCGGATATCATCTTTGTCCCCTCGTGGTGGATGGAATACGGTATGGCAGCCGAACCGTCAGCTCTCGGCGCCAAAATCAAATTCTGGCAGGATAACACACCAAGCGAATACCACACGCTCTACAATATTGAAGACATCGAAAAATTCCCGGAATACGAGGTGGAAGCCGATGCATTCATGGGCATGACCCTGCATCGCATCAGGATGCAGAGACAGCGGATACTCGACACAGGGGAGATATTACCTCTGGTGACATCCCGCGGTCCTCTGTGTACTGCGGGATTTGTTCGCAGTACAACCGATTTTATGATCGACATCGTGGAAAAGCCGAAGTGGGCGCATAAGCTTATCGATCTTTGCACAACACTCGTCATTGACTGGCTCAAAGCACAACAGAAAGCAATGGGGGATACCGTCGAAGGTATATTCATCCTGGATGACATTGTGGGGTTTATCAATGAAGAACACTACATGGAATTTGCTCATCCGTATCTGAAACGCATTTGTGATTCTTTTCCAAAAGAATGGGTGAAGATTTATCATAACGATGCAGATATCAATGCCTGCCTCGAGCATTTGCCTGATTGCGGGTTCAACGTACTAAACTGGGGCAAGCAGACGGACATAGCGGAGGTGAAGCAGCGGGTAGGTGATCGAATATGCCTGATGGGCAATGTCAATCCGCTTGAGGTTGGTGTGAGAGGAACCCCCGAAGAAGTCCGGGAAGCGACGCTTGACGTTCTCGAAAAAAGCGGAGGAGAAGGAATTATTCTTTCTGTTGGCGGCGGGACGAGTCCGGGTATGCCGCGTGAAAATATCTTGGCTATGCAAGAAGCGTTGAACGAATATAATTCAAAGCGTGTCCTGGTTTAGAAAAACGACAAGGAAATTACCGATGGTAGATTATGCGTTCATGAATCAATGCCTATACGAAGGCAAGGCAAAAGAAGTTGAGCAAATGACAAAGGATGCTCTGGCCGAAGGCAGGAGTGTTCAAGAAGTTCTGTCGGAGGGTCTGATAGCCGGGATGAGTGTTGTTGGTGAAGACTTCAAACACAACATTCTCTACGTTCCCGAAGTATTGATTGCTGCTCGGGCAATGAAGGCCGGCATGGGGGTTCTCAAGCCACTCCTGAGTGCCAAGGATTCCGATATAAAGTCGGCAGGCGTCCTTGTTATTGGCACGGTTCGCGGTGACCTTCACGACATCGGGAAGAATCTCGTCTGCATGATGGCCGAGGGAGCAGGTTTTGAGGTGCACGATATCGGAGTGGATCAGAGCATCGATAAGTTCCTTGCTGCCACCGAACAATTCAAACCGGACATCATCGGGATGAGCGCATTGTTGACCACGACAATGACGTATATGAAAGTCGTCATTGACGGTTTCAAAGAAAAGGGATTGGGTCATATCAAGATGGCAATCGGTGGCGCCCCAATCAGCCAAATGTATGCGGACGAGATCGGGGCTGACGGGTACGGTGCCGATGCTTCAAGTGCCGTTGACCTGTTTGTGAAACTCGCTGGCAAACGATAATGAGTTGATGAAGCATATATCACCGGCGACATTGCTTATCGATTTCACAAGGGAGGACATACGGATGCGCCGGTTTGGCCCTCCTTCTTTGAATTTGCCGACAAATACATAAAGTCGCCGGTAGCGAGGTAGGTTCCAACAGGAGTGGAGAGGATATGGCATTTTATCAGATTCTTAGTTGGCAAGATATTCCTTCTCAAGTAAAGGCGTGGGATGATTTTGACGAAGTGAAGGTCGAGCTATCACTCCGCTTTACAGCGCTCATCGATCAGGCAGCGCAGTCGCAAGGATTAACAAGTACTGACGACTACCTGAGCCAGTGGAAATGGAGTGATGAACAGGAACGTGAAGGAACCGCGGCAGAAGTCGCCGAGGTCATCAAGAAAGAACTGGAGTCGAAGTTCAAGTAAATCAATATTCGATAACTGACTTGTGAAAAAACTACTTCAGGAAATCGTTCGCGAACGTCGACTGGTGTGTGACGGCGCGATGGGAACTCAGCTCATGCTTGCCGGTCTTGAAGCGGGGGGCTGTGGTGAGTATTGGAACATCAGTCACCCTGAACGAGTTCTGGAAATCCAGCGACGATATGTGGAAGCAGGGGCGGACTGTCTCATCACAAATACGTTTGGCGGAAGCCGTATCATGCTTCGTCGACACGGTCACGAGAATGAGCTCCGCGAAATAAATCAGGCCGGCGCTCGCATAGCACGCGAAGCTTTTGGCGGTCGCGAAGGGGGGTACGTTCTTGGGGACATCGGACCACTGGGAGCAATCCTGGAACCTTACGGAGATCTCCCCGTAACCGATGCACGGGACGCATACGGAGAACAGGCCTCCGCACTCGTAGATGCCGGAGTGGATGCGATCATTATTGAAACGCAGACTTCGCTCGAAGAACTCGGTGTGGCAATAGAAGCTGCAAAGGCCGCGGGCGCGCCGTGCGTGATAGCTTCGCTTGCCTATGATTTGTCCGCAGATCAGTCATTCTATGTTACGATGATGGGAGTTTTGCCGGATCAGGCGGCGAAATTTGTAGAAGAGAAGGGGGCCAACATTGTGGCGTTAAACTGCGGGACCGGCATGGACATGAAAGGTGCGGCAAAAGTCATCCAGCTCTACCGGGAGAATTGCTCACTCCCCACAATGGCCCAGCCTAACGCAGGTCTTCCCGTGCTGGAGCGAGGCAAGGCTGTCTACAAACAGTTGCCCGCGGATATGGCATTGGGAGTGCCTGACGTCCTCAATGCCGGAATTAGTATCGTCGGATCTTGTTGCGGGAGCACACCTGCGCACACTCAGGCAATTCATAGGGTGGTGGAAGATTTCAACCGAAAGAAATAACTCAATCGCTGGTCTGTCGCTTGAATGCGGGCGGCTGGCATTGTCAACGCCTGGTTATTGAATGCAAACATTACGAGAACGACTGAATCAGCCCGCAAGGTTTCTCATCGGTGTTGAACTCGTCTCCATCCGCGGCTCAATGGCTGAGCGCAGTGCCGTGAAAGCTCGCACACTCTCGAACGAGCTTGTAGCGGCTTCCCAGATCGACTGGATATCGATAACCGATAATGCTGGCGGGAATCCGCAGATGGCTCCTCAAGCCCTCGGCAAGCCCATCCTTTATGCCGGTAAAGAAGTCGTCATCCATCTCACCTGCAAAGACCTTAATCGTAATGGACTGGAGAGTCTGGCCTGGCAACTCAGCAGCGAAGGGTTCCAAAATGTCCTCGCGATGACAGGAGACTATCCTGTAAGCGGTAACGGTGGGATGGCAAAACCCGTATTCGACCTTGATTCTGTTGGTCTTATCTCCCTCCTCAATAAGATGAATGGGGGATTTGATGAACGCCATGAAAGAACTCAGTTTTGCATCGGTGCAGTCACGAACAACTACAAACTGCTCGAAGGAGAAGTGGTTCCGCAGTACCTCAAGCTGAAGAAGAAGATCGAATGCGGTGCCGTGTTCATCATAAACCAGGTAGGCTACGATGCACACAAGGCCCACGAGCTGCGCCTTTTCATGGAGC
>JADGQA010000095.1 GCA_017882185.1 Bacteroidota bacterium
ACAAAGGAACTGTATCGGCAAAAGTGCGAGGCCATTTATCAGCACGTATATGATGCGTATTACGGTGAAGGGAAAAGTATCTATCAGGCGGTTCCATGAAACATGAACAAGGAGAATTGGATATGAAATGGTATCATTACGTTGCATGTTTTTTTGCCGGCACGCTTTTGGCGAACGCGTTCCCGCACTTAGTAATGGGTGTCACAAGTGTGCCGTTTCCTACCCCATTCTCTAACCCTCCTGGCAAGGGATTGTCATCTCCAACGGTAAACGTGTACTGGGGGATGTTTAATTTGGTTATCGGGTATTTGCTCTTCAGGGGAGGCAAGATATCGAACGAGAATAGGTGGGGGATAGTGCTGCTGTTTGTGGGGGTGCTTATAATGGGAGTGATGCTGAGTTATAGTTTTGTTGGAGTCGGAGGCGTTCGAATGAATTAGCGCCGAAGGCGCTATTCAAATAGAAGAATTGATCTTATCATTGGACTCTCGTTAGCCCTCCAAATTCTAGCGAACTGGCGTTCGCTTCAGTCGTAGGCGTCCGGCTGTCGGCATACAGCGTTAGCGAAAGATGTCAATTCTCCTTCGATAGAATGCGTCTATCAATCATTTCTTTGAATCCTAAACAATGGCCAGTCCCGACAACAAATTGATCAATTGGGGCATCATCGGCACGGGGTGGATAGCCGAAAAGTTCGCGCAAGGGCTCTCTGTCCTTCCGGATGCGAAGCTCAAGGCGGTTGCTTCCAGGAGCGTGGATCGTGCGAGGAAGTTTGCCGCTCAATACCATATTGACACTGCTCACGGATCTTACGAACAAATCGCCCTCGACCCCGACATTGACGTCATTTACATTGCCACACCACATCCATACCACTGTGCGAACACCCTGATGTGCCTGGAAAACGGCAAAGCCGTCCTCTGTGAAAAACCGTTTGCCATGAACGAGCGGGAAGTACTCCAAATGATTTCCAAAGCCAGGGAAAAGAAGACCTTTCTCATGGAAGCATTCTGGACCCGCTTTCTCCCGTCCATCGAGAAGACGATGGAACTCATCGCGTCGGGGGAAATGGGCGCCGTGCGACATATCAGTTCTGACTTTGGAGTCTGGAGACCGTTTGACCCGAGCCACCGGGCATTCAACAAGCTCCTGGGAGGGGGCTCGCTTCTTGATATCGGCATTTACCCGGTATTCCTTACGCTCCTTCTCTGGGGAGAGCCTAACCTGATCAGCGCGGTTCCAGACATTGGATCAACCGTGGTGGACGAAAGTCTCGCCCTGATCTTCAAATACGATGACGGCAGGATTGCCACACTCTTCTCGAGTTTCACGGTCAATTCTACGGTCGAGACCCATATTTGCGGCACGAAAGGCAGACTGAAGCTGAACCGTTGGTGGCACTGTCCGGCATCGCTGGAGCTGACAAGAGGGGACAATGAAACGCAAAGAATAGACCCTTCTTACATCGGCAATGGGTACAACTATGAAGCCGAGGAAGTCATGAGGTGTCTGAGGGCTGGCAAAACAGAAAGCAGTATTCTGCCGCTTGGCTTCAGCCTTCGGCTGATCAGATTGCTCGACAGAATAAGAAAAGAAATCGGGTTGGTGTACGCAGCGGATGAACACGAATGATCTATCAGGTCTCTGCTTGATTGAATCTTCGATCCGGCGAATTTAACGCCGTCCGGCAGTCATTCACGAGAAAACGTTGGGAACTGTCTGACAACACGAAGTGTTCTTGAGGCGTTCTTATAGTCCCCCCACCATTCATCACTTATGGAGTAATACGTAATGAGACGCATTTTGGCAGCTACGCTGTTTGTCTGTGTTTCGCTGATGCTGACATTTGGCACGGCTATGGCACAGGACCCTATCAAAGTCGGCCCGAATATCTATAAGAAGATATTCGAGAATGATCGTGTTCGGATGCTCGAAGTGACGTTTGCGCCCGGAGACAGTATTGCAATGCATTCGCATCCCGATCATGCTGTCTACACGGTCACTGGTGGCACACTGCGAGTAACGACATCAGATGGTAAGACGATGGTGGCCGATTTGAAAGCCGGCGATCCGATCTGGTTTTCTGCAGTCAAACACGCCGCTAAGAATATTGGAACCACGCCAATAAAGCTGGTCGTTATGGAGCTGAAAGAAAAAAAGGCAATGAAAGGTAAGTGAGTTGTCAGGGGTTACTCCTCCTCTGGCAGGGCAAATTTCACGATCACAATATCCTCCATCAAGCACAAAAGGCATCCCGGAAGTCCCAGGATGCCTTTTTTGTTTGCGAGCTTGCCCGCCGAAACGATTTTTGTGCAGGCGGGGCCAGCCCCCCCCGCGTACGCGCCTAACCGGCTTAGGCAAGCGGTATTTTCTGTTCCCGCCAAAACCAGCGGCGGGATTCTCAAAACACATCAGGGTTAGCAAAAATCGCTAACCCTGTGTGTTTTGGAAGCGGGGCCGAAGGGACTCGAACCCTCGACCTTCTGCGTGACAGGCAGACGCTCTAACCAAGCTGAGCTACGACCCCGTGTGTTTTTAGAATGTTTTCGCCAATTCTGTGCCCGCTAACAACTCCATTGTCCCCAAAAATCGTTAGGTGAAGTGTTAGGTGCTCTGTTCGACGAAGCAATATACGATTTACTTCACGCTGAATCAAGAATTCTCATACTTGGGTAGTGATGCATTTTGGTTCAAGGTGGGGGTCATGGGGTACTATGCCCAAATTGAAAAGAGTAGGTTAGTTTGGGGGCGGGTTTTCGGGCAATTGTGGATGTTGACGATAGGGATAATTCTTTATCACGTGCTCATTGTTGAAGTTGTCCACGAAGACAACACTTATTGAAATGGGTTTCTTTGGCTTCGGTCTCAAGTCAGTTATATCAAAATTGGTTTGCACGTGGAGAGTATTGTTGGGTTTGAGCTTGTAGTCTTGTCTGATCTTATAGGAAGAACCTGTGGGGTACAGAATAAAGACTGAACGACCATGATGTTGATAGGGAAAGATTTGTCTTATCGGGTACCGCAACGATTTCAATTGAGTACGGATGCCTTTACCGGCTATTCGGATGCAGTTGATTCTGTTTTTGGAAGTGAAATAGACTATGGCACAATCCATAAGAACTATAAGTCGGATTTCTCAATGCAACATCGTTACAGCCCGCCCCAAGTGGTTAGCGTTTACATGGCAGTCAGAAGCGGAATGCCAGTTAAGAAAATGATTAGCACATCTCACGTTGAAAAACAGAATCTTACCATGAGAATGAACATGAGACGGCTAACAAGATTGACGAATGCTTTCAGCAAGAAGCTTAGCAATCTGCAAGCCGCTGTTTCATTGCATTTCTTCTTATTATAACTTCATGAGAATTCACCAAACGCTAAGAGTAACCCCAGCGATGCAGGCGGGAATCACAAATCACATTTGGAGTTGGGGGGAATTCTTAGGAATGAAAAACGAACAAAAAGAGGCCGCTTAAAGGTAAATCGTCTATTTCGTCAGGAGGGGAAAATATATCGGAGGTGCGTCACGTTCTAATTTCTTGTAGTATTCTCTTATTGCGGTCACGATTGCGGCACTCAACGATCTATCAAGCACCATTTCACCATTCAGAGTATTACCACTCAAGTCGGCATACTTCCATTCCTTCAATCTGAGTAACTCTAAGTAGGTATCTACAATAAAGCCCTCATTGTTGGCCGGAATCATGAATCGTTGGGTATTGGGATGGCAACCCGACTTTTTGTTTTTGTCGTCTGATTGTTTGGTTACTAGGCAGGTAAGAACGCAATCGCTATTGGTATCACAGTAAACAATCTGCAGCATAAAGATGACCAGTAACTAAAGTAGATGTAGCAAATACATTTGAAGAATCTGCGACAATCGCAAATCCTGTCAAGGCACTAGCCTGAGCCGGGCTTACTCCAATATCTCCGGTGATGTGCGTGGTACCTGTAGTACTCACTCCTGTCTTTGCCGAGATGACAAAATTACCAGCCGCACCAAGATTCACTGCCGTTGATTGCGCCGATGCCAACGACGCGAGTGTTACGACCAGCAAAAGAAACATTGTAAAAATACTCATAAATCGTCCTATGGTTTAGAATGATGTTTCATCAAACGTATACACTACTTAGGTCTATTCCTTAAATAGTCAACCACAAAAACAATCAAGGCTACAACCAACAGGAGATGTATAAGTCCACCTCCTATATTCCCCAACAGTCCTAATAACCATAAAATGATGAGCACTACAATAATTGTCCAGATCTTGCGGCCTCCTTTAGTGGTAAATAAAAGCGTGGGTTTCCCCACGCTCGAACCTACTCTTGATCCTTGGCTTTCAACTTCTTGATCTCAGCTTTTTCTGCTGGCGTTGGATTTTTCTTAGCTTCCAGCTCAGCCAAACGAGCCTTTTCTCCTTTAGATAGCGCCATTTTAATCACCTCCCTTTGATGGTTTGCGAGTTTGCGCGAGATCAGTGAACTACATGTGCCATAGGATTGTTACGACCAATGCCCTGCTTGAGGGGTTGGTTTTGAATCCCTGTGCACGACATTTGTGCGAACCTGAGTACTGCCATTATCTGTGTACGACAGATTGATGACAGGATTCGGGCTACCTCCGTGAACTACTGTAACCTTCGAAGAATGGTTCTGGCTATTCTCCGTGTAGGTTACTGTGTCGTTTACTTTGACCACGATATATCACCTCCTTTGTATGTGTATCATGTTATCTCTCAGATGGATTAAGAGCCTTTAGAACTATGCGTAAGATGTTGCTTATTGCGCCGATCTTGAATATCTCCGAGAGAAGCATAAGGAACGCAACCTCCACCCATACTTTTTCCTGGTTTTGGGTCAAGATAAACTTGACTGTCGGATGAGTGTCCAGATAGGCCTGAAAAGACTCCTTGAGTTTCTTTTTGGCTCGGATGCCAGAGGTCAGGTCTTTGAGTTCGGCAATGTCTTTGTTTTGCTTCTCATCGTTTTTATGGCCTTCAACGATAAATTTCTTGGATATTCCGCCGTCCCTGTGGGTATAATGACCGTAATAGACTTCCCCCTTGGCAGGCATGAATCAGATTGTTGAATTGACGGAAAACACTAGGTTCGCCTCCGCTTCCTCCTTCAAGATTTCTTGAGCCTCTTCCTTCGTAATCGGTGATTCTCTGTCTATATAAACGTAGCTTATTACGTCAAGTTTCCTTCCTTCTTTCTCCCAAACCATTTGCCAAGGTGTTCCCCTTGTATATGACCATTGCCGAATATCCTTTCCAAACGCGTCCCTCCATATTTCGGCTAGATTCCCCATGATCTCAACCTCGCGTGGAGAAAATAGCGAAAGATCGGCAGAGCGTCCCTCCTTCACGCGAAACAAATATCCCCCATCATCCTTTGTGTCACCCTTTAGAATCAATGTCAGGTCTTTGGACAAATCATCGGGAAATTCTTTTTCCGACATTTTATTCATCAGTTCTTTGGGATAGGGGCCATTCTGATATGCAAAGTAATTCAAACCTGTTACGGTTCTTCCCGTTTGTCTGAAATGTTCAAAGTCTAAGGCAAACAGCAACTTTGCCATCTTGAGCTTACCAATCTTGTTCTTGGCGATGTTCTGCGCAAAGAACATCATGGCATTAAGGGCTTTTTCTCGGTATGGATTGCGGGCGGGCTTCATTTGGTGTGTTAAACAGTAGAAATCCTACATATAGTTTCAGACAGAAGCAATACGCGGTATCACGTATCATGGATAGTTCCCAAATTCGGGAGGATTCAAGGCAAAATTAATTCGAAAATGCACCACTACCCATACTTGTCAGATTATTATCCTAACGCTATTGGAACGAATGCTTGTCCCCTGCAGCTTTACCTTCAACATCGTCTTAACCATAAGATCAAACCCGCATCTCTAAGTAAGCATGAATCGCGGGGAGCAATTGTTACTAAGGGCACACTAACAGACCTGGTTGAATCATACGATCTGAGTCAATCTTTTTCATTTTGTTTCCATACCCTGTAGTAATCGAACCAGCCAGGTACATCCGTTCCTCCTCGATGGGATATACCACTTTCTTCTCCTATTGCTTCACTACCAGAATGACTTTCTTCGTAGACTGAGGAGTGTTCATGATTCGCTGCCTATAGCTTCAGTCCGTTTGTATTAGGTTTATCGTCTGTCTACACTTTTCCACGACAGATCCAGCCTTCCCTTCATTAGGATTCAGGCCGTCTGGATAATGATCGAAATGCCGCAATTTCCGTACTCGAAACAACTGTTTTTATATGGGAACAGAGCTGAGTTTGTTCTATTTCGTTGTTGGTCGTTGGCAATCTACTCGGTCAATGGCCCAAAATCAATGCCTTCTTCGGTCTACACTAATCTATTCGATGCTTCTCAGATATGGGAAGCAGTTCAACGCCTTTTTCAAACGGAATTGATTTTGCCTTAATATGTCTTAAATTAATGCGAGGATAGTGTTTGAAGAGGGGAGTAAACGCTATGCTACCTACCAATACTTCCCAGTCGGCCAATTCGAAGCGCTTGGCGTGATTTCAGACCCAAACTGATAAGCATGCAAAACCCTGACAAGAAGTCCTTGAGCGAACGGGACATCTGCACGAAATACATTACCCCCGCACTAACCAAGGCAGGTTGGGATCTCCAATCACAAATTCGAGAGGAAATCAGTTTCACCAAAGGACGAGTGATCGTCCGCGGTAAGCTCGTTGCACGAGGTGAACCAAAGCGTGCCGATTACATCCTCTACTACAAACCAAACATTCCAATTGCGGTCATCGAGGCTAAGGACAACACCTACGGTGTTGGCGCTGGAATGCAGCAGGCGCTCGGGTATGCGGCCACGCTCGACATTCCATTCGTTTACAGCTCTAACGGGGATGCTTTCCTTGAGCACGACAAGACACGAACAAGTGGGAAATTGGAGCGTGACGTTCCATTAGATGCTTTTCCTTCTCCTGAAGAACTCTGGCGACGCTTCATCCAGGCAAAAGGACTTGACGAAAAAGCGCAAGGAATCGTATCGCAGGACTTCTATGCCGATGCTAGTGGGAAAGCCCCCCACTACTTCCAGCAGGTTGCTATCAATCGCACAATGGAAGCAATTGCGAAAGGGCAGGATCGAATCCTGCTCGTGATGGCGACAGGCACCGGCAAGACCTTCACGGCATTTCAGATCATTTGGCGCCTGTGGAAATCCCGGACCAAGAAGCGCATCCTCTTCCTTGCCGACCGAAACATCCTTGTTGACCAGACCCGCAACAACGATTTCAAGCCGTTTGGCTCGGCCATGACGAAGATTACAGGTCGCCAGATTGACAAGTCATACGAGATATTCCTCTCACTCTATCAGGCGGTATCGGGGACTGAGGAAAAAGAGAACATCTATAAGCTGTTTTCCCGCGACTTCTTTGACCTCGTAGTAGTGGATGAGTGTCATAGAGGAAGTGCGGCGGATGATGCGGTTTGGCGTGAAATTCTGGAATATTTTTCTTCAGCCACACAAATCGGCCTTACAGCCACTCCAAAAGAAACCAAGTACGTGTCGAATATCCACTACTTTGGCGATCCGGTGTACACCTACTCTCTAAAACAAGGAATTGACGACGGATTCCTTGCCCCCTACAAGGTGATACGAATCGACTTGGATAAGGATCTCGTCGGATGGAGGCCTGAAAAAGGAAGGATCGACAAACTCAAGCAGTTGATTGAAGATCGAGTGTACAACCAGAAGGACTTTGATCGAATTCTCGTGCTGGAGAAGAGAACCGAGCTTGTGGCGAAAAAAGTGAGTGACTTCCTGAAAGCGACAAATAGGTTTGACAAGACAATTGTGCATTCTCTGCTTTCAAATCGTTCACAACTGGAAATGCCAGTGCGATCCCTGCTGTTCCGATCTTGCTATCGCCTGCAGACAAAGCGACCGGCGTAGTGCGAAATGCTCGACTGACGTGGGCGAAATCAATTGACGCATTGTCGTACCGCATACAGCTTTCAGCTGACTCCACATTCGCATCTACAGTCCGTGATTCGGCGAGCGTAACGGATAGCTCGCTTGCCACGAGCGGCCTGCTTGCAAACACGAAGTATTTCTGGCGTGTGAATGCATCCAACACGCTCGGTACAACTTCGTACTCCGTCTTTAGGTCTTTCACGACGGGTACCGTTACTGGCATTGATGATGCGCTCGCCGGCGTTCCGAGAGACTACGTGCTGCAACAGAATTATCCGAATCCATTTAATCCATCAACCATCATTCGATACGGACTCCGATCGAGAAGCTCTGTACGATTGCAGATATACAATATCCTGGGTCAATTGATTGGCGAACTTGTCGACAGGGAAGAACAGGAGGGGTATCATTCCGTGGTTTGGAGTCCTTCTATCCCGAGCGGGGTGTACTTCTATCGAATTGAAGCGCACTCGGTTGTCAATCCAACCGACCGGTTTATGCAAATTCGAAAAATGATACTCATGAAATAGTCTGGCCTGCTCGATATTGAATAGGATTATCTTGAATCGTTCGCTGCTCAACCTTAGCATTGCCGTTATAACGCTGACTGTAATCCTGGTGTGTCAATCCAATGCTGACACACCAATTCGTTTAACACTTCGCGATACGACGATTGTGAGCGGAGTCAACCTCCATTACGCAATATGTGTGGATAGCTCGCTGTCGGGATATTCCGTGCGTTCGTACCAGATTACCGTGGGTTACGATACGACCTGGTTCTCATTCAAAAGCGTAACGGCAACTGGCACCGTTGACTCCACGTGGGGTCAGCCCGCCGCAAATGAAGTATCCCCCGGACTCATCAAGATCGCGTCGGCCGGTCTTGATAGTCTTGATGGAACTGGGAAGTTAGTAGTTCTCCTGTTTACTTCCCGTGCATTCTCAGGTTCTGCCAACCAGAGTGCATTCTTTACGTTCCAGTCGTCATTGTTCAATGAGGGTTCACCGACAACGGACTTTCACGATGGTATCGTGACGTTGACTCCTGCTTCGTCTACGTCCGCGCTTCTCGAGAGTGCTTCTTCCGCAGGACCATTCACGTTTTATATTGATCAGAATTTTCCTAATCCATTCAATCCATCAACCATTATTCGATATGGACTCGGGTCGAGAAGCATGGTCCGTCTCGTCATTTATAATATTCTTGGGCAAATAGTTGATGAGTTGGTAAATGGACAACAAAATGAAGGATTGCATGCGGTTATCTGGAATCCTTCTGTGCCGAGCGGAGCGTATTTCTATAGGATTGAAGCTAGTTCAATGAGCGATCCGACCGATCATTTCACGCAGATCAGGAAGATGGTTCTCATGAAATAGTCGACGAATTGCGTATTCACGATTCGTAGGATGTGATCCATGAAGACCCTTTTGGAAATCCAAGAGGGCTTTTGAGTTTCTCACCCCGACAACTACATTACGCTGGCTCCCCCCGATTCTGCAATCTTGTTTCGCAAAAATGAATCCATTGAATCGAAAATCCTTCGAATCATTTGCACAAATTGCGGTACTTTGACCAACTTCTTTCCTGCAAAGGTGAGGCTCAGGGATCAGTCTACTAGTTGCCCCAATTCCTCCAATTTGTACTCAGGTCTCTAGAAAAAATCGTTGACGATGCAAATTTCATTGAATTGTTTGGAGTTTTTTTGGGTACTGTAAAGAACGCCCAGCAATTGGGCATTTTCTTATAACATATTGACCTGCAATGAGTTATCTGCAATACCGAACCTTTACCGGTAGCTGCTTCCTCCAAGATGCTAAAAATCAATAGGGAATTCTGCATTTTTTTGTTGACAATAGCGTCAAAACCTATATATTTGCAGGGGAATTCATAAAGGTAGAAAAAGGCTTGTAAAACAAGGGTGAAATGAAGGTCTCAGATTCTTCACCTAATTCTCTAATCGTTCACAAATCCTAAGGGAGAAACATATGGGAAAAGCAATGTCCAAGAGTCAAATCGCAGCTCACGTTGCAAGCAAATTCGACTTGAAAAAGAAGGAAGCTGTTGCGATCCTGGAGGAGATGGCGAATTTGGCGTACCGTGAAGCGAAGAATTCCTTTACGCTCCCTGGCATCGGGAAGCTTGTCCTTGTTGACCGAAAAGCGCGACAAGGGCGAAATCCTGCAACAGGCGAGACGATTCAGATCCCGGCAAAGACTGTCGTGAAATTCCGCGTAGCAAAAGCCGCAAAAGAAGCTATTCTGAAAACGAAGTAGATTCTATTTCGTTCGAAACTTGCAAGGAGCGCCGACGGGCAATAGCCATCGGCGCTTTTTGTTTCTTGGCTCTTCATATTTGGGAAGTATTTTTTTTCTTTTCTCTCTCCGCGTTCTCGTCACCAGTCTGCAATAATGCCACATATCAATCCGAGACATGTCGGCCATTGAGCAACTAAGGCATATTGCAGCTATTCGCAACTGGTCGGATTGCGACGATATGCAGTCACGACTGGCGAGCGTCGATTGACCGGCGCATGTTTCAAATTCTTGACTGCGCTTATTCGAAGCAAACAGGCAAACAGTGTCTGCGTTGGCCTGAAGCGCAAAAATGTCGTGGTCCTGGAGTTGAGTGTCCAGCGCTTTCTAATTGAAGGAACTGCCGTCTTCATCCACACCTTAACAGTGCCTCACTGATCTGCGAACAAGGTTCTGTTTGGAACGAATCCGATTGGATTTGTGACATCTACGGCCTCGCAATCCTCTCTATTCCCATCTCTCAAATCTTGCACACAAGACGAAGTCGTTCTCAAACGCAGAATGCGCGCAAAACGCTTTGTTACGTGTGATTGGATTGGATGCATCTTCTTCCTTATACAATGTGTGGCAGTGTGCAGATTCCGGGAATCCAGCTTAATGATATGGTTTGACTCTGATCTACTTCGGTCTGTCTGGGGTTCTATTGTTTAGGACTCTCTGGCTCGGGATTACAACCTTGGATAATCGAATAGACCATAGATACTATGTGTCGATGGGCACAATGTCGAGAAATACTGGTGCATAAAAAGGAATTTCGCTAACGCACAATCAATTGGCGAGAGTGGCAAGAGTCAAGCACCTGTCCTGTCAGTGAGAGCAAGGCGCCAGGATTCTGGAATAGCAATGCGATTTGTGTTCAGGCATGAAACTATTGGCAATCATACATGAATTAGGCAGGGCTTAAAATAATGAGTGTCTGCCTTGCGCGCGTGCGTTCGCACAATTCATTGCGAAATCTTGTCAATTTCAACATAAGTCGAGACGAATGGTGAATTCTCTGCGCAAATGAACCTTATGTCGCGAGCGTTGAAGTTCTGATTCGAGTGATCACTACTCAGCAAGAAACGATGTTTTCCCCGCACCGTACGTCCATGGCATATCAGACCCTTGCCCAATGGAGTAGCGTAACCCTTTTGCCATTGAACTCATTTTCTTCCTGAATATCGATTGGAGGAAGATGTTCTTGTAAGGCGAGCATCGAAAGTGGACCTAAGGCTGGGCCAAATTCGAGGTGCATAATCAAGCTGCACGATTTCCGCCACCTAAAAGTCTCTTTTATTTCTGTTTGGATCGCGCGCACAAGAATAGGCGATCACGTGATCGAATTTGCGCCTCCAAATGAGTCTATGGTTTAATTGAATGATTGGAACGTTTCAAATCGAATAGAAATGTTTCCGAGCATAATCCTTAGGATTTCCTAAGGAAATTGGGTGAAGTTCAGAGAATTCAGCTTTTCTTCAAAATCTCCACGTTGGAAGAAATTCTCCTTTTTTCTTGACTCTCACTAACAAAAGTCCGAATTTATGGAAGCCCTTCCAAGAATTTGAGCTGGATATCCTATTGCCACCGACAATTTACGACATAGCGAAGGCTGCCCGCGTGGGAATTGGCACAGTCTCGAGAGTGCTCAATAACCACCCCAATGTTTCATTGTCTACCCGAACCCGTGTCCTCACGGTTGCGAATCGACTGAATTGGCAACCTCATCCGTATGCTCGTGGACTTGCCAGGCAGAAAACCAATTCCGTGCTCGCCGTTGTCCCTTTCTTCTCCACGTATTTTTTTGTTGAAGTGCTCCGGGGCGTGCAGTCCAAACTGGCTGAGATGGAACACGATCTCATCCTGTATGGAATTAACGACCCTCATCATGTTGAGGAGTTGCTAAACAAGAATACCCTGCGAATGAGGGTCGATGGAGTTCTCTTTCTGTCGATGACAGTCCCGGAAAACTTCGTCGAGCAGTATGAGCGCCTCAAGGTTCCAATCGTCCTGGTCGATACAAAGCGAAAAGATCTTGATTCCGTGTATGTGGAAAATGTGAAAGGTGCATTCACCGCAACGACTCATCTTATTTCGCTCGGCCACAAGAGGATCGGGATGCTCAACGCGAGCATGCGAAGTCAGCCTGTCAGAGAGAGGCTGGAAGGATTCAAGGAAGCGATGAA
>JADGQA010000096.1 GCA_017882185.1 Bacteroidota bacterium
GATAGAAATTCACCTTATCGCATTTTTCGGAAACGTTATGCGTCTTGGCCGCCAGCAAGAGCAAATATTGTATCCATCGACACTAACTAGTATTAACCGGTAAGGAGACCATCATGAGTATGAAATCTATCCTTATAAGAAATATCGCGCTAATGGTAGTTTTCGGTGCGGTAGGACTAACAATGTTCACCGAAAATGTGCGGACAGTCCAAATACTTGGTTTGTTCGCCAGCGGAGTAGTTTTTGGTGTAGCGCTGGCCGCCATCATTTCTGCTTTCAGGTCAAAACAGCCAAGAGTGTAGACTCAGAATCAAGCAGATCATTATTGGCGGCAACGAACGCACAACACGCCGCACCACGACGTTTCCACCAAAAGACGAAGCACGGCGGATAAATTGGAGTGTAACTCCAACAGCCGGAGGCGTTTGCTGACGACTCGCAATGCGAATCCAGTTCTCTTGTCAGGCAGTCCCATCACAGAACGTGATACAACCGTCGCAGAAGAGGCATTTATCAATGAAGACGAACAATTCCAACGATTCGAGGGAACTATGATACACCCGTTAGTGACACAATTGCATTTCACCCGTGAAGAGTTTGCGCGCTGTTTTGAGGGCATCAGTCCGGAGGACGGGAGCCGGCGCGCGGAACCAATGAACTCTCTAAGCTGGACCGTTGGCCACCTCGCCCTGCAGGAACACGGGCTCTGGATAGAATTGGGTCAGGGTCGCAACTTTGCCCCCGACCTGCGCCAGCGCTTTGGGACGGGCCAACCGGCGACAACTCCCCCCTGGACTGAAATGTGGGACCTCTGGCACACCATTACCAAAGAGGCGGATGTGTTTTTGTTGAAGTTGAAGCCGGAAGACTTGAAGGTCCACTTTCTCAGAGATGGTAAATCCATGGCCGACGACGTCGGAACCCTGCTGCTGAGAAACATTTTTCATTATTGGTTTCATCTCGGCAAGCCGCACTCGATCCGCCAGATCCTGGGACACACCAGTCTTCCGCAGTATGTCGGCACCATGTCAACCGTGCGGCATACGCTCGAAGCTGAAGGTTAAGTGTCGCAGAACCGGTATGTATCAATTGAGAAGCCGGTTCCTAAATTCCTTTGGACTCAACCCAACTTCTTTTTTGTTTTTTCCACAATTGACAATCGTGATCATTGTGAGAGACTTCTGTTGAAAGGGACTAACTAATTTCCTAACTTCTAGCGGGGCAGATTCAGAAGGGAATACAAAAGCGAACCAACCTGCAGATAGCATGACTTGACGACCTAAAGAACCCGCGTTCTCTTACTTGGCAAAGAGAATGCGGGTTTGTTGTTTGCAGGTAATCTCGCAATACTGCGTTCTTGCATTATTGAGCTGCAATTTGCATACACCATAGGAGAAAACATGAAACGATTAACTTATGCGCTGGTTCTTGTTGTGATGCTTGTGACGCTTGCATCAGGTCAAACCTACCCGTCATACTATTCGACCTCGGATCTATCGTTTGCTTCGCCGGGAGCGCTGAAGTTCGGATTGTATGGCTTTGACAATCCGGCTCTCCTCAACTATGTCCGTCAGACGGATGTCCAGTTCGCGTGGACAGATGCCAGGGGGCGTTGGAATGACTTCAACCGCTGGGGTTTGTTCACCGCAGCCCCGAACTTCGGTTTCGGTGCCGTAAAGACAAAACTCGGATCCACTTCGATCACGGACTATCGTCTTTCGCTCGGCTTTGGCGACAGGACGCTCGGCTTCGGTATCGGCTACGGCTTCGTCGGAGGCGACAAAGCCGCGTTCGATCGGAGTAATACGTGGACGCTCGGCGCACTCATCCGCCCCAATCCAGTCCTCTCCGTGGGACTGATGGGGACTGCCACGACCTCGGGAGGAAAATCCGAAGGAGTGGTCGACCTCGGAATTCGTCCGCTCCACAATGAAATGCTCACCCTGTTTGTCGACTACGGAATCCGGAACGACCAGACACTCAAGCGCGGCAATTGGAGTTATGGCGTCGCGGTCGAGCCGGTCGCCGGAATACGCGTCACCGGGCGATATTTCGACGTCCACACGTTTGCGGTTGGATTGTCGCTGAGTCTCGGCAATGCCGGCCTCGCAGAACAGTCATCGTTCGACAAAGACGCCAAGCGGAGTTTCAACACCTATGCAATTCGTCTTGGTGCACTGGACAGGACCGTCTTCTCGAGCCTCATGAAGAACTCCCGGAACGTCGAAATGGACTTCAACGGACGAATGAAGTATCAGCGATTCATGTTCTTCGACAAGACGAATGCGTTTAGGAGCACCCTCGAAGCAATTCGGGCAGCCAAGGACGACGAGACGGTCGCCGGCATCGCAATCAATACCTCGGGGATGACCGTGAACCGGGAAATGCTCTGGGAGCTTCGCGAAGAACTCAGAGGCTTCAAGTCCACGGGAAAAAAGGTGGTCATCTTCATCGACAACGCCTCGATAGAAGCATACCAATTTGCGACGATTGCCGACAAGATCGTGCTGGATCCGGTGGGCGTCATTTATCTTCCCGGGTATGTTATGGGAAACACGTACTTCAAAGGAACTCTCGAAAAACTGGGGATCGGATATGACGAGTGGCGGTTCTTTAAATACAAATCGGCAGTCGAAACCTTTTCGCGCGACAAGATGTCCGATGCCGACCGTGAACAACGCCAGAAGTACATCGACGATGTTTACGGGGTGACGAAGAAGGACATCTGCGAAGGAAGGCATATCAGTCCGGAGAAATTCGACGAGCTGATCAACAAGGAGGGGTTGTTCATACCTGCGGACGCTCTGGCAAAAGGGCTTGTCGACACCCTCGGACGTTGGGAAGTAGCCAAGGCTTTGATTGAGCAGCTTGAGGGTGGAAAGAAACGGTTCACGGGGGCAGGTTCAGTCGCAGCATACAATCTTCCCTACGACAACCGATGGAGCGAGCCGCCCCGCATAGCCGTCATCTACGCCATCGGCGTGTGTGCAATGGACGAAGGGATCAAAGCGCGGACATTGTCCAAAGATGTCGAAGCCGCGGGCGAAGATCCCACGGTGAAGGCCATTGTTCTTCGTATCGATTCACCCGGCGGCGATGCAATGGCTTCCGACTACGTTGCGGAAGCATTGAAGAAGGCAAAGAAGAACAAGCCGGTCATCGTGTCCCAGGGATTTGTTGCGGGGTCGGGCGGGTACTGGCTCTCGATGTATGCCGACACGATCGTTGCCGCCCCGGTTACGATCACCGGCTCGATCGGCGTCATCGCAGGATGGATGTACGATAAAGGGTTCAAGGAGAAAATCGGCGTCACGACGGACCTTGTAAAAGCCGGAGCCCACGCGGATCTGGGATTTGGTTTCACGCTCCCCTTCATTGGGCTTGGCATTCCTGATCGCGATGTTACGGACGAGGAGCGGGCAAAGGCAGAGTACACCATCAAGGCTTTCTACAAGGATTTCGTGGGGAAGGTTGCGGAAGGCCGCAAGATGAGTCCGGAAAAAATCGAAGAGTTGGCCCAGGGACATTTCTATTCCGGTTTGGATGGAAAGAAACTAAATTTGGTGGACGTGCTGGGGGGGTTGCAGGATGCACTCAGTATTGCCCGACAACGAGCCGGCATCCGGCCGGATGAGCCGGTAACCATAGTGGAAATGCCGAAACCGGGACTGATGAATTTTTCCTCGTTCATGCCTCGCCTCATCGACATCAAGCAGGTAATCTCCGAGGATCCGACAATCGAGCAGTTGAAATTCCGGCTCCAGCATAACGGTCAGCCGATTCCGTTGTTGCCGCTTGATCAATTACAGCCGGATGCCCCGAACGAATAACTTGAATTGAGAGTCGCAACGGATATTTTCGAACCGCGCTCCGGAGGCCCAAAAGAGCGGGTCAGCCGGATGAAGAAAACGCAGTGCCAGGGTCTCTGTTTGAATTTGTGACAAGAGAACATAGATTGTTGCCGTCAACATCTTAATCTCCCGCATGCGTCTGCACAAGAGGAATTGATATGAAGAAACCTCCAGCAACTCAAAAGTCTTCAGGCGAGCCTCAGGGAATGAATCGGCGACACTTTGTCAGAGTAGCCGGAATCTCTGCCCTGGGAGTGTCCTCCCTGCGCTACCTGAATTTCAACACGGAAGGAGTCGCAATCGTCATAGACCCTGCCGACGTCACAGCAGGATCGGCACCATCACAATGGGCTGTAAAAGAACTCGAAGAATCCCTGACGTCCGCGGGAATACAAGTCTATCGATGCGATCACCTCGCCCAGGCCAAACGCGGTGACCTGCGCATTGTCGCGGCAGGCGCAGATTCTTCCGCGGCCCGCCAACTTCTGACGGATCTGAAGATCGATATCCCGGCCGTGCCAGAAGCCCTTGGTTTAGTCCCGGCCCAGACAGATGGCGAGCGAATCCTCCTGGCCGCCGGATATGACGTACGGGGGCTCGTGTATGCGTTGCTCGAACTTGCAGACCGTGTGCACTATTCAGTTCGACCGTTGGACTCATTGAACATACAAGAACCCATCGTCGAGCATCCTGCCAATGGTATTCGCAGCCTGAGCAGGCTCTTTGTCAGCGATGTCGAAGATAAACCATGGTACAACGACCGTGAGATGTGGAAAAAGTATCTGACGATGGTGACGACACAACGGTTCAATCGCTTCAATCTGTGCCTGGGGCTTGGCTACGATTTCCTCCAAAATGTTACCGATGCATATTTCCTGTTTGCCTACCCATTCTTTTTATCTGTTCCGGGATACAATGTTCGGGTGCCGCAGTTGCCCGATGCAGAACGTGACAACAATCTCGCAATGCTGAAATTTATCAGCGAACAAACGGTTGCTCGCGGCATGCAATTTCAACTGGGAATCTGGATGCACGGCTATGAATGGCTCAATAGTCCAAATCCGAACTATACGATCGAGGGACTAACACACGAGAGCCACGCTCCGTATTGCCGGGACGCCGTGCGACAACTCTTGAAAGCTTGTCCCGCCATCAGCGGTGTCACGTTCCGGACTCACGGAGAGAGCGGTGTGAACGAGGAGAGTTACAATTTTTGGAAGACCATTTTTGATGGTGTCGCGACGTGCGGCCGCAAAGTGGAGATCGATTTGCATGCGAAGGGGTTGAACGAAACGATGATCGATTCGGCAGTTGACACTGGTCTGCCGGTCAACGTCTCTCCCAAGTATTGGGCCGAGCATCTGGGCATGCCGTATCATCAGGCCGACATTCGGGCGTACGACATCCCCAAGCCGGGCACAGATGCAACAGGACTCATGAGTCTCAGTACGGGATCACGCAGTTTTATTCGCTATGGCTATGGGGACCTGTTCAAAGATGACAGGCGCTACGGGGTCTTGCACCGTGTCTGGCCAGGGACACAACGTCTTCTCCTCTGGGGCGATCCGGTGGTGAGTGCGGCGCACTCAAGGGCGTTCAGTTTCTGCGGCAGTGCCGGAGTCGAGCTGATGGAACCACTCTCGTTCAAAGGTCGTCGCGGATCCGGCATAGCCGGAGATCGATGCGGGTATTTGGACTCATCCCTGAAACCCCGGTGGGATTGGGAAAAGTATCTTTACAGTCTGAGAGTATTCGGCAGACTGGCCTACAACCCTCAAACAGAGCCGGGTGTATGGCGCCGTTATCTGGAAACAGAGTTCGGTGCCGGAGCAGAGTCTGTTGAATCGGCTCTGGCAAACGCCTCGCGTATACTTCCCATTGTGCTGACTGTTCACGGAGTTTCGGCCGCCAACAATCTTTACTGGCCAGAGATGTACACCAACCTCTCTATTGCAGATCCGGATAATAAGAATCCTTACTTCGACACCCCGTCCCCCAAAGTCTTCGGCAATGTCAGCCCGATGGATCCACAACTGTTCCTGCGGATCAATGATTTTGCAGATGAAATGCTTAGGGGTGACCGCAGCGGCAAATACACACCCATCGAATATGCGCAATGGATAGAGGACTTCGCCGATGCGGCGACCAAACAGCTGGCACTTGCAGAAAGGCAGACAGAGAGCAAGCAACGACCTGCATTCCGGCGGATGGCTCTCGATGTGTCGATCCAGGTGGGATTGGGTCGGTTCTTTGGAGCCAAATTTCGATCCGGCGTTCTTTATGCAATCTTCGAAGAAACCGGTGATCGCATGGCGCTTGAATTATCGCTCACGATGTATCAGAAAGCACGAAGTTATTGGGCGGAGCTTGCGAATGGTGCCCGGGATGCCTATAAACCCGACATCACCGTCGGTGAAATGGATTTGCAGCGAGGGCACTGGCTCGATCGATTGCCCGCCATCGACGAGGACATCGCTTTGATGGCGAAAAAACTTGAACAGATCCAAAGCAGTACCGTTGTTCAAAAGGACAACGTGCGATTGGCTATACTAGAGGCTACGGGACGCCCCGTACGTGCTTCTGCGGAGTACCACCATATCCAGCCGGGACATTTCAGAGTGGGAGAACAGCTGGACATCGAGCTCTCGATTGAGAAGGCAATGAGATCGGTGCGGCTGTACTATCGTCACGTGAATCATGCCGAGAGGTTCGAAACGGTGGAAATGGCATTGTCTGGCAAAAGTCATCGGGCGTCCATACCGGCGGATTATACCAACTCGCACTATCCTCTTCAGTATTATTTTGAAGTGAAAGAACAACCGGACAAAGCGTGGTTGTACCCGGGCTTTACAGAAAATTTAACGAACCAACCGTATTTCGTCGTGCGTAAGGGGTAAGAGCAAAACTTATAATGGAGGCAGGGTGAGATATTGCTCAACAGCCGTTGATGGGAAGATACTCAAGCGAGGGATGGCGTAGTTTTCGGAAACGTTAGATGCCATGCACCGTGCAAGGGACCACGATGATCGCAGAAGACCAAACTCAATTCGAAGATGAACAATCCATCAGACCTTTCTTGCTGGAATCGGAGACGATACTATGGACCGGCCGGCCACCAAGCGGTTTGGTTTTTAGAAAGTCGGACCCCCTGTATCTTCTCTTCACTCTTATCTTTTGTGGCGGGGGGTTAGTCCCTCTATTTATGACTTATAATCGTGACCAGCCAGAGTCGGGGCTTGGTTTCATCATACTGCTTGGGGTGCTAGGTCTCTACCTTAGTTTCGGCCGATTCATCTATGATATGTTGGCACGTCGAAAAACAGTCTATGCTCTTACAAATCACCGGATCCTGATTTTGTCGGGTTTGTTCGGCCCATCGATCGAAGATTTCAGTCTAAGAGATCCCCCTCCGATTTCCATTAGAGTCTCGACCAATGGTCGAGGAACGATAGTATTTAGCACATTTTCGAGCGTCGACTTCTTCATGATCAATCCAAGCATGCCAGGAGTGATAAAACAGCCAATGTTTGAGAGAATACCCAACGCAACTAAAGTCTATCAACTCATTCAGTCAATGACCCATCAGGTAGGTTCGTATTGAGTACTCAAACGACGCTCGTTGCAGGGAATCTGACAGCACAAACCACGATCCCGACTTCATCGGGACTCGTTCCATCCCGACACGCGATGCGCGTCGCGACGGCGGTTTGCCTCATAGGCTAGGCCACATCGCGTGGCACCGTCTGACACACAGTCCAAGTGCGTTCTCATCAAACAAAATATCCATGAAACAGACGATTAAATCCATCCTTTTCCTCTTTGCTATCCTCCTATCCGGCTTCGCCTGCAGCGACAACAAGAATAGCTACCCTGTTCCTCCTACGGATTCGAAGGCAGATGGTGTCATCAGCGAATCAAGACCTTTCGAGATAAGTTCGGAGACATATCAAGCCGACTTCGGAACGATCACAGTATCCGAGAACAGAAGCAAATCGACATCCCGCCTGATCCACGTGCCGTTTCTTCGCATACACTCTCTCTCACAAAAGCCCGCTGAACCGATCTTCGGACTTGCCGGCGGACCCGGTGCGAGCAATATGTCGTGGGACTGGGGAAAAGCGTGGACGTTCCTTCCTGAGCATGATTTCGTGCTCGTCGGGTACAGAGGTGTGGATGGCTCAACCGTCCTTGACTGTCCGGAAGTGGATCGAGCATTCAAGGGCAACGGTGATATCTTGGAAGAAGCATCGATGAAAAGAATTGGACGTGCCTGGATTGCAGGCGCAGAGCACCTAAGAGCTCAGGGAGTCGATCTTGACAGATACTCGATGCTCGAGGTTATCGAAGATAATGAGTCGGTCCGCAAGGCATTGGGATATGAACGCATCAATTTGCTCAGCGAGAGTTACGGCACTCGTGTTGCGTATCTCTATGGCCTCAAACATCCGGAATCCATATACAGATCGGCAATGATCAGTGTCAATCCTCCCGGACGTTTTGTCTGGGAACCTCAAATGATTGACACGCAACTGAGACGCTATGCGGAGCTTTGGTCCAGAGACTCCATTATGTCCTTGAAAAGCCCGGACCTCTACGCCAGTATGCGGAACGTATTGGTTAGCATGCCACGTAATTGGCTCTTCTTCTCAATCAACCCTGGAAAAGTAAAGGTGGTAACATTTGCCCTTCTTTTTCAACGCAAGACTGCCGCAATGGTGTTCGATGCCTATGTTGCTGCCGAACACGGGGATCCGAGCGGTCTTGCGCTCATGTCGCTCGCATATGATTACGTTGTCCCTTCGATGTCCACGTGGGGCGACCTTGCCTCCAAGGCCGTGAGTGCGGATTTTGATTCTTCACGCAACTACTATCTTGATATGGAGCCCCGGAATATGCCTTTGAGCTCGCCCATGACCAAGCTGCTTTGGGGTCCGTTAAGCTATGGCCGCTGGCCGATGCACCAATTGCCGGCGGAGTTTCGGAAGGCGCGACAATCCGATGTGCAAACGTTGCTCCTGAGCGGAAGCATCGATTTTTCCACGCCGCCTGAGTTTGCAACAAATGAACTGTTGCCTTATTTGAAGAATGGAAAACAGGTTATTCTTTCCGAATGCGGTCACGTCGATGACGTGTGGTACGGCAATCCGGAAAACACCAGACTCATGTTGACCAGTTTCTATAGCACCGGCGTGGCAAACACGTCGAAAAATTCATATGTGCCAATGGATTTTCGCGTCAGCTGGGGATTTTCCACAATCGCAAAGGCAGCGCTCGCCGCAATTGTTCTGGTTGGAATGATAGTGATTGCAGTCGTCCTCTGGCTTGTGAGGAGGCGTCGTACATCGAGTGCACCGCTGGCGAATATGAGACATTGATCGTGGGGATCGGGAGTTACATTGTTCCTCTGCTGAAAATCAAGCGAGAGAGAAAGCCAGTCAATCAGGAATGATGCCTTCGTATTTGTTACATTGTAGCAGACCGTAAGCTAAACGAACTTACTCAAAAGGATCAATTTCGGAGCTACACATGAGTCTACCATTTTCGACAGAACAATTCCTTTCCGTGTTCGAACAGTACAATATGGCCGTTTGGCCAGCGCAAATCCTCCTCAACCTCCTTGGCGTGGGAGCTGTATTCTTCGCAATCAAGCGGCTCGATTCATCGAACAGAATCATTGCAGGCATTCTCGCATTCCTCTGGGTCTGGATCGGACTGGCCTATCATCTTGCTTTCTTCAGTTCGATCAACCCGGCCGCTTATGTCTTTGCACTTCTCAATGTTGTGCAGGGCATTGTGTTTCTGGTGTTCGGTGTTTTCAGGCCCCGATTATCATTCGGTTTTCGTGTAGACATTTACGGCATCGTTGGAGCCATATTTGTCCTCTATGCAATGATCGTTTACCCGGCCCTGGGATATTCTCTTGGTCATGCTTATCCGAAGGCACCGACATTTGGTCTGCCGTGTCCGACAACGATCTTCACATTTGGATTGCTGTTGTGGACAGACATGAAGTTACCCAGGACCGTACTCGTCATTCCGTTTGTTTGGTCCATCATAGGTTTCTCTGCAGCCCTAACACTCGGCATCCGGGAAGATATTGGACTGCTTGTTGCCGGCATCGTTGGAACCGGACTTATCCTATTTCGCGACGAGCGTGCGCGGAAATCTGAAGTTGAAATCCGACAAGCCGACTGAGAGTCCTCGCGAGCATTTTCGTGCGGCACTGTCGTGAAATTATTGAAGAGCTGATATTCCTCTGCGTGAACGGGCAGACACTACCGTTGACAAAGGAGGCTAGTGCGGATGACGGTGACGGAGGATGTGAGGCTTTTCGAGTCCGTGCTTGAGCATCAGTTCTTCGTTTCCGAGCAACTCCGACGTTGGACCGTCCGCGACGATCATTCCGTTGTCAAGAACGATCGTCCGTGCACACAACTCCACCACCATCTCCAGATCGTGGGTTGCAATGAGTTTCGTCACGGGCAGCGATTGCAGAATCTCGTGGAGACTTCTCTTTCCTCTTGGATCGAGATTGCTTGTCGGTTCGTCGAGCGCAAGTACTTTCGGTTCACAGGCTAATACACCGGCAAGGCAGACACGTCTTTTCTCCCCGATGCTCAGGTGGTGCGGAGAACGTTTTTCAAAGCCTGAGAGTCCTGCCAATGAAAGAGCGTGAGCGACCGTCGCGCGAACCTGGTTTTCGGGAAAACCGAATTGCTGCGGTCCAAATGCCACATCCTCGTACACTGTCGGACAGAAAAGCTGATCGTCAGGATCCTGGAACAGGAGTCCAACCTCACGCCGAATAGAACTGATATTTCCCTCAGACAGCAGATTTCCGTGGATGGTCACTGCGTTGGATCCTTCAATTGAATCTGGCAGGATACCGTTCAAGTGAAGTAGCAACGTTGATTTTCCGGACCCATTGGGACCAACGAGACCCACGCACTCTCCTTCTCCCACCGTGAAGCTGATACCCCGCAATGCCTCTTTGCCATCGGGATAGGTGTATTTCAGATTTGTAACTTCAATAGCGTTGTTCATTTCCACCCCCTTGACATCATTGCATCATAGATGCGTTCCGCCCGTTCCGTCGATCGAACAAACAACTGTCCGACGAGCGAGGCGAGAGTCACCCAATGCTTCGTTCGGGTCGTCACAAAGGTCCGGCTGCGGCGGGCACGTTGAAGCCGTTCTCCTTCATCAATGAGAACGAACAGATAACGATAAGCGAGCGCCAGGATGGTGATGAGCAGAGATGGGATTTTTACGGTATGAAGTGCGGCAAGAATTTCGGAAAATGGCGTCGTGTTGGACACGAGGATCATCATGCACAAGCAGAGTGTGCTCTTGACAAGGATGCTGAGAAAGATAACATATCCGTCGTGCTGGAAAAGAGTCATGAGCGCGATACCAAGTGCAAAAGGCTCAAGAATCACCAATCGACCGATCAAGAACCGCCATGGGATTCTGCTGAGTGCACTTGCCACGACAAGAATCCCGAAGAGAGTGAGAAAGAGCCAATGATCACGGAACGGAATGGAAACTGTGACAATGATGAAGGACAGTGCTGTCAATAACTTGAGCATGGCAGGCAGGTGGTGGATGGGACTCTCCAGCCTGCTGTAACGGTCCAGGAAATCGTGGCGCATGAGAACAATTAGGGTTGATGAGGCGTAGTTTCCGAACTTCCAGCGTGCCTAGGCACAAGGATGCGTGCAACAAGAAACGAAAAACCAAAGACTGCCAGCCCTCCAACCAACCCTGCAACGGTGGAGGCTCCGGTCAGAGAATTTATTCCGGGGAAGCCGTACTCTTTCAACGGAGCAAACATTTGTGCTGGTACGTTGGATTTATAGTGGAATCCCAGAGACAGAGCGACTCTTTCTAGACCATCAGGGAGTTTGGAAGCGAACGGAACAACAAGAATCAGCAATCCCAGGATAACGACCGTTCCATAAGCATAGACTGCTTTTCGCTCAAGCCTGATATTTCGATCTCCATGTTCGTTCAAGAGTTCTGGCCTTGTCTTGCCGATTGCGGCGAGGACTAACATAGAGACCGCTGCTTCTCCAATTCCGATGAGCGAGTGTATACCTGCCATCGCGGGCAATGCCAGGTTCCACGTCACGGTGCCGGAGAGAGCAAGTTCGCCCGCGCAGAATATCGATGCAAGCACAGTCGAACACCACGCAGCAATGGAAGCGGAAACCAACTGGCCCCGCTGGTCGCGAAACAATCGGCGCAGCAACCGGTAGACAAGATAGGCGCAGGTAGGCGCGACGATCGCCATGTTGAACACATTCGCCCCTAATGCGAGCAATCCGCCATCTGCAAAAATGAGAGCTTGTATAATGAGCACGCACGACATGACAATGACAGCCGCACTTGGTCCCAGGAGAACTGCCGCCAGCGTCGCACCAAGAAGGTGTCCGGATGTTCCACCGGCAACCGGGAAGTTGATCATCTGTGCAACAAAGATGAAGGCCGCCGTAAGCCCGATCAAAGGGATCTGACGTGATTGAACGTGACGGCTTGCGTGGCGCAAGGCAACCCCAAGC
>JADGQA010000308.1 GCA_017882185.1 Bacteroidota bacterium
CCGCATGATCGAACAACGAAATGTCAAACAAGCAGTAGCAGAAATTCTTGTTGTCGATGACATGCCGGCCAATTTGCAGCTCCTTTCAGGAATGTTGAAGCAACGCGGATACAAAGTGCGCCCTGTGCCGAGCGGTAAACTTGCTTTGCAGGTGGCTCACATCGAACCACCCGATCTCATCCTGCTCGATATCTTGATGCCGGAGATGAATGGATATGAAGTATGCGAAAAACTGAAAGCGGACGAAAAGTTGAAAGAAATACCGGTGATCTTCATCAGCGCGTTGGGCGAGACGATGGACAAGGTCAAGGCGTTTTCGGTCGGCGGTGTGGACTATGTGACCAAGCCATTCCACTTCGAAGAAGTCCATGCGCGCGTGCGAACGCATCTGGAAATTCGCAGGCAGAGGCTTGAATTACAGAAGAGCTATGAGCAACTCAAAGAGCTTGCGTCCCTCCGCGATGGTATGACACATTTGATTGCGCACGATATGCGTTCACCGCTGTCTCTTATGGGTGTGCTGTTCCAGACACTGGAAAAGGGTGAGACTAAGAACATGTCGGAGAAGAATCGGCAGCTGGTGCACAATGGGGCGCTCTCCACGGAGAGGCTTCTCCAAATGGTCAACTCGCTGCTTGACATCAACAAATTGGAATCGGGACATGAGGAACTCAACCTGACAGACTGCGATCTGACCGACATCTCCCGAAGGATTCTTCTGGATTATGAATATCTTCGGGAAAAACGCCGGTTCATCTTCGAGGCTCAATCGTCACCGGTACACGTTATCTGTGACTCCGAATTGATTTCACGGGTGATTCGAAACCTTTTCGTGAACGCGCTCAAGTTTACTCCAAACGATGGCACGATCCGCATCGAAGTCAAAAGCACAGAGAAAGGGGCCCGCGTGTCCATTCAAGACACCGGCGTGGGGATACCGTCGCACTATATTCGGAAGGTGTTCGATAAATTCGTCCAGGTCGAATCCCGTGAATACTCGGCCGGCCTGGGACTCGCATTCAGTAAACTTGCTGTCGAAGCACACGGAGGTCAGATTGGAGTTGAAAGCGAAGAGGGAAAGGGCAGTACATTCTGGTTTACATTGCCAAAATGAGTCGAAACCATGAAGTCACCTATCGATGATTCGCCCGGATATTTGAAAGAACCAGCAGGCCCCGCAGAAAGAAGTTCAGGGATTGTTTCTGCCTTTAGAAACATTTTTCTGGAAGTCGCCCTGCTGACGCTTTTTACCATTCATTTCTTCAAAGAGGTTTTTAAGCCTCCTTATGAATTTAATGAGCTTCTGAAGCAATCGTTCCTGATCGGCTACAAATCTCTTCCCTTGGTCAGTGTGACCGCCTTTATTATGGGGCTCGTGATGACGATCCAATCCAGGCCAACCATGGTAAAGTTTGGAGCCGAGTCGTGGCTGCCTGCCATGGTCGCCGTCTCAACAATAAGAGAAATAGGACCCGTCATAACTGCCTTGATCTGTGCCGGAAGAGTGGGATCGGGTATTGGAGCGGAATTAGCAACGATGAAAGTAACCGAACAAATAGACGCGATGATGGTATCGGGCATCAATCCCTTCAAATATGTTGTCGTCACGAGAATATTCGCTGCCACACTGATGATTCCGCTCCTGGCAATTTTTGCTGACGTCGCTTCATTATTCGGATCCTTTCTTGCCAATAATCTGAAGGGAGATGTGAGCTTTCAATTATATTTTTTGCAGGTATTCCAGGGACTCACCTTTACGGATGTGATACCAGCGGTCATCAAGACGTTCTTCTTTGGATTTGCGATTGGGCTTGTAGGCTGTTATCAGGGATATAATGCAGACGAGGGCACTCAAGGAGTTGGAAAGGCTGCAAACTCGGCGGTGGTCATGTCATCGTTCGTGATTTTTATCATTGACATGATTGCAGTGCAGATCACAAGTTTCTTTCCGTAAACGCGTGAACGGACTGCATGGATGATCCGTAACACTCGGCGGCCAATGCTCTCCTTTTGAAAGAGTCCCCGCCTGTCTCCAAGGGAATCCTTCGAAGTCACGAGCGGAAACACGATTCGGAACAACAATACGTGGATGAATGGAAACAACGACAGAAGATTCAACCGTTCTCGAAACAGCTGCCGATAAAGGTCAACCGGTTGATGATGTTGTACAGATAGAGCATCTCAAGAAATCCTTGGGGATGAATTATGTCCTGAGAGACCTTACGTTGCGAGTTGCGAGAGGTGAGAATCTTGTTGTCCTTGGAAAATCGGGAATGGGCAAAACAGTGCTGATAAAATGTTTGGTGGGACTGATGACCCCGGATGACGGTAAAATTGTGGTGCTGGGAAAGAATATTCTTGACCTGAAAGGTAAGGAGCTCATTGAGTTACGGAAGAAAATAGGCTTCCTGTTTCAGGGCGGAGCTTTGTATGATTCCATGTCGGTCAGAGAAAATCTTGAATTTCCCCTGCGCATGCAGCTACGTTCAAGGTCGAGGGCAGACACGGACTCTCTGGTGGAAGAAGCATTGTATAGTGTAGGACTGGCAGAAGCGATTGATAAAATGCCTTCAGAACTTTCAGGGGGTATGCGCAAAAGGGTGGGTTTGGCTCGAACGTTGATTTTAAGGCCTGCCATCATGCTCTATGATGAGCCTACAACGGGTCTGGATCCTATAACGTCGAGAGAAATAAGCAGCCTTATCCTGAAAGTACAAGAAAAATACAACACCTCCTCTATTATCGTCACGCACGACATGGAATGCGTCAGGATCACATCAAATCGTGTTGTGGTGCTTCACAACGGCGTATGCGCCGCCGAAGGGAGCTATGAGAGTCTCGTTATGTCGGCGGATAAATTGGTGCGGTCATTTTTTGAACAATAAATCAGCCATCTTGCTGAGAGAGAACATCAATTGAAAAAAGAAATGGGTAGTAAAATCAGGCTGGGAATATTTATTTCCCTTGGCATAGCGTTTTTTACCGCGGGGATATATTTCATCGGTGTGACGCAACAAATGTTTACCAGCACTTTTCGCATCACTGGAATATTTAAGGATGTAGGCGGACTGCAGGCGGGAAACATCGTGAGGTTTTCAGGCATCAATGTAGGGACTGCAGAAAATATCAAAATCATTAGCGATACCTCCGTAAGGGTGGATATGCGCATTGATGAAAAAGTGCGACAGTTTATCAAGAAGGATGCCGAGGCGATCATCGGCTCAGAGGGACTCCTGGGGAATAAGATACTGATCATAACTCCCGGCACAAGCGGAACGAAGGGAATCGAAAACAACGATGTTATTGCGACGAACGTGCCCGTGAGTATGGACGATGTCCTGTTGTCGGTAAAAGGTACCATTGATAATGCATCCAAGATCACAAGTGCTGTGTCGAAGATTACCGACAATATGCAAGCAGGAAACGGAACAATAGGGAGGCTGTTGATGGATAAAGAGATGAGTCGAAATTTCGATTCCACGTTTGCTTCGTTGAGGGAAGGCTCGGCACAGTTCAAGTTGCTTATGGAGAAGGCAAACACCATGGGCGACATTCTGATAACATTAAAAGCGACTGTTGATACCACCAATAGGATCGCCATGGATCTGTCTAAAATTGCAAGCAACATACAATCCGGAAAAGGAACAATAGGACGGTTGTTGATGGATGATACGTTGACTCAAAACTTGGATTCCACCGTTGTTAATTTGAAGGACGCATTAGCCGG
>JADGQA010000309.1 GCA_017882185.1 Bacteroidota bacterium
CGGCCGCCACGCCTGCTCCAGCGGTTCCCACGACTTCGCCGGCCGCGTCATCTTAAAAGCGGTTTCTCTCCGACTGCACTCCTGTTTCAAAGTTTTCATCGTCCTCGCATGGTTCAAAGTGGAGTATAGAAACCAATATCAACCGCTCTACAGTATGCATACGCAATTTGACTAAAACAATAGGATTCTGAGTTCGAGCGCGCCACTGCTCCGTGAATACAATGTTTGAAAGCGTCAATATGCATTTTCTTCCCTTTTTCCAGCTTCGGCCCGAGCGAAGCTGAATGAGACGTCTCAATCCTTGTGCTACTGGAATGGCTGATTCACTTTCGGATATTTCTTCGTCCATCCGGCCAGTGGTGCAAGAGGGGGAGTTGCAGGAATGGCTCCTCCAAACCCAATCATGCGCTTGGTCACCATTGGGAATGGTCGGGTTTGGAGTTTCCTGAGATTCTCGTATCTGATTGTAACTCCGAATTTGTCCGCCAACGTCGCAACATATCTTTCGAGTGCCCCAACCTGCTTTTGTCCGAGCAAGTCGTTGCATGATTGAGTCGAAATCGAATCAAGTGCTCGGAGAGATCCCGGCATCAGACGTTTTCCCAGTACTTCGAATAACGAATATCCGTTTTCGGTGTGCAACGGACCAACCAATCTGCCCGAATCTACGTTCATGGCAGCGACGCCAATGGCCGGATGCTCCACAATTGCAAAAAAGCCAGATTGCCCGTCTCGATCCCTCCACTCCTTTCGTTCTGTATATGCTCTTGCCAACTCTGCCATGGATTCACCGTTGCCTATCCGGATTGCCAGTTGTAGGAGCTGACGGAGGCTATCTGAGAAGATTTCCCGGATGTTGACATAGTTCAAATTTCCAAGTGCAGGGTTTGTCCTGAATAGATAGGCTGCGGTTTCATCATCGTTGACCCGGATCGTATCCACTACCAACTTCGCCATCGCATTTGCCGCCCAGTAATCCGACCAAAGGTTCAGATCGCGTCTGACATTCGCCGTGTTTTGAAGATGTCTCTTCATTGCTTCCCGGGCAAGCAACTCCCCTTCAACGACTTTCTTGAGCATCTCGTTCGCTTCTATGAGGAAGTCGTTGCGACGCAAGGAATGAAATACAAACGCTTGGTACCGGAGACCTTCTATTGCCTCGCCAATCGTTAGATCTTCGTCACCGATTCTTACGAGAACGGTCTCAAGGCGACTACCCAACCGTTCCCTCAGTTCTTCCACATCAGATGGAAGCGAGCGATAATGGGCGGTGATCGAGCGCCGGACGCTGTCTTGGACTATCAAGAGGTGGAGGGAATCAGCGAAAAGTCTCAAGGCTTCTGGTTCGACTCGTGCGGATTGCGGGCTCAGCGTCGCGATGAAGTACTGAATAGATCGAATATCGCGTTTCCGTTCTTTGAGAATTTTCTCGACCGCCAATCTTCGCTCTCCTATGCTCTCGTTCGCATAATCTGGATTCGTCTTCCAGTCGAGAAACTTAAGCACGACCCAACCATAACGATCAATATAGAATGGTTCGGAGACTTGACCTTGATGAAGGGAATATGCACGATCCTCGAGTTCTTGGTTCATTCCGCCAAATCGAATGTCGACAGTGTCCTGGCCAACCGCGAGAGCACCGAGGGTGTCCGCCTGTAGACTATCATCCTGTTGTGTTCGATTTTCCAGGATGGAATGAATACGTTCTGCATTCGTTTGCGACGCCGCGATCACAACGTTCACTCGGAGCTGTCTCGCGTAGCGCGCAAGACCTGATGAAATTTCTGCAGAACTCAATCGGATCTTGTCGAGGACTTCGCTCTTGTAGAGTTCGTCCCTCGCAAGCAGGCGTTCGAGCGATCGTCTCATCGCTTGCGTCGATGGATCCGCAGTTAGTCGTCGTTCCGTCCCAGCCAGCGCCAGCAGTTTCTCCGCTACGAGAGAATTGAGCGCTTCGATCTTCACGGAGTCTATTTTTGCCAATTGATTCAATCCAAGCCATGGCATCAACCCTATCCGCTCATCGAGATCACGAACTGTTATAGTCTGCGGACCTATCGTCGCCAATGTGTCCTTCGAGAATTCCTCCTCGTGTTGACGCGCGAACAACAATCCCTGCACGAGACAAAGAAGACTCGCGAGGATAACAAGTGGATGAGAATCGACATTGTTCAAACACATGGTGTTCATCAATCAAGAAGCATCAGTAAGCTGCGGTTGAGAAGCTTTCAATTTATCCCTTAACGCTTCCTGCCATAATTCCCTGGATATAGTATTTTTGGACGGCTATGAACACAATCAGGACAGGAAGCACCGTCAGGACTGACCCTGCCATCATAAGTTCTGTATCAGGAGTGTGTTCACCCATGAGGTTCGCAATAGCAACGGGCAACGTGTACATCGAGTCATCCGTCATCACTATCAACGGCCAGAGAAAGTCGTTCCAGGTTCCCATAAAGGTAAACAATCCCAACGTAACGAGGACCGGGCGAAAGAGAGGAATCATGACACGCCAGTAAATTTCGAAATCTCCGGCGCCATCCATTCGGGCAGCCTCTATGAGACTGTCTGGTATCGAAAGTGCATACTGCCTGATAAGAAATATTCCAAAGATGCTGGCCATACCGGGAATAAGAATTCCCCAGTACGTATTCACCAATCCCATTTTGTTCAGCATAAGAAACAGCGGAAGCATTGTGACTTGCGCAGGGACGATCATCGATGCCAGGAGGAACGTAAAGAGCTTGTCACGACCCGAGAACCGGTACTTGGCAAATGCGTAGCCGGCCAGCGAATTAATGAGAAGTGAAACAGCTGTCACTCCAACAGAAACAAGAACACTGTTCAGGAAATACCTTGCTACATTCATGCGCGTGAACAGAGTCCTGTAATGATCCAGTGTGACCGACTTGGGAACAAAACTTGGTGGGAATACGCTTGCGCCGCCGCTGGGCATCAGTGACGCCAATATCATCCAAATAAGGGGAGTAGCGCAGGCAAGAGCTCCCAGGATAAGCAGTCCGTAGAGTACGAATCTTAGGGCAGAGTTTTTCAAGTCCATCCTTTCCTCTGCACCCGAAGCTGGATCGCAGAAAAAATGAAGATGACGGCAAAAAGCACGAACGCGATCGCTGCGGCGTTTCCCATATTCCACCAACGAAACCCTTGTTGGTACATCAGGAGTGTGATGCTGAGAGTTGCGTTCACGGGCCCTCCCTGTGTCATAACATACGGTTCGGCGAAGAGCTGGAAGTAACCGATCATCGTGGTCAGGCCCACAAAGAGCGACGTTGGCGCAAGCATGGGAAGCGTGATGTTTGTGAATTGGGCAAAAGGCGTCGCCCCATCGATCTTTGCGGCTTCATAGAGTTCGGCGGGAATGTTCTGAAGACCTGCGATGAAAATAAGCATATTGTAGCCAAAGTTTTTCCACACTGCGAGGATGATGATTGCAGGCATGGCCCATGTTGGATCGCCGAGCCAGTCAATCGGACTGATGCCGAACATGTGTAAAACGTAATTGAACAAGCCGAAACGGGGATGGTACAAGTAACGCCAGACGACGGCGACGGCAACGAGTGTCGTCACGACCGGAGCAAAGTAGACAAGCCTGAAGAAACCCTTGAAGCGAATGAGTCGGGAATTCAGGAGAAGTGCTGCTGCGAGCGAAACTGCGACGGAGAGGGGCCCGCCCGCGATGACGAAATAGAATGTATTCCGGAGC
>JADGQA010000097.1 GCA_017882185.1 Bacteroidota bacterium
ATTGCTCTTCATCAGCGTTCGAAAGACGTTTTTCCGTTTCTCAGCGTTCTGCTGACCGGCAAGGAATCCGATGACGTTAGGGCTAAAGCAGCATTCTGGCTCGGAGAATTGGACAATCCTGAAGGTTTGAAGCTTTTGATGGATATTGCAGAAAAAGACCGGTCGTTGAAAGTGCGCGAAGAGGCAGTCTTCGCCATTAGCCGATCTGAGACCAATGAATCAACGGATAATTTGATTTCGCTCGCACGTGCAGCAGACAATCCCAAGGTTCGTGGGAAGGCAGCATTTTGGCTGGGTCAAAAAGCATCTCAGAAGGCCATCGCGACGCTTGAGACTATCATTGCAGACGACGAAGATACAGAGGTTCAGAGACAAGCTCTCTTTGCTCTGTCGCAGAATACGGATAAAGAAGGAGTCGACCGACTCATCAACGTCGCAAAGAACCATCCCAACCGACGGATCAGGAAACAGGCAATCCAAATCCTTAGCCAATCCGACGATCCAAGAGCTTTGGAGACGTTGATAGAAATCGTTCGTAAATAGGACCAAATACCGCATCAAGCAACAGGTTTTTCGTTACAACCTTTTTCACCCCACCCAAGTCTTATAGATTGTGTCAGTTCACAAAAACTGTAGGAGGAATCATATGTGCTTGCGACGGGGATTGATGGTGTTACCCTTCATGTTGTCTCCTGTTTTGTCTGTTTCTCAAGGCAAAACGGATTCGCTGCGCATCGTTGCCGAACGCGTGAATGGAATAATCACAATCGATGGCCTCCTTTCGGAGGCGGAATGGCAACGCCCGGGATTCACCTCCTTTACACAACGGCTTCCGAATGAAGGTGCTGCCCCTTCGCAGAGAACTGAAGTCTGGCTTGCCTATGATGACCAGGCGCTCTACGTCGCAGCACGCATGTATGATACTGCTCCGGATTCCATCATCAAGATTCTTGGACGGCGCGATGTCAGTCTTACCGCAGATTGGTTTCAATTTGACATCGATCCCTATCACGATCGGCAAAGCGGATTCTATTTTGCGTTGAGCGCTGCCGGCACCATGCAAGATGGAACTCTCTACAACGACGAATGGAACGACAACTCGTGGGACGGTGTGTGGGAAGGAAGGGCCTCTATCGATGCACAGGGCTGGACAGCAGAAATGCGCATCCCCTATACGCAGCTCCGATTCCATCAGGCAAAGCAGTATATCTGGGGCGTCGATTTCAGCAGGATGATCGGAAGAAAGAACGAAACGGATTTCGTCGTCTATACTCCGCAGAAGGGGAGCGGGTTCGTTTCGCGGTTTATTGACGTTGGTGGCATTGAGAATATTTATCCGCCGAATGATTTTGAGCTTCTCCCCTACGTAACCTCCCGGGCCGAATTTTCGCCGCACTCCGCGGGCGATCCATTTAACAACGGTTCGAAGTATTTGCCCGGGCTGGGCGGGGACCTCAAAATTGCGCTGGGCCCGGACATCACATTGAACGGAACCGTCAATCCGGATTTCGGTCAGGTCGAGGTCGATCCTGCCGTAGTGAATCTGAGCGATGTTGAGACGTACTACCAGGAAAAGCGCCCCTTTTTCGTCGAAGGAGCGAACATCTTTAATTTCGGCCAGGGTGGCTCGAACGATTTTTGGGGATTCAACTGGGGAGGACCGACGTTCTTCTACAGCAGAAGAATCGGAAGGAATCCGGAGGGAAGTCTTCCGTCTTATGACTATGCAGATGCACCACTGGGGACTCACATTATCGGGGCTGGAAAATTGACGGGTAAACTCGGTGACAACTGGAACGTTGGAATGATCCATGCAGTCACGAACCGAGAATATGCCCAGGTCCAAACCGCCGGAGTCCGGCAAAGTGTTGAAGTCGAACCGTTGACCTACTATGGTGTTGCGCGCATACAGAAAGACTTCGACGAAGGCAGGCAAGGCATTGGGATACTCACGACGTACACCAATCGGTTCTTTGATAATCAGAATCTCAGGGATCAAATCAACGGCTCGGCATTGGTAACGGGCCTCGACGGTTGGCAATTCCTCGATTCCGACAAGACGTACGTCTTTACCGGGTGGGGGACGATCTCTCACGTCGCCGGCGACAAGGCTCAAATTACCGCGCTTCAGAAAAGCTCGCGCCATTATTTTCAGCGGCCAGATGCAGGCGATGTGAAGCTCGACACTAATGCGACAGTGCTCAATGGATACGCAGCGCGATTCACCGTGAACAAACAAAAGGGTTCATGGATATTGAACTCCGCCGTGGGATTCATTGATCCGGGTTTCGACGTAGATGATCTCGGTTTTATGTGGAGAACCGATATGATCAACTACCACGTTGCGGGAGGCTACAAGTGGACAGATCGGACGGAGTATTACAACAATATGAGACTCCTAGGAGCAATCTTTGGCACTTACGACTATGCCGGCAACAAGACCTGGCAGGGATATTGGAGTGCCTACAGTCTGGAGTTCACAAACTTTTACCAGCTCCAATTGAACTATGCCTATAATCCATATTCCATGGATATCCGCGGCACACGCGGCGGGCCCGCGGTCTTGAATCCGACAGGATGGGAAATTGATTGGAGCGCCTCCTCAGACAGCAGGAAAGCGATCACCCTGAATTTGTATGGTTTCACTTACCAGGGCGGCGGCGGAGAGCAGTGGCAGAGTGAAGTGGATGTGGACTTCAAACCTGCGCCGAACATCGAGCTGACGATTGGACCCAGTTTCAGCAGGTATCTCTTGCAGGCACAATGGGTTGGCTCCTACGTCGATGTTACGGCTCTCGCAACCTACGGCACTCGGTATGTGTTCGCCGATCTTGATCAAAAAACGCTTTCTGCGAACATCCGGCTCAACTGGACATTCACTCCGCAGCTCAGTCTGCAGCTCTTTGCCCAGCCGCTTATTTCATCCGGCGCTTACACTGGTTTCAAGGCGTTCGTCCAACCACGAACTTTTAATTTTGCCCGTTACGGAAACGACAATTCCACCATTGCGAAAGATGTTTCATCGACGGGGAGAGTCTCTTACACCGTGGATGCCGACGGAAACGGCCCGGCGCCATCGTATGGGTTTGACGATCCTGATTTCAATTTCCGGTCTCTGCGTGGGAACGCAGTGTTACGCTGGGAATTCAAACCGGGATCGGTCGTATACTTTGTCTGGACGCAAAGCAGAACAGACAACGAGAATTTTGGCGACTTCGAATTCAATCATTCACTGAACAGGCTGGTCACAGCGAAACCGGACAATATTTTCATGATAAAATTTACCTATTGGTGGAGCATGTAAACACACCATTGAATGAATATGATCCAGAAAGCCGGACTCGATCCGGCTTTTCTTTTTCACATTAGTCAGGAGTTGCTGCAAAATTTTCGCTTGACCACAATATACGTGGAGAGACAACGAGAGGAAATAAGGAACCGGCGAGAGGAATACTGTATACTACATCCTGAGAAACATTTTGCCGGGCAACTGTTTGATGAGCCCCTTGAACTCAAGCGACAGAAGAGTTACGAGAACATCGGAGGTCGAGTTGTCAGAGGCTTCGGCGAGGTCATCAATGTGGATTGGATCCTTGCTTAACAAGTCATAGACTTTCTGTTCAAACATCGTCAACTGAAGGGGCACGGGTTCTTCCCTCATTGTTGTTCCCCTGTCCAATTTCAAATTGAGCTCAGAGAGGATATCGTCGACGTTCTTTACCAGCTTTGCCCGTCCCTCTTGAATCAGCAAATTCGGTCCACTACTCCGTTTTTCATGAATACTGCCGGGGATAGCGAACACCTCGCGGTCTTGATCGAGCGCGGTGGATGCCGTTATCATTGCGCCCCCATCTTCAGCGGATTCAACGACGAGCGTTCCAAGCGATAGTCCGCTGATAATCCGATTCCGTCTTGGAAAATTTGTCGCATCAGGTTTCGCTCCCATTGGAAACTCTGATACGACCACACCAAGATCTGCAATTTGCTCCATAAGCTTTTTGTTTTCAGGAGGATAGGGGATATCGAGTCCAGACCCAATCACGGCAATGGTCCTCCCGCCGCATTTTAGTGTTGCAGTGTGCGCAATCGTGTCTACTCCACGAGCCAATCCGCTTACGATGGTGATCCCGAGGCGGCTGAGGTCCTGACTGAAGCATTCGGCGGTCTGTTGGCCGTACAGCGTCGGAAGTCTGGTACCGACGATTGCTATCGAATGACGGTCTTTTGGACTGAATTTGCCAAGCACATAAATCAACGCAGGAGGATCGTAGATTTTCTTCAGGAGTTCGGGATACTCTTTGTCCCAGATTGTAATGATCCGCGCACCGATTCTGTTGAGTCGCCTTAACTGCTCGTCTGCAAATCCCTCCGCGTGCTCACAATGGGCTATGTTGGACGCAAGTTTCTTATCGATGCCGGGGACCTTGATGAGCTCTCGTGGAGGAGCCACCAGCACCTCGGCAGCGTTTTCGAAATGAGAGAGGAGAGCGCGGATCTTAGTGGGTCCGATACGATGGACAAAGGAAAGACGAAGGAGGTCGCGAACATTTTGCATGACACGATCCTTGTTAAGATGTCCGACTGCACATCCGCCTTGTGAACTCCGGCTCTATCGTCACACCTATTTCAATTCGACAGACAGGTCGTCAACGACAGCAACGATCACGGAGTGCACGGGCACGTCTTTTCGCTTGAGCATCTGTTGTGCACCCGACCCTTCCTGGATCATCAGGACTCTGTCGCCGACTCCCGCATCGACCTGATCGATGGCAATGAGGTCTCTGCCAATCGGTTTTCCATCCAGGTCAATCGGTTGGACAATGAGGAGCTTGTATTCCTTGAGGTTCGGATTCTTTTGAGTCGAAACAAGTGTCCCCGTGACTTTACAAAGGATCATTGCAGTCGAATGAGAATGGATGTGAAAACAGAGCCGGAGGGAAGCCAAATACACGCAGACACCGCCGGACAGCGTTCACCATGATAACCATTGATAATCATTGAGGCAAGCGATGGTTAGTTTCAACCGATCCCCTCCAAACTCATGTCAGTCGCGCGCTTCGAATTTCTTTTGTGAAATCACTCACGAGCTTGTCCGCAGTTTTCTTTTCGGGCGCTTCCGCAATAATTCGAACGATCGGCTCCGTGTTCGATTTCCGCAAGTGAACCCACGAATCCGGAAAATCGATCTTCAACCCATCATCGGTGTTTATGCTGCCCATGGCGCCATGGTTGTCCTTGATGATGGTGAGGACGTTGTCGGGATTGAGTTTGCCAATCTCGACCTTTCCCTTGGTGATGAAATACTGCGGCATCGTCTTCCTGAGTTCCGACACAGTGCCGCCAAATTCTGCAAGATGTTGAAGGGTTAGTGCAATGCCAACGATAGCATCCCTTCCATAATGAACATAGGGAAGGATGACGCCGCCGCTTCCTTCGCCTCCGACGATGGCGCCAATTTCTTTCATCTTCTTTGCCACATTGATCTCCCCGACAGGTGTCCGCACGGTGGCATATCCGTGTGACGTGGCGATGTCCTGAACGGCTCGGGTGGTAGACAGGTTAACGACAATTGATTTTGATTTCGCCTTTCGACCAGTCTCTTTGTTAAGAACAAACTTGACGACATTCGCGATGGTGTATTCTTCGCCAAATGGCTCTCCAAGTTCATTGATGAGCACAAGCCGATCCACGTCCGGATCGACTGCGATGCCAATGTCTGCCTTTTCTTTGCGCACCCGCTTACACAGGTCGGTCAGGTTCTCGGGTATCGGTTCGGGTGTGTGTGAGAAGACACCGGAAACATCACAGTTCATTTCCACGACGTCACACCCAAGCTGTTTGAGGAGCTTCGGCACGATAATGCCGCCTGCTGCATTGACGCAATCGAGCACTACTTTGAAATGCCGTTTCTTGATGAGCTCTGGTTGAATGTAGGGGATCGAGAGCACGGCCTTGATGTGATCGTCGAGAAAACTCTCGAGCGAGGTGTGTTTTCCTTGTTTGTCCCACGGCGCGTAACTTCGGCTTGGACGGTCGGCAATAGCCCAAAGGTCGCGATTCTCCAGCGCATCCAGGAAGAGGCCGGTGCGGCCAAAGAATTTCAGGCCGTTCCACATCATCGGGTTGTGACTCGCAGTAATCGAAATACCCCCGGCAGCTCTGGTTTTCTCGACCGCCAGCGCAACGGAAGGGGTCGGACAGATTCCAAGAGCGGTCACATCGCATCCCATCTGAAGAAGGGTGGATGAGACGAGGTGTCCTATGCTCTTTCCCGTAATCCTGCCATCGCGTCCGATTACGATCTTGCCTCTTTTGCAGTACTCGCCGAACGCCGACGTATATTTAACAATGACTTCAGGCGTCAGGGTAGAGCCGACGATACCTCGGATGCCGGATATGCTGACCATCAAGGACATGGGGAGTATTCAGAAAACGTCGACAATCTAAGAAATGATGCAGGGAGAAGCAATAAAACCGAGATAGGGTTCATGGTGCCTGAACGGATTCCTGATTGACCAGCCGTATGACACAAAGACAATTGTCCGAAATATGAAGTGCAAGGGAAAGAGGTCTCAAAAATGAATCACGAGTGAGTCCACATTGAAAGAACCGAAAACTCCGAGGCCATTCTGGATGTTCGTGTAATCAGGCTGATCCGTCCGGATGGAATACTTGTCCTGAAAACCATTCACAATTTTATAATAATTGTAGGCGCTTTCATCGGCTTGAATCAAATAAAACTTCGCCTGCTTCAGTATAACCCTTGTCCCGTGCTCAGATGTAAGTTGTGCGATAGACTGCAAGTAATTAGTCACCGGAATAGAAATAATTGGGTTCGGATCGAACATTCTCTGCAGTTGCGGATAAACCGGTGTTGTCTGGCCGGTGGGGTCCTGCCTGTATGACGAAGGAATTTCTGATGTGTTGACAGACGCCGTATCGTTCTCGAGACTGTAAACGAGAATGAACCGAACAAGGAATCCTTTGGTATTCAAGCCAAGGGTACAATTGATATCAATATTCTTGTCTGTAAATGAGTTCGGAAACAGGAGCTTGCTTTGATCCGGAACCGACATGAATCCTTGCGCCGGTATCTTCGTCGTTGCGCTGGCAGATCCAAACCGTGATGCGATTGCCAAAGCATACGCCGTGCCTGGTTGCGGTCGGAATGCCTGGTCAACAAAAGCATGTAATGTTGGCCCCAGGAGAGTGTCGTGAAAAACAAAATTCCGGCTTCCAGCAGAAATTGTCACAAGAGCGGCTGTATCGTATTGTTCAGTTGTGACCGCATTGGGGTCAAAGCCCGGCGGATTATAATTGAGATACAGACGTACATATTGAGTGTCGCTCTTGGCGTCGAGAACGGAATAAACTACCAGCTGCTGTTCAAAGGGCCCTTTCGGGCTGAATGGTTCTTCGCAGCCGCAGGTGAAAAGCAGCAGAAAGAGAAAAATCAAAGTTTGTGTCAGAAGGTTTCTCACGTGTTTCACTCGTTAGAACATCAGTGTAATAGCCTTTCCGAGACTTCTTTTCCGACTCGCCAAAATCTAATATTCCAGCTCAAGCGTCGCAGTCGGGAAAAACGGGAGCATGTTGACTTGTTGGCCCGTCGCCCTGTCAAAGTAGAAAATATTTTGGTGGTCGTAGACATTGATGATGTTCAGTCCTGCCCTTCCCTTGACAGATGACACCCGGAATCGATACGACAAACCAAGGTCAAGTCGGTGGTACGCAGGAAGCCGCGCAGCATTTTTTGCGCCGAGCGAGATGTACGGGGTCCCTGTCTCGGATACAAAGGGTTGAAGATAGAAATCTGTGAGTGGCAGGCGGTTGTAGTATCCAGCCGTCTGAGTGTACGGAAATCCGCTGCCCAATTCCCATCGGATGCTCGCGTCGATGTTTTCAAGGACATGAAATTCGCCAAGAAGATTGAGCGTATGCTCCCGGTCGTAGCGGGGAGGATAAGTCAACCCTTGGGAGGTAATGGAAGCCCGGCTCCACGTATAGGCACCATAAAAATCGACAAATGGAATCGCGTATCGTGCCAGAAGCTCGGCGCCATAGGAATTCCCCCGTGCATTGATGTAGTCAGGATCGAGAGCATCGATCTTGTCTCGATTATAAACGATGAGGGAACGGTAATCCTTGAAATAAGACTGTAGGTTGAGCGAGAGCTCGGGAATGACGTTTCCGTCGATTCCCACAACGTAGTGGTCGGCAATCTCCGGCTTCAGCCCCTCAGGAATATGAATCCATGTATCGAATACCGATACAACATCGTCTTCGTTGTTCACCGTAACATAATGCTGAGTGAATTCACCGAAGGAAAGTTTCAATCTCCAATTATCAAAAAGGGAGCGGCTGATATTGATGCGTGGTTGGATATTGTCCGTGCCTCCCCCCTTCATCAAGGAAATTGCATCAAGATGAATCCCTCCGTCGAACTGCCACAGACCGAATGTTGCCTGGTACCGGAGCCAGAGCCAGCCTTCCACTTCCAGGTCATCGTCCTCTCTTAGGATGCCATAGGTATTGATGAGCGAGTATTGAATCTCCGGGAAGGTCATTTCAAATCCGAAGTAGAAGAGGTCCTTCGAATCAAGGTACAGTGTTGCATTGGAGCGAATGCCCGTTTCTTGTATCGACGTCGAAGCGGGTGTGACACTTGTTGAAAACTTCGATTCCCGGCTCGCCTCGAAAGACGTCTGATAAGCGACTGCATCCACATAGACTCTGCCCAGGATGAGTCCGCTGACTGTGAATCCAACCGCATGATTGCGCCACGAATAGTCCGGTTCGGTGGGATTATTTGATCGAATATCGTCTCCGGTGAAGAATCCCTGGATTCCGTAACGTACTTGTCGGTCTTCGGTCACATTGGCTGTCATTTTTACAAATGCATCATAGAATGACACCGGTAAGTCCTTCTGCAGAAACCGATTGATGGTCGTATTGCTGAAAGATTTCCTCGCATCTGCCAGCCAGGTGAAGTTCTCTCCCAGCGGCCCTTCCAGCTGCAGCTTCGAGGAAAGGAAATTGATATTACCCCTGCCTGTGATTACGTTCGTATTCCCATCTCTTGTGTTAAGGCTGACAACCGAGGAAAGGCGACCGCCATACCCGGGAGGAAATGCGCCCGTGTAGACTTCTGTATTCCTCACAATGTCCGGGTCAAAAATACTGAAGATGCCCAGCGCGTGAAATGGATTGTAGATCTTCATGCCGTCAAGGAGGATGAGATTTTGGTCACCGCCACCTCCACGCACATAAAAGTGGGAATTGACATCGCTCGTGGAAACCACGCCGGGCAGGATTTGAATGGCGCGGAATATATCCGGCATTGCGGAAACGGGAACCGCGCGTATGTCCTTTGGCTCCAAAGTATGGACACTCGTTTGAACGTCGGACACATCGCGGGTGACTCTTCCCGTCACAACGGTTTCAGAGACCTTGACCGGTTCGGGCGTCAGTCTGAAGTTCAAGAGAAGCGGTTCACCGAATCCAACGGAAACATGTTCGGTATGTTTGATGTACCCGACACAGCTCGCACTCAACGTGTAGTCGCCCGGATGAACATTGGGAATCAGGTAAAATCCGCTTGTATTGGTCGCTGCGCCTTTGCTTGATCCGTCGATCAGCACCGTTGCGTACGCAATTCGCTCGCCATTTGAGCTGTCCGTGACGGTCCCTCGAATGTCGATTCCTTGTGCGAACAAGGTGGAGATGCTGAGCGCGGAGAGGAGCAAACCGGCAGCAGTATGGAAAAAGGCTCGTTTGGCACTCACGAGAACAATTTAGCACACGGAACCGACTTATCCAACTTGCTTAGAACACTCTGCCGAGTTGGACTTTCAGAAATGAGAAGGGCTCGGGATATGCGCGGATGTTGCCATCTTGAATATATTGTGGCACCTCATTACCTTGTGGCAAGGATCGTAAAGGATAGTGTCCATGCAATTGAGCGTTGATGATAAGAAAGCTTTGTTACAGCTGGCACGATTATCCATCACCTGTGCCGTCCAAGAGAAACCGCTTCCGAGGACCGACCTGTTGCAGCAAAACCTTCTAACTCCGTGTGGTGCGTTCGTCACAGTGCGTGTGAGCGGTGAACTTCGGGGCTGTTACGGCTATGTGAACGCTTATTACCCTCTGGCGCAATCAGTCCAGGAGGTTGGCGTCAAAGCCGCACTTGAAGATCCGCGGTTTGAACATATTCTGCTGGAAGAGTTTCTGGCCATGGACGTGGAGGTCTCCGTTCTCGAACCTCCCGTGAAAGTCGAGCGAATTGAAGAGATTGAAGTCGGCGTGCATGGACTAATCCTTGAGACAAGGTTGCATCGCGGGCTTCTCCTGCCGTCGGTCGCCACGGAATACGGATGGGACCGCGAACAATTCTTGAATCACACCGCACTCAAAGCAGGACTCCCCCCCGGCGCGTGGAAGAACAAAAACGTGACGATTTACAAATTTACTGCTGAAAAGTTTGCCGAATCAGATTTTATCCAACCGGAAGGAATCACGTAATGGTCCCTTCAGTCTCGACATCGTCCGTTCGCGCTCCTGCCGTGGCAGGCACGTTCTATCCTGCATCCGCAAGAACCCTTGAACGAGAGATTGACGAACTTCTTGAACGGGCTGTTCTCCCAAAACAGAGTGGCACTGTCTGCGGTCTCGTATCTCCGCATGCCGGCTACATATATTCCGGATTTACGGCCGCCCATGCATACAACGCGATCAAAAACGGATCTTTTGACACGGTGATTGTCATTGGGCCCAGCCATCATGAATACTTTCATGGGGCTTCGGTGTATCCCGGGGAAAGCTATCGCACGCCTTTGGGAGTGGTGCCGATCCACAATGAGTTGAGGTCGGAGATAACGCACGACGAAAACCAGATTTTCCTGTCGGTTGCAGGACACCGCGCAGAACATTCCATTGAAGTTCAGCTTCCGTTCCTGCAAAGGGTACTGGGCCCATTTTCATTTGTCCCGATCATCATGGGAGAGCAGACGATCGAGTTGTGCGAAAAGCTTTCGGAAGCAATTTCATCCGCGGTTATGGGTCGAAATGTTCTGCTTGTAGCGAGCAGTGATCTTTCTCATTACCATCCCTATGACGAAGCGGTGTTGTTGGACAGGCGGGTTATTGATCTGGTTGAGTCGTATGACCCTCTCCAATTGATGGAGCGACTCGATCACCGCGAACTGGAGGCTTGCGGCGGAGGTCCGATTGTCACCGTAATGCTTGCTGCGCGGAAGCTCGGTGCAAATAAAGCCCGTGTTATTCATTACTGCAATTCGGGGGACATCGCAGGTGAGAAGAATGCTGTCGTGGGTTATCTGTCCGCAATATTCTCCCAGGAATCATCCGGCCTTCCGCAAAGAGCGAACTAGGTGAAATCCACTCGACGAAGCTTCAATATTGGCATTATCGGTGCAGGCGCCGTAGGCACGACCCTTGCGAGTATGCTCCACCGGTCCGGGAACAACATCGTTGCCGTGGTTAGCAGGAGCAAACAATCTGCGCGCAAGTGCGGGAAAGAAGTGTCGTGCAGGAATTATTCCGATGATATCTCGATAGTTCCTTCCACTTGCAATCTTGTCATCATCGCGGTACCAGATCAATCGATAAAAACAGTTGCCGAATCGCTCGCCGCACTTTCAAATCTCCGATTCAATCGCATTTCTGTGTGCCATACTTCAGGTTCACTAACGACAGACGCTCTTGATCCGGTTGCTCGCAAAGGTGCGCGAGTGTTCTCAATGCATCCCATCCAGACTTTTCCAGGACAAAAATCGTTGAAGGATCAGATCAGTTCGATGAAAGGGGTAACCTATGGCGTCGAAGGACCTCAGAGGTCGCTCGCGATCGCAAAGTCTCTGGTGAGACAGTTGCGAGGCGAAATCCTTTTCGTTCCGAAACAAGCAAAAATTTTGTATCATCTTGCTTGTGTTATCGCTTCAAACTACTCGGTAGCGCTTGTCGGCGCCATAGACTCGATTGCCGGCAAAATCACGCTAAAGAAGCTCCAGCCCTTCGAAAAACTTCTGCAAACGAGTTTGGAGAATGCAATGAGGCTTGGTGCGGGAAAAGCGCTTACGGGACCCGTGGCTCGGGGCGACAGCGAGCTAATAGCCGAGCATCTGAGATCCATACAGGACCCTGAGCTTCGCACGCTCTATAAATCGCTTGGGGCATATGCTCTCAAGCTGGCGGTTCAGGAAGGCAGGTTGAGTCCTGGGCAAATCGCCAAACTCCAAGAATTGTTTGCGGGGAAAGAATAGGAAATTATAGAATGTTCGAAACACTTCTGTTCGAATCGAAAAACCGCATCGGGTACGTGACGATCAATCGTCCCTATAAACTCAACGCGCTTAATGCAAAGGCAAAGGCGGAGTTGAA
>JADGQA010000013.1 GCA_017882185.1 Bacteroidota bacterium
AGATTCAGGATCGGCAACGAGAATCCCTTCACAAGCAGTTTGGTTACCTGATCCAATACGATTACAGCGATGGAAAGATACAGCACTCGTAGCGAACTTCGATGCAAAGCAGTACTCTTCATGGTTGCTGGGGTGATCGTAGCACGGTCAGCTTGCTTTCTTCATCTTGCATTTTACGCACTGTTGTGCGTGAGGGACTGCTTCCAGACGTGCCTTGTCAATGAGCGTCCCGCATTCCGTGCAAAAGCCATAGGTGCCGGTTTCGATGCGCTTCAGTGCATCGTCGAGGTAATTGAGGAATTTTCCTTCTCGCGAGGCGAAGAGAAACGTCTTTTCCCTCTCCATCGCGTCAGTGCCCTGCTCCATATGAAGGGAATATGTCGAATTCTCCGTCACATATTCGCCCGTAGTCACATCCATCATCGTTGCCTTCAATGATTCGAGTTCTTCCAGAATCTCCTTCCTCTTTTCAAGAATTATTTTCTTGAAATGTTCGAGATCCTGCTTGCCGTACCCTTTCCGCACAGGCGGTTTTATCACTGGCGGCTTGGCCTTGACTTTAGGAACCTTCAACGCGACAGCCTTTCTGGGCTTCGATGATTTCGTGCTTCGGACTTTCATTCTCGCTACGCTGCTTTTCTTTGAAGTTTTTGTCGGCATGGCTCATCTCCCGCCAATAGAGTGTTGAACTGAATTCCTTGTCACGATAGTATAACTAAATTTTCTCAACTGCAATTTCAGATTTTTCTCCATTGATCTCCGAACTATTAAAAGTGGGAATTTGCTTTTCGCCATCTGTCACGTGCGTTATTTCCTTAGCCAGCGTCTCCTGCTTGATGTAGTCCATCATCTGCTCAATTGCTTTTCTGAGTTTTTCTGACGAACGATGGTAGATGCGGATCCGATCAGTGACCTCGAACCCAGACTCTTTTCGCAAATTTTGGACTCGGTTCACGAACTCACGTGCGAGCCCTTCATTGATCAGGGAATCGTTCAATTCGGTATCGAGAGCAACCGTGAGAGAACCATCGCTTTCTACAAGCCAGCCTTTGATGTCCTCGTGCAGTACTTCCACGTCTTCGGCAGCAATTTCCATTTTGCGTCCGCCCGATTCTAGTGACACAGTCCCCTGCTTCTGGAGCTTGCTTATCTGCTCCTCCGTCATTTCGCGAATGGCGCCAGCAACTGCCTGGACATCCTTGCCATATTTCTTTCCGAGCGACTTGAAATTCGGCTTCGCCTTTTTCTTGACGATGCCGGACTCGTCGCTCACGAATTCAATTTCTTTTACGTTGATCTCTTCAAGGATTACATCTTCCATTTGCCTGATGGATTCTTTATGTTCCGTGTTGAGTATAGGAATGATGATCCGTTGGAGCGGTTGACGTGTCTTCAAATTTGATTTCATTCTCATCGCGCGAACCAACTCCACGACCTTTATTGCATTCTCCATCTTGCGCTCGAGTGCACTGTCAATCACCTTCTCGTTCGCGTCAGGCAGATATGACAGGTGGACGGAAGATTCGAATTTTGTCTGAGAACCTTCCGTCAGGTTTTTGAACAATTCATCCGACAAGAACGGGGCAAACGGAGCAGCAAGCTGCACCACCGTGACGAGGCATTCGAAGAGTGTTTGGTAAGCCGCGGTTTTGTCTCTCCCTTTTTCACTTTTCCAAAATCGTCTGCGATTTCTGCGCACATACCAGTTGGAAAGCTGATCAGTTGTAAAATCGCTTATGGCGCGCGCAGCTCTTGTCACATCGTAGTCATCCAATGACTGCCGATAGGTTTTGATCAGAGAATTCAATTCTGAGAGGATCCACCTGTCAATTTCGGGCCGCTCGGCAACCGCAATCGGGTTCTCATCGTAGGCGAAACCGTCGACGTTTGCATACAAGACAAAGAATGCATATGTGTTCAACAGAGTGCTGAAAAATTTCCGCTGCACTTCGGCCAAGCCGTCCTCATCGAAGAGCTTGGGACGCCACACAGGGCTTTGGGCCACAAGGTACCAGCGTGTCGTATCCGCACCATACTTCGTGAGGAGTCGAAATGGATCGACAGTGTTCCCTTTCGACTTGGACATTTTCTGACCCTGTTTGTCCAATATGAGTTCGTTGACGAGAACATTTCTGAACGCCGGTTTATCGAATAAGAATGACCCGATTGCGTGAAGTGTATAGAACCACCCGCGCGTCTGATCGATGCCCTCGGATATGTAGTCAGCAGGGTATGACCGATCGAAAATCGCTTTGTTTTCGAACGGATAGTGCCATTGCGCAAACGGCATGGACCCGGAATCGAACCAAACATCGATTAACTCCGGCGTGCGTTTCATTAGGCCTCCACACATTTCACACGTGAACGTGATTTTGTCCACGTGTGGTTTGTGGAGATCAAGAGGTTCTGGTACATCGTTTCCCTTCTTCAGTTCCTCAACACTTCCAATGCACCGCTGCTTGCCGCATTTCTCACAAATCCAAATCGGCAGTGGCGTGCCCCAAAAACGATCTCTTGAAAGAGCCCAGTCCTTGTTTTCCTCAAGCCAGTTGCCGAATCTTCCCGAACCTACCTCAGGAGGAATCCAATTAATCTCTTTGTTGAGCTCAATCATCCGTGAGGCGTACGCAGTTGTCCTGATATACCACGAATCGCGTGCGTAGTACAACAATGGAGAGGAACACCTCCAACAATGGGGATAACTGTGCAGGTATTGTTCCTTTTTGTAGAGAAGGCCTCTGTTTTTCAAGTCTGCCGTAATTTCCGGATCAGCAATCTTGACAAATTTGCCGGCATATGCCGGAACAGTCTTATCAAACTCTCCGGATTTATTGATAGGATGAAGAATTGGCAATGAATACTTCGATCCAATCTGATAGTCGTCCTCGCCGTACGCAGGTGCCATGTGAACGATGCCGGACCCATCTTCAATTGTAACGAAGTCAGCGGCAACCACGTAGAATGCCGTCGGCCCCACACTCGTCGAATCGGTTGCGCCACCCAAAGACTCTTCCATCAACTGCTTGAAAGCTTCAGGTCCAAGAATCTTTTTAAGAATCAAATTGGGATGTCGAGTACGGGCGTACAGCGATAGCGGCATTACGACTGATTTTCCGTGGTCAATGGCAAGAACGAGTGGACTCTCGTACCGTACCCCCTTTCTTGTTGGATCGGTTTCGAGATACACTTTCTGAGCATCTTGACCATCAATGTGAAGCTTTCGCTGGAATTCTTTGTAGGCAACCGATCCCGGTTTCAGCGAATCCTTATTGAGAGGAGTCACAAATAGTGGTTCGTACTGCAGGCCGATGAGGTCTTTGCCAAGATACTTCTCGATCACCTTGTAGTCTTCGCCCAGCACATTGAGTCTGGCTTCGGCAAGTATGAGTTCCTCTCCCTTGTGTTCAACCTTGACGTATTCTACTTCCGGATGGACAGCAAGAGCGACATTCGAAAGGAGAGTCCAGGGAGTGGTCGTCCACACAAGAAAGAACGTCTTCTCTTGCCCCTTCAGTTTCATTTTCACATAGATGGATGGATCCTTAACATCCTGATACCCAAGGGACACTTCGTGCGAGGACAAAGGAGTCTCGCATCGCGGGCAATAGGGTTGGATCTTGTAACCTTTGTAGATCATCCCCTTGTCGAAGTATTGCTTCAGCGCCCACCAAATCGACTCCATGTAATCATTCTCGAACGTGATGTACGGCTTGGACAGATCAACCCAATATCCCATCAGCCGTGTCATCTCTTCCCATTCTATCTTGTACTTCCAGACCGACTTCTTGCATTCTTCGTTAAATCTCTCGATGCCATATGTTACGATTTCGTCCTTGTGCTTGAACCCCAACGCCTTTTCCACCTCGATTTCTACCGGTAAACCGTGCGTGTCCCACCCAGCCTTGCGGAAGACCTGAAACCCCGCCATTGTCTTGTAGCGACAAATGATATCTTTCAAAGCCCTTGCCATGACATGATGGATTCCGGGCCTTCCATTCGCGGTTGGAGGTCCCTCGTAGAATGTGAACGCCGGCTTGCCTTGACGAGACGTTACGCTCTGCTCAAAAATTCGCTGCTCATCCCAGAACTTCAGTACTTCCGACTCAAGTTCGTGGTAGTTGATCTTATCCGTACGTTGTTTGTATGCCATTACATGCGCTACCTTATTCGAAACCTATTTCTTGTCAAAATAGCTTATTACCCACAGAATCCCACTCACCAGAACACTCAACAGAATGCTTGTAGCGAGAGGGAAATAAAACTCAAAATTGTCTCGTTTAATGTGGAAATCGCCGGGAAGTCTGCCGATGTAGGGAATCCTAGGTGACAAAACCAAGACGAGGCCAACAATTACGAGCACGCCCCCCAACAGAATCAGTATTTTGCCCAAACCAGCCATGATGAAAACCAGTTGCGAGCTGCCTAACCTCGTTTCTTGAGTTGATCCAGCAATTTGTGGTCAACTTCGTTACAAAGAACCCGGATCTTCCAACTCAAACTTTCATTCTCCTCACAACTTCTTTCATGATAGCCGTCATCTTTGGTTCAGCTTTGTTTGCGACCTTTATGACTTCCTTCAAGGTAATAGGTTTAAGGGCATCCGGGAAACATTCATCCGTTAGGATCGAAAACCCGAGTACTCGTATTCCCATGTGCACTGCGACGATGTCTTCCGGCACCGTTGACATGCCGACTGCATCCGCACCGATCGTTCTGAGGAACCGGTACTCCGCTGCTGTTTCCAGCATTGGCCCGGTCATCGCGACATACACCCCTTTGCGAACCGGAATCTTCAGATCAAGGGCTGCCTGCTCCGCAAGAGATATCAGCTGCTTGCTGTATGGTTCCGACATATCAGGAAAACGCGGACCGAGCGACTCATCATTTTTCCCAATCAAGGGATTGTCGCCGAGAAGGTTGATGTGATCGGCCATGAGCATCACGTCACCACGACGGAAGAAAGGGTTGAGCGCCCCGGCAGCATTTGAAATTAACAGGTGTTTCACCCCGAGGAATCTCATTACCCGCACCGGGAACGTGACTTCCTGCAAGGTGTATCCTTCGTACTTGTGAAACCTTCCCTGCATCGCCACAATGGTTTTTCCAGAGAGCGAACCAAAAATCAATTTTCCGTGGTGCGATTCAACTGTTGACACTGGAAAATGAGGAATGTCGCCGTAGTCAATTACCGTGTCAACTTTGATTTCTTTGACGAGAGCGCCAAGCCCCGTCCCCAAAATGATACCAATCGGAGGCTTGCTTGACGATTTCAATCGAATGAATTCGAGTGCTTCGTCGATTTGTTCTCTTAGTTCCGGCATCGCATTCGTTTGGTCTATAGCTTCTTCAGGATTTCGTCGATTTCGAGATGTTCCTTGCCGGTTCCCCTGGATAATTTCTCGCCGGAAAGGTTGTCCTCGTCAATGTCGAGGGCACTGATCAGGTCGATTTCGGACTTCAATAAGATCTTGAGCTTGCTCAGAATACTTTCTTTCCGGGAGCGAAGTGTCGATATCTCTTCTTTGGCCCGTGCGAAATCCGTGCGTGCCTTTTCCACAATCTGCGAAGCCTTCAACTCGGCGTCTTGAATGATTAGGCTTGCCTCCTTGCGTGAATTTTCAATGGATTTTCCACTTGCTTCTTGCGCCTGCATCAATGTCTGCTGGAGAGTCTTCTCCATGTTCTTATAGTCCGCCAACTGGGTCTCCAACTCGATTGTCTTGTCTCTCAAGTCTTTGTTCGCCTTGTGCAGATCCTCGACCTCATTTGAAAGCATTTCAAGGAAAGTTTCGACTTCGATCGTGTCGTACCCTCGCATTGCTTTCTTGAATTGCTGGCGCTTGATTTCGAGAGGCGTGATTTTCATAATACACCTTTCATTTGCTCTTTCAAAGCCGTCGTACGTCTACCAAAAATCGCTGTCCCGATCCGGACGATGGTAGCCCCTTCCTCGATGGCGACCTCGAAATCGTGCGTCATCCCCATCGAGAGCTGACTCATGCTCACGTTCTCTATTCCCTCTGCCTCTATTCGGCGTTTCGAATCCGCCAACTGTCGAAACGACGGACGAGAATCGTTCGGGTCTTCCGAGAATGGACCCATGGTCATCAGTCCCTGGATCTTCACTCTCTTCAACCTCGAAATCGCTTTGGCCAGATCGATGGTCTTTCCAGGTGAAACTCCGAATTTCGTGGCCTCATCAGTCGTATGCACTTCCAGCAAGATATCGATTGACCTGTTTGCCTTTTCCGCCCTCCGATCCAACTCCCGTGCAATCTGTTCGTTGTCCACAGAATGAATCAGATGGACGAATTCAACGATATGTTTTGCCTTGTTGGACTGAAGGTGACCGATGTAGTGCCAACGAACTTTGTGATCAATTGCAGCCTGCCGTTTCTCCGTCAACTCCTGGACATAGTTTTCGCCGAAATCCTGCTGTCCTGCATCGACTGCTTCGCGGACGATTTCCCATCCAAAGGTCTTCGAAACGGCCACAAGGAGGACATCTTGCGGTCTGCGGCCGGATCGCCCGCACACCGCGGCAATGCGATTTCGAACTTCGATAAGATTCTCTGCGACCATCGCGGCCTTGCGAAAGTTTAATATACGCCAAGAGTGCGCTAAAATCAATCTGAAACAGAGCCACCTCCAACAACGTCAGCAACTTACGCCACCTGGTTCAGGCTCAACTTGACTTCAATTCCATTTTTGGTTTAATTGACTGTGAGAAATTCCGATATTTTTTCTGCCTTTGCTACTCCATGGCAAACTTCGACCGATTTGATGACGATGATGTTCCCCGCCTGCCAAACGACAGGTCCGACGACGAGGTTCAGCGCTTCAGGGATTCATTAAAGAGCGGGGCTCGCGACATCAATAATCCTGAGGCGCTTGAGGAAATAATCCAATTCTACTACGAGCACGAGAAATTTGAAGAAGCCCTCTATTATGCGGATCGGCTCATTTCATTCGAACCGTATAGTTCAGACGCCTGGCAACGGAAAGGGATGATTCTGAACAACCTCCTCAAATACGATGAAGCGTTGGAGTGCTTTGACAAGGCATTGACCTACAATCCAACCGATCCTGAGATCTTCATCAATCGGGGCATTACTCTCGATAATCTCAACAAAGTGGAAGAATCCTTGGAGTCGTTTGAGGACGCCCTTAGACTGGATCCCATCAACGAGGACGCACTCTTCCACAAAGCTGTGACCCTGGAAAAACAGGAAAAATTCGACGACGCCGTTGGCGTATTCCAGCATATTCTGACTGAAAATCCAGATCACAAAGATGCGTGGTACGAACTTGGATATTGTTATGATTTCCTGGACAAGCTGGAGGATTCCATCCGTTGTTACGGAGAGCATCTCGATCGCGACCCCTACAATTACAATGCGTGGTACAACCGCGGAATTGTCTTGAATCGGATGGGGGACTACAGCAAATCCATCGAAAGTTATGAGATGGCGCTCGCGATCAAAGAGGATTTTCCATCGGCATGGTACAATATGGGAAACGCATATGCCAATCTCGGGCGAGTGCCTGACGCTGTCAATTGTTACAAGACCACTCTCAAGTTGGACCCCAACGATGTTCCGGCCTATCATAACCTGGGGAATGCCTACGAAGAAATGGGTGAGAATGACAAAGCAATTGGCTATTTCACTCAAGCGATCAAACGAGACAAGACCCATTATGAATCTTATTTCGGTCGCGGCTGCTGCTATGATGCACTGGATCAGACCAAGAAGGCACTTGCTGACTATAAGAGGGCTCTTGCACTCTGCAAGGATTATCCTGAATTATGGTATGCAAAGGCTGACGCCGACTATAACCTTGGTAACTTGCAGGAGAGCATTGCTGGTTATCGAATGGTCGTAAAACTTGACACAAAAAACGCTGAGGCCTGGTACGATCTCGGTGATACGCTCCGTGAACTCGGCAGACTCGAAGAGGGACTAAAAGCGATCAATGAAAGCATCTCGCTCCTTCCGAACTTTGGACCATCCCATTATTGCCGCGGAAAAATTCTTCTTGAATTGAACGATACGAAGGGGGCAAAGGACGCATTCGAAGCTGCATTTCAATTTGATCCCGAACTCAAGAAAGAGTTCAAGAAGGAGTACCCGAACACGGGGTCATTCCGATTCTTCTTCAATCTTTTCAGAAGTTGACGCTCCACACCGACCTTTCCTTTTTGCATTTGTTGTCCAATCATCAGAATTCTCTGCCATGAACCAACCGAGCGGCCTGAAACTGTACGGGGTCATTGGGCATCCAATTGGCCACTCACTTTCGCCACTCATGCACAATACTGCGTTTGAAGCCCTGGGCCTGAGCGCTTCAATGAGTGCTTTCGATATTGAACCCCAATCATTGAAAGAGGCCTTGCAAGGATTTATGACAATGGAGTTTGGGGGTATTAACGTGACAATTCCGCACAAGGAGTCAATCATCCCGCTCCTGGACGTAATTGATGAGGAGGCAAGCATCATTGGATCGGTGAATACAGTGAAATTCCAGGACAGAAGAACTCTAGGGTTCAACACTGATGCCTTCGGTTTTCTACAGACACTTGAGCCAATTCGTTCCTCCATCGATGGCGGGAAATTCGTTGTACTGGGATCCGGAGGCGCAGCGCGAGCAGTCGTCTATGTCCTGCTGAAACACTTTCGAACGAGCCAGATTGTGATTGCCTCTCGCTCCATTTCGCGCGTCAACGATCTTATCGAACATTTCAAGGGAAGTAACCAAACGAAGTTGTCACCATTTGACCCGAGCAATCCACAATTTGCACGGATTTTTGAAGCATCCGATGTCGTCATCAATGCAACACCTGCAGGCATGTTCCCGAAAACAAATGAAATGCCGATGCCTAATCCCCCCTTCCGTGCCGGTCAGACCGCTATGGACCTCATCTATCGTCCCGTAAGAACTCAATTTCTCCAACGTGCGTCACACGTGGGCGCACGGATCATCAGTGGTCTGGAAATGTTCATCCACCAAGGCGCCCGGGCATTCGAAATCTGGACCGGTCTTGCAATGGACACTCAACTGGTGCATGAAATCATAAGCCGCAAGCTGGAACAAGAAGCATAAACAGGTTCCCGGATACCCCTATTTGATTTCCACCTATCATTCATTATCTTAACATCTGCACACCTGTTCAATCGTTTGTATGAAGAATAAACTTGCACACGATCACAAACAAAGCATCCAGTCGGCGCTGAAAGCCGTGCAGGATACCGATACGATCTTTCATCTTACTGAAACTTTCAAGGTGTTGGGTGACCCGACCAGATTGAAGATGGTCATGGCACTGACCGAAGAAGAGCTCTGCGTGTTTGATATTGCGCAGGTGCTTTCGATCAGTGAATCAGCCGTCTCCCATCAACTCAGAATCCTGAGGACCTTGCGCCTCGTCCGGCAAAGGAAAGAAGGCAAACTTGTATTCTATACGCTGGATGACGAACATATTGAAGACCTCATCAGGGTGGCAACCCGCCACCACACCGAATGAAGACTTCTGAACGAACACTCGAAGATCAACACCAAATCTACGTCGATAATTTATGTTGTTCCTCCGAAGAATCTCTGATCAGAGGAAAACTCAAATCCCTCCGCGGCATCGTTGACATGAAATTCAATGTCGTCACCCATCAGATGACGGTCAGGCACACGAGTGATATTCAAGTCGTTCTGACTGCCCTGCAAGAGATTGGGATGAACGGAATGCTTCTTGAAAAGAAGCAGCCGATCTTTCCGACCGTAAACCCACGACGCCAGTTCGTTGCGGTTACCGTCTCTGGTATTTTGCTGGTGACAGGAGAAATTCTAAGTCTCATGCACTTGAGTACGACAGCAGCGGGTATTTTCTTCATTTCTTCTATTGTTGTAGGGGGATTGGGTGTCTTCGCTCGGGCAATCCGGTCGATACGGAATCTTTCAGTCGACATCAACCTGCTGATGACTGTTGCGGTGATTGGGGCGGTAGCCATCGGCCAGTTAGGCGAAGGGGCTGCAGTCATCGTTCTTTTTGCTTTGTCACTCGTCATCGAATCGAAGAGCCTCGATCGTACTCGTAAGGCAATCGGAACACTGATGACTCTTTCTCCCCCAACTGCGCTCGTCAAATCCAACGACGGTGAGGTGGTTCGCCCAGTCGGGGAAATCGGCTTGAGGGAAATCGTCATCGTGCTGCCGGGTGACCGGATACCTGTCGACGGTATCGTATGCAATGGTGCCAGTACCGTCGATGAATCAACGATTACCGGTGAACCATTTCCGGAACTCAAGAGAACCGGTGATGCAGTTTTTGCCGGGACGTTTAATCAACGCGGGACCCTCGAAATCCGGGTCACCAAGTTGTCGAACGACACCACTCTGGCAAAGATCATACAGCTCGTTGAGGATGGACAATCTCATCGCGCGCGTTCCCAGTCCTCGATCGATAGATTTGCCATGTACTATACTCCCGCTGTTTTCGTAGCGGCTATTTGCCTTTCCGTCATACCGGTACTTTTGTTCCATCAACCTTTCCAGGAATGGTTCTATCGATCCCTTGTGCTTCTCGTAATCTCCTGCCCGTGTGCATTGGTAATATCAACGCCGATTACGATTGTAAGCGGCCTGACCAATGCAGCCCGGAATGGGATCCTCATCAAAGGTGGAATTCACCTGGAGGAACTTTCGAGGATTCGCTGTGTCGCATTCGACAAGACCGGCACGTTGACTCACGGACGACCAACGATCACTGCTATTCACACAATGAATTCCCTGAGCATAGAGCGAATTCTGCAGATTGCAGTGTCTCTCGAAAGAAGATCCGAACATCCCTTGGCGGGTACATTTATTGACTATGCACTATCGAACAACATTTCGATCGCGGACTGTGAGATGGCTGAATTCAAGGCGATCCCTGGTAAAGGTGTACAGGCGATGATTGAAGCAGAACGATACTCCCTTGGTAGTCATAAGTTTGCGGAGGATCTCGGGATTTGTTCGTCCGAAGTCGAGCAAGTTCTCGGCAAGTTTGAACGTGACGGCAATAGCGTCATGTTACTCGCGAACGCGCGAGAAGTGCTCGGTATTTTTGCAGTACAGGATGAAGTAAGGAAGCAGGGGAAGAGTGCCTTGAATGCGCTTCGCAGGCTCGGCATCATGCATATAGCGCTTCTCACGGGTGACGACAAAATCGGAGCTGCAACCATTGGTGATGAACTCCCCATCGATGAGACGAGGTCAGGCCTACTCCCGGATGACAAGGTTCTAGCCATAAAGGACCTTCAGCGACAATATGGAAAGGTCGCTATGGTTGGTGACGGCATTAATGACGCGCCAGCACTGGCAAATGCAGATGTAGGTATTGCAATGGGCGGGGCCGGTTCTGACACCGCGTTGGAAACAGCCGATGTAGTTCTCATGGCTGATGACCTCGCACAGCTCCCGTTCGCCTTCCGATTGAGCAAGAAAGCCATCTCAACCATAAAACAGAATATTGTTTTTGCGTTGGCAGTCAAAGCCGTATTCATTGCGCTCGGGGTTCTTGGATTCACGACTCTCTGGCTGGCAATTCTTGCGGATGACGGAGTGACGCTTCTCGTTGCCTTGAACGGACTGAAGCTCCTCAGGTTGAAACAGTCTCCATAGGCAAAGGCCAGCTCCAAATTCCATTGACTTTTGGTGTATCTTTTGCTAATTTGTCATGCTTTCAACCGAACAACTCGAACTGAAAAGAGGATATTCGATGTACGCAGTAGTCAAGATAGCAGGTCAGCAATTTAAAGTTGCTCCATCGGAAAAGATCTACGTTCCGAGACTGAAATCCGACGTTGGAGCAAAACTAACCTTTGATCAGGTTCTCGTGCTGGGCGACGAGAACAAAACGACGGTTGGAAAGCCCTACGTGAGTGGTGCAAAAGTGCAAGCCACCGTGCTCAAACACGTTAAAGACGAAACCGTTATCGTTCTGAAGAAGAAGAAACGCAAGGGGTATCGTGTCCGGAACGGGCATCGACAGCAATACACCGAAATCGAAATCAACAGCTTGGCTTGAGAACCGGAGAATGAAGTATGGCTCATAAAAAAGGCGGCGGAAGTTCAAGAAACGGCCGGGACAGCAATTCACAGCGGCTTGGCGTGAAGCGTTTTGGAGGGCAAATGGTCCTTGCCGGAAGTATCTTAGTTCGGCAACGTGGGACAAAGATGCATCCTGGAACAAATGTTGGAATTGGAAGTGATGATACTCTCTTTGCTCTTGCCGATGGATTTGTCAAATTTGAGAGAGTAGGGAAAGCCAAACAGAAAGTGAGCGTTTTTCCAACACACTGATCTAAGAAAAAGCTATTCACAGTTACTCAGTGAAGCCTCCATTTGAAGAAAGTGGGGGCTTTTTCATTTTCTTTCGTTTATCTTGGATGAAACGCATATTGAATCGCCAACGAGTCAAGTTCAATCAAATCAACATTTTTCTTGAAGGAGATCGCGAATGAAGATTACAGTAATTGGAGCAGGCAATGTGGGCGCCAGTGCTGCCCAGCTTATCGCCGCAAAGGAACTGGCCAACGAAGTCGTCCTGGTGGATGTTATTGAGGGGATGCCTCAGGGCAAAGGATTGGATATGTTGGAATCATGTCCCGTCGAAGGATCGGACACGAGAGTCGTGGGAACGAATTCGTACGATGATACAGCCAATTCGGATATCATCGTCATCACGGCAGGCATTGCCCGCAAACCGGGAATGAGCAGAGATGATTTGCAGAACACGAACGCAGGTATCGTGAAGACCGTGACACAGCAGGCCGTCGCGAAATCCCCCAAGGCAATACTCATCGTCGTTTCGAATCCACTCGATGTTATGACTTATGTCGCCAAGAAGGTTAGCGGATTTGAGCGTCATCGCGTCATCGGCATGGCAGGCGTGCTCGACTCAGCCCGTTTCCGATCGTTCATCGCGATGGAATTGAACGTCTCTGTTGAAGATGTGTCCGCGTTTGTGCTGGGAGGCCACGGTGATTCGATGGTCCCCCTCCCGCGCTATTCAACGGTGGCTGGTATCCCTCTTCCGGATTTGATGGATCAGACGACCATTGACCGGCTGGTCAAACGGACAGCGAATGGCGGAGCCGAGATTGTCAATTTTCTCAAGACCGGAAGCGCATATTACGCCCCTTCATCCTCGGCAGTGCAAATGGTGGAATCAATTGTCAAGGACAAGAAGCGGATTCTTCCCTGTTCGACCTGGCTTCAAGGAGAATATGGTCTCAAAGACGTGTATGTCGGTGTTCCGATAAAAATAGGGAGGAACGGAATGGAACAAATCATTCAGATAAAACTATCCGCTCAGGAACAGGCTGCACTGAACAAATCTGCGGATGACGTAAAAGCCAGTATCGCGAAGTTGAGCCTGTAACTTACTTAGATCACTTGATTATCAAACCCCGGGGCTCCTGCCTCGGGGTTTTCCATTCTGTTCAGTAACAAAACGTCTAACAAAAAAGATGCCCCGTTCAACAGTTGAGCGGGGCATCTTCGGTTGTGAAATGTCTGTTTTTCTAGAACTGATATCCAAATTCGAGGCTTACGAGACTCGCGTTGCTCTTATACGTTCCGTTGAATGGTATCTTGGATGTGGTAACGTCTCGGGTATTGAAAAGAACAAGCATATATGCCAGATCGACATGCAACTTTTCGCTGATCTGGTAACCTCCGCCAATCGAAAAATCGTTCCTATCAGCATCTGGCAACATTGGTTCGGTCCTGCTTGGAGGTTGCGGACTGACATCCATAATGTATCCTGCCCTCAGCGTGAGTTTATCATTGACCTTGTACTCACCACCAAGCCTGAAGAGATATCCGTCATCCCAACTCTTTGTTTGAACTGCCGGACTTGACTGCAGCTTTCCGAAGGGGGCTGCTGTTGGTCCATCAGCAAGGATCACCTGAAGCTGGTCGTAGCTCTTCCAGCCGACCCATTGGAAATCTCCTTCGAGCGTAAGCATTGGACCTACTTCATAAGCCAATCCCAACTGCAAATTGCTCGGCATCGGCAACGTGACGCTGCCATTTCCACCTGGGAACCATGCTTGTAACCCCTGCATGTTTGTAAAAGTTGCGGTTCCTGAGAAATCGATTTTTACGAGTGAACGATACGATGCACCAACGGAAAGCTTTTCTGTTGCTTTGTACAGTGCACCGATCGTAAATGCGACCCCATTGCCTTTTCCATCCAAGGCGGCATCGCCAAGCGAATTGGGCGCAGGCGTGGAAGGGGGAAAGGTGGAAAACGTCGGGATTTTGTAGCTAAGTTTTGCAGTTCCCAGGACAACATTCACTTCCAAACCAAGCGACAACTTATCGTTCACCTTGTACGCAACTGTTGGGGAAATATAGAAAGTCTGAAGATCGGTTTTTACGGCCAATCTATTCCCTGCCCACGTAGCCGGCCATTCGGTGCCAAGACCGTACGGTGAGAAGACTCCCAATCCAACCACCCACTGATCATTCAACGAGTATGATGCATAGAAATTAGAAGGATAGAACACCTGGCTATTCATCGACGTCTCAGTCGTGGAAGGCGTCGGTCCTGTAAATGTCGTTGAAGGAAATATTAGAGTCGTTCCAAGTGACAGGTTGACACCTTGTTGAAAACCCAATCCTGCCGGGTTAAAAAACATTGCTGAACCATCAGATGCTCTCGCTACAAACGCCCCTCCCATTCCAACTGCACGTGCTCCATGTTCGTTAATCTGATATCCACCCCCAAAAGAAATCGAGACGGCCAAGGCTAGCACCAGGACTGTGCAAGCCAGGTGAAGGTAATTTTTTTTCAAGGGATCCTCCTGCGAAAAGTGAATAGGGATTGAGTGAGTTAAAGAATGGTACGGAACTTCTTGACAATGGCGTTACAGAATTGAAAAGAGTATAACAAACGGAAGGAACAGATGCAAGAATAGTTCCCATGAGGGAAATGGCTTTCTCTTATTTGAGAATCCCATGATTTCGAATATTCGCAAGATGTGCGAGCCGTTGACCAAGCACGTCGACACTTTGCGAATCTAACCCAATTTGGAGAGATCGACCTTCATCGTCACTGTCGTTCCTGTCCTCTGAACTCGAAACGCAACTTCATCAATGAGCGAGCGAATCAGAAATATCCCTCTCCCGCTCTCCTTCATCAGGTTTTCTTCTTCGAGCGGATTGGCAAGACTATTCGGATCGAAACCCCTTCCGCTGTCTCTGACGGTCATTATGAGCAATTGGCCAATCAACTGGCAGGAAACTCGAACAAGTTTTTTGGGGTTTGATTTGTTGCCGTGAATAATTGCGTTATTCACTGCTTCTGTGGTTGCAACCAGCAACCTGTACATCGTGCCATCGTCGAGGTGTGCTTTTTTATTCACTTTGTTTAAGAATTTCTCAACTTTTGGGATTTCACGAGGATCGCTTCTGCAAGTCATTTCGCATTTCGCAGGCCTGTCCTTGCGTTTTGCGGTCTTCTTCATACCTCCATCCTTCGATTTTTGCCTGAATCGTTCGCCCATGTCAGAACATGAGAGTCACTGATACAGAAAGATTTGACGCAAATGTTGAGGTTCCGGAATCGAATTTTGAGCCCTCTCTCCAGCCAGTCATGGAGACGTTCGTTCCGTTGACGACGTGCCATTCAACACCAACAGTAGGACCCGCAGTGACGATCGTATGCGTCAAGTTCCTCACGGTTCCATCATAGGAATATTGATCTCGGGAAAAATAGCGATAACCGACATTAAACGAGACGTCGAGAGTGGTTCTATAGTACAGTTGTGGCCAAAGCGACTTTTCAACAAAATAGTCCAGTGGTTTTTCTTTGAATTCTTTCCATTTCAGGATTCCGCGCTCATACACACGCACAGTCCCGGAGAAACCGAAATCGATCCTGTGGTTCAGAGCAACTCTTGTCGAGTCCGACCAGGATGCCTGCCTGAACGAAAAGCTCTTCACGGAAGCGACCTGTTCCTCAAAATCGTATACGGTATAATTGGCCGATACTTCGCCGACATTATCAGATCTCAACCATTGCACCGGCCGCAAAGAAATGCGTGGAGAGAATGAAAACACCCTATTCCAGTTGTTGTTTGCGCTCTGCAATCGATCAATATAAACAAGGTGGTTAAGCGTCACATTCGCTTCAATTCCAACGGAAAGGTACTGATTAAAATAATGATTTTCCCGCAATGTCATCGCCAGGAGCAGCTCGTCGCGATCATCCGTATTCAGAGAATCGGGCGTATCATACCGAAGAATGCTTGCAGAACCATCCAGCGTCAGTTGATCCAGGGCAGACAGATCACTTACGATCATTCCCCAGACAGAAGTTCTTTGCGAAGTGTACTCAAGCCTCTTTGCGGATTGTTCCTGACTTTGGATGATAGACGACGGAACTTCTTGCAGTCCAATCACGGCGAATCGTTCATCTTTTTCCTGAAACGACATTCCCATGTCTCCACGCATCCAGTCGGACACCTTTGTAGAGAGAGAGACCGCTCCGCCGAACAGAAGCTCCTGTATTCTCGTATCCAAGGTGATCGACGATGGCTGGAGGAAATTCTTATAGATGAACGCCCGATCAATCGTCCGATTCTGTACGGTTCCTCGAACAGCAATTGCAGTGCTTTGACCCATATGATAAGTCAGCTGGTTCGATACATCGTAGCTCGCCGCGTCCCGCCGGAAAATGTTGTGATTGATCGAATATAAGGATTGCACACCCGGATCGGCCGTGGTGTAGAATTCCCTCCGTTGGCCCGAATAGTGCAACACAAGTGAATCAGAATCTCCTCCTCCGAAATCTCTCTTGAGACTTAGTGCAGCATTTTGCTGTTCTGGTGTCCTTCTTCCCAGGAAGGACTTCGTCCAGTCTGTCTGAAACGTCGCTTCGAGCTCCTGTACGTGCAACGACGAGGTTCCGAGCGATGCGTCAAATGCAGGCCCCTGATCGTGTTCACTTTCCTGTGCATCGACTTCGTAGCCACCAAGGACGCCGACATTCCACGAACCGGATCCATAACCCAAACCGAGGAGTCCCTGATGTTGAGCAAGTCGGCCAAGATCGATTGACTGATTGTCTGATACTACAAGTGATGAGGTTGTCGCCACAATTCCCCAGTCGTCCGTAATCTTCCTTCGATATCCGATGTAGCCATCGTACTCTCCCTGACTAGCCACAGGATTCGACCTGATCAATTTCGAACGAAGGGTTTGATGCAAATTCAGGCTGTTGTCGGAGTCGGCGACACCGACACCCAATCCCCCATTCCACATGAACGTGTTCAATACCCTCTCGAATCCCAGCGTGACCGTGTCTGACGTCATCTGTTTCGGCGTCGTGCGCAGCGGTTGCGCTTCAACCTCACGCTGAGGCAGAAGAACAACAGCAGCGAAAAGCGGCCACCACCATCCGTTTAACACCGTTCGAAGCGAATGTGATTTCTCATTAGTCAACAGACTCAGAATGCCAAGACTCTTCGGTAAAATAATTCATGGAATGTCTGCCGATCAATACGCATAACAACATCCGGTGTGACTCCCTTTCCTTCGAGGCGAAAATCTGCAACCGTCATCCCGCGGGTAAGCTCGCTTTCACACTCTACTTCGACGTGAACTTTCCGGGCTTGCGCCAGTGAGGGCCGAATTGCAATCGCCAACGCGAGCGGATCGTGCAAATATCCACCATTGATCCCCAACGTTCTCTTATGATATCGCATGTAGTTACCGGTGAATTTATAGATAAAAGAGGCTAGTTTTGTACGGCGCATTCTCATTATTTCCTGCAGTTCGCTCCTCATAAGGATAGTCTGTTCGGTCACATCGAGCGGTACAATAGTGAGAGGCAGCCCAGCCTGGAGGACAACGTTGGCTGCATACGGATCCACAAAATAGTTGAATTCAGCGACAGGCCCCGTGTTGCCGGGGACTCGGAATGCGCCGCCCATTGAGACAATGCGTTTCACTTTCCTTATAGAGCGGGGATATGTCTCGAAAGCAATCGCAATGTTCGTGAGAGGACCAAGAGCAATAATGGTAAGTTGATGGCTGAATTGCTCACAAAGGCGTTTAATACACTCGATTGCTTCCTGAGGCCTTTTCGGGCTCCCGCCCGTGATCGAGATTTGTGTATTGCCAAGACCGTCTTTCCCGTGTACCTCCGGAGCTGTAATCAAAGCTCGTCGAAGTGGTTTCCCAAATCCTTGAACCACCTCCGGTTTGTAGTCTGATTGTGCGTACGCTAAGATAGTTTTAACATTTCGCGTGCATTTTTCCACTTCCACATTTCCAGCAACCGTCGTAATAGCCTCGACCCGTATTTCCGGGGAATGCATCGCATAGAGTATTGCAAGAGCATCATCGACACCTGCGTCAGTATCGACTAGCACTGGTCTTGGAGTCCGGAGTAATTTCACGGCTTTACGCAAAAACGTCCGATGTCGAATAATCAGGACTAAAATTGAGGACCGATTTTGCCTTGCTCGAACATATCAAGGATGAGGTTCCTGTGAAACCAGGTTTGAATTCGCGTGTTTCTGGATAGAATTGTTCGACCAACTCCCTGCTCTCCTTCCCGGTCCAATTGCTGTCCGCCGAGATGAAGAAGGACTCATGATTGTGTTTCAAGTTCGCTTTAAGTGACAAAGATATCGCCTGTGCGACATCCTTTACGTGAATGAACGCCCAAAGATTCTTGTACCATTTCGGATATTCGTCTATCAAATGCCTGTACATTGTCCGCTCCTTTGGCTCAGGCACCCAAATCCAGGGGGCACGAAGACAAATGGTGCTGATTCCCGAACGTTCGGAATATCCGCGGCAGAGCAACTCACACGCAACCTTGCTCAGACCGTAAGGATCTTGAGGTCTCAAAACATGATCTTCGTCAACCGGCACGTAGACCGGAGCCAGCCTCGTGGTTGAGAATGCGAAACCGAGGGTGGATTCACTGGACATGAAAATCAATCTTGAAATTCCACCATTTGAACACGCTTCGAGGACATTAAACGTCCCCAGCGTATTAACGCGGAACACTCTTTCCGGTGGATCATTGAGCGGATGTGGAATTCCTGCAAGATGAATTACTGCATCGTATCCGTGGACAATATGCTTCAATGCAGAGAGGTCCAGGATATCTGCAGCATAATAGTGTACATCATTTCTATGGGGAGGCTTGAGGTCAACGATTTCAACAGAGTGCGATTGGCAGAGCTCATCGACAACATAACGACCAACAAGACCGCTGCCGCCGGTTACAAGGAGCTTCATCGATTGATCTCCACGCCATCATCATCGATCGAAAGACGGGTAACGGTTGAACCAAGAATGTGGCCAGCATCTGAGTGCATGCACTCGATTCCGTCGGCGACACGGAACTGTTGATGATATTCTACACGCACAAATTGTTCCATCGTTCGTGTCACATCCTGCACTGAATACAAGGCTGTGATTTCCGGTTCTCCCTTGATCCGGTGTTTCTTGTTCACGTACTCTGTGTCTCGTTCCTGAATATAGGCGCTATCATAGAGCATAACATTGCACAGATCCCGGGTAGCAGAGGTTGAATAAATCGGCCCGGAGAGACCGTTTTCCACAAGATTCGGCAGATTTCCGGCGTGGTCGGTGTGGGCATGCGAAAGAACCACTGCATCGATTTTTGATGCACGGAACCCGTCACGGTTCGCGCGGCACGACAGAATTGAATTTCCATTGCGAATCGCACTAAAAAAATAACGTGACAAAGTAGAAAGAAGATTACAGATATGCAATTTTGTCAGGTAAGTGTCTTTCCAGCAGTAAACGAAATAAGTATTTTGAACTGTCCTTGCCAAATAGAAGATATTTCCCCCGGAATGTTCGTCCACGAGAACAATGACGATGAACTTGGGCGGACCGTGTTATTGAGAAGACCTCTTTCGTCTTTTCTCTCAATCATCCTGTGAATCAATTTCATTCAGAAACGGGTTGTTTCTTGAGAGAAACCATGAACGCAACGAATCCCAACATGCCAACAATGACGATTGCTGTTGTGATTTCATCCGTCCATGCGACACTTGTTTTCTTTGTGGGAGGAGGAGGAATTAGTTTGGGAGGTCGATAATCTTTCCAAGGGATACGCTTCACGGAAGCAATACGAAACTCAAACCGGTAGTCCTTGGAACTCGCGCCAATCTGCAGCGGAAGAATCAACACTATTGATTTACCGTCATTTTTTCTGATGCGTTGTGTCATCTCATCCCTCCCTCCGTCGGTTGTTTGAAAAAGATCAGATTGTACCCATTGCGATCCGTCGAAAAAAACATTGACGACTGGTATCACCAATTCCTGAATATAGCCAAGCGGCGGAATCTGCACAGATCTCTTTCCAAGATCTGTATCTGCATACATGTCGATCGTGTGCCGTACCAATGAGTAGGCGTTGTTAACACCAAGGGAGACCTTTTCCCATTGGACAGTCATCACAGAATGAGAAAGGTTTTGGAGTTGAAATCGAACAAAAGCCGCATCTATCTTGAACTGGATTTTCAGGATCTCATCCTGAAATATCATCCTCGGATTGTCGACAGGGACAGTCATCTTGTACGTGTAAGCGTATTTGTTGCCTCTCCCCATGCCAAGGAAATGTCCTCCCGCACAAGAGATGAAGGCCTGAGATGGCAGAACGACAAGAAGCACGTAACATATTGCGCGCTTCGTGAGGAACCAGCGGTTCAGGAGGCTTGAAAACAGCATATATTGTGCAGTAGTCGACCGATATGTGTTCATAGGTCTTATTTGATGAGCAGCATTTTTTTCGCGTTCTGATTATCTTTCCACACCAGCCGGTAAATGTAAACTCCGGAAGCCACCTTCTGACCGCCATCATTCGAGCCGTCCCACCTTGTAAAGTATCGACCGGGTTCTTTGTCTTCCTTCACCAGGGTCTTCACCTTCTCGCCCAATAGGTTGAATACCTGAAGCGTAACGTGGGCAAGTCTGCCCGCAACATCAGGCACTTCATAGTAGATGATTGTCGAGTTGTTGAACGGGTTCGGATAATTCTGTTCAAGCTTGTATGTCGACGGATACGTTCCTGATGCAGCCGTCTTCAGATTGATGAACGGCATTTCGAAAGCACGATTGGTCACACCTTCGCTTACTATGAGCCCGCTCTTCGATGTGTCGATATCCGCAGCTTTCGAAGCTGGAATAGGCAATCTGAAGATTGCTCCGTCGCCGGGCTGAATTGGCGTGTTGTTGAGATTGTAAGCGACAATGCGCAGTGTCGTGTCTGTACGGAACACCAGCACCGTCATCATTTTGGCGCGATCATAGATCACATCCGGTTTCTGGATCATCGGCGGATTCTTCATATGAATGAGATACTGCAATCCCTTGATCGGCTGGTTGCTGGATAAATTCAATCTCATGCCGTTCTGAGTCACTTCGAGATCGCTGCTCAATGTTACGAGATAACTTCCTGTCGTATCGCCAGCGAGATGAGCCGTTTCTCGCGGCACGCTATTCGTTTGTTTTGCCGACGCTGGACGCGAGAGGGCAAACAAGCTATCCGGGACACGTTGTGTCCAATTACCCGTTAATACCCGGTCTCGCATCAGAATTGCGTCGCGGATGTCGATCACGCCATCAGTGTTCACATCGGCAGCAGCCGAGTCACTTCCCGTCAGGATACTCCTGCCAAGGACATGATCGATGATCGCCGTGAGGTCGCCTATGTTAATCGAGGCATCGATATTCGCGTCGCCGACGAGGAGGAACGAAGTGGTACTAAAGATCGTGGCCGTGAGGCCGTTCACGTTTGCTGACACTCCATAGAGCCCGACTTCGCTGCCGAGCGTGAGACGAGTCGAGGCTTGCCCCATGGAATCGGTAACAACATTGGTATCACTCAGTGCCTGCCCGACGGTTTCAGGCAATGGGATTTGCGCGATCCTAAATTGTACGGCAAGCCCCGGTATCGGATTATTACCTATGTCGCGTACGTTCACCACGAATGCCGAGTCGAGCCGATTGTAAGGAACGGCCTTTTGCCGATCGCCACTTACCTTCACCATCGCGAACGCAGTCCCGTTGGTCGCATTCGCGAGGAAGCGGCGTGACAGATTGGGCAGTGATGGAGCAGTGGCTATCACGACGTAACTGCCTACTCTCGTTCCAAACCGCAGATACGTAGAAGCCTGTCCATTCGCATTTGTGGTATCTGAGACTCTCGTCAGACTGTCTTGCGCAGTCCCAGACGGTCTGCCGGTAATGGCGAATTTCACCACAACGCCGGGTACAGGATTGCCTCCCTTGTCGGTTACGCTCACAACAAAGGCGGTGTCGAGTGTCGAGAGGATCGCTTTGTGCTGATACTCGCCGCCCACGCTATCAAGTGCGATTGCTGCACTGTTTAGGGCATTCACGGTAAATGTCTTCGCGAGACCCTTGATACTATCAGAGAAGGCAACAACTACGTATAGGCCAACCTTGTTTCCAATCGTAAACCCTGTCCAAGCGATACCTTGTTGATTGGTTGCCGCTTTCGTCGTAACCAGGTTTTCGCCGACTGCACCAAATGGTTTCTGAATTAACCTGAACTGCACAGGCAGGTTCGCCAATGGATTGGCCTTCCTGTCTGTGAGAGTAACAACAAAGGCAGAGTCAGGTTGCTGGAATATCGGCTTGGATTGATACACTCCGGCGGTGAGCATTTGAGCCGGTTTGCCGGCGGCAATCTGAGCGTCGAAGTTCCGAGCAAGGGTTCCAGCCGTCGCACGGACAGTATAAGTACCAACTTTGTCACCGGCAGTGAAGATCGTTGAAGCTTGACCCAAGGTGGAATCTGTCCGGACAGACGCCACTGTCAATGATCCACCGGCTACAGTATCAGGTCTCTGAGTGATAGCAAAGGTGACATTCATTCCAAGTACAGGATTGTCATACTTGTCTGTGACCGACACCTTCATCGGATGGAGAACCGCTCCAATGCTATCCGAGAATGTTGTGGTGGCAGCAAGCATCTTTGCAGCAACCAGACTATGCGCCGTACTTGTAAAGATATTGCTGAATTGCGGGTGACCCTTGAGCGCTGCAGATACGACATAGCTTCCGCTCTTCTCTCCAACTCTGAGCGTTGTCGTTGCCAAGCCATTGGAATCAGTCACAGCAGTTGTAGTAAACAGGCTGTCAAACGTCGAACCGGACGGTTTGTTCGATAGAGCAAACTGGACCGTATCGCCGCGTCGCGGATTCTTGTAGCTGTCAAGAACTTGGACTGACAATATCTTGAGCGCTGTAATGCTGTCCGCGCCACCACCGGCATAATTCACGCTTGTCACCGAACCAGGTGTTGCGTTGATCAGGAATTGTCGAGTCACGGGCGGGTCGACGTCCGGTGAAGTTGCAGTCACCAGATATGGTCCGATTTTACTCCCAAGTTTTAGGCTTATGGACGCAAGGCCTGCGGTATCGGTACTGATCATAGTACTGCTAAGCTGATATGCGCCGACGGTGTCAGGTGCATTGCTGACAGCGAAGTTTATTTGAACTCCCTGAACAACTGCGCCCGTGGAATCCGTGGCTTTGACGGTGATCGGACCGACTTGAGACCTCACAGAATCAGAAGTGCTGGCCAATGGGAGCGCATTGAGAATTGACGCAGCAGGTCGCGCGAATGCGTGGAAAGTCGCCAGAGCACTTGGCAAGCCCGGAACAGCAGCCTGGACGTAGTAATCGCCCTTCGCGCTTCCCAGTTTCAGTACGGTCTGGACTCGTCCGAGCGAATCAGTAACTGATGTAACTGTCGTTAAGGAATCGCCGACAGAATTCAGAGGCTTCTGAGAGAGTGCGAACAATACGTTTTGTCCCACAACGGGCTGACCGTACGCATCAACGACACGCGCGACAAAGGCAGTGTCCAGAAGCCTTTTCACCCTGGCCGTTTGATTGTTTCCGGCAAGAAGCCTCATACTGTCTGCTTCCCATTCATAGCTTGCTAATCCCAACAGGTTGGTCGTATCTGCTGCCGTCCATCGTCCAAATGACTGCAAGCCGGTTTTTATCAAGATGGTACCGTTGCGCGTACTTCTTTGACGGCGCCACGTGGCTCCATTGTCAGGTGATCTCCACAAATCCAGAGTTGACGGATTTTGTCCTGCCAATTCCGTACCCGCGTATGTGAATTTGAACGTGGCATTGAGATTTGATGTTACGGTCGGGAGCACGTCGAAATATCGTTGAATCGATTGCTTGCCGTTGATTTGGATGGCAGTTCCTGATGTTCGAGTGACAGTGGTTATTCCTGGATTTGAGCCATTCCACGAAATGGATACACCTATCCCTCCGAACGTTGTATCGGGTGAGGCGGCGGAGAGATCCACAGTCTTTTTGATCTTTCCGCTCAGGTAGCCGTTTTCAGTCAGCTGTCCTGTCGATGACCCCAGAGTAATCAAGGCAGTCGGCGGGACTTGCAATGTAACAGCTGGAGCGATTGTGAGGATTTTTGTTACTGTCGCGTCACCGGCAGCTGTGTAGTTACCGGTGCCACTGAGTGAGAGATTCCCATACTGTGTCGCGGGCACGGTCTGATTCGTCCCAAATAATTCGAATGTTCCATTGAGTGTATCGGTGACGCCGATTGCCTGATTCCTTACGCGCATTGTCCCAGTGTTGGTAATTTTGCCGTGGTTGACCAGATTCTGAGCGTATGTTCCCTCAGAAAGTGCCAATAGCAAGGCAATCGACACCGATAGCCATCCCGACCCAGAATAGGGCCTGTACCTACCGGGAGAATGATTTTTCATTTTGTGTCTCTGCGCGACCATAGGATCACCTATGAATTTGTACAATTTCATGAGGATGCATCGTCCTGATAAATTGATGCAATACACCTGATCTTATCGCGATCCTCTTTTTGAAGAGAACCAGGATAAGAGCACGTGCCAGAATATTTCAGAACGACATTCACTGTTTCATACCCATCTAAGAATTACTCCTGCAATACATCTGATGATTGAAGCCTTTTGCTCTGTATCGGGGATTCACCCGACGGTGATCTCGTCACCGCCAGGGACCCGTTTCACTATTCACCAGGAAGACTTGAGCAGAGCCTTCCCGTTCTTTATTTGTTTAATATGCTTCACCGATCTGTATCATGAAAACGTGTTGATTGTGAACAAATCTTCTATCTGATTGGCGATCAGAGAAAAAGAAGGAGTTCCGAAGTCTTCACTTCGAGAAAACTTTCTCCCTTCGCACAATTCCGAGACAGAACATTGCTTTTCGTCAGCACTCCAATTGCTTTTCATAGTAGTCTCACAGCCCATGCTTTGCGTCCATCTGAGTCCCAGTCCATTGGGACGAAGAATCTGATAACATCGTACTTGGTCAGACCCTTCTGCCGACAAGTCGGCTTTAGGATGACGAGTGTCACTCTTGGGCGGACCACTCCCTCGGAATCCAACACTGGATTCCTCGTCTTCATCGTTCCACCGCAGTATACGCGCACACGTTGGTCGGATTGACTCACGTGCTCGTTTTTGCCCTGTGGGCGGACTAATGCCCACCGGCCCATTCCTTCCAGGCGGACTCCACCCTATGCGAATTGTCATTGCGAGGGCCGATTCCTTAGGGGCGAAGCAATCTGAACCAGACTCAGATCGAATTCGGCAGATCGCCACGCTCGTCCCGACTTTGTTGGGACATCGCTCGCGATGACTTGGGCTGTGTTTGGACGGCCCATTCCCTTGAAATCTGACGCGGGATTCCCAATCGTTGGCGTCCCACCATCGTGGATGCGCACGCAATGGCCGGACTGATTCACGTGCTCGTTTGCACCCGTAAGGCGGACTAGCCCTATTAGTAACACGCTTACGCGTGTAACATTCTTGGGCCTCCGGCGGCCCGTTGCGACCGGGCGGACTCCACCCTCTTTGAATTGTCATTGCGAGTTCCGATCCTGCAGGGACGAAGCAATCTGAACCGAGCTCAAATCGAGATTGGCAGATCGCCGCGCTCGTCCCGACTTTGTCGGGACATCGCCCGCGATGACCAAGAATCTTTTTGGACGGAGTACTCCCACGACAGTTCGCACCGCTCACCGGCAGCCGAATTCTCCAGCCAGGTGGTCCTGTATCGAAGGACGTAGACCCTGCCCGTGCGTCGCCTCTGTCGAGACAGAATGCGCCTCGACATCTCTCTGCACGACTTTGCAGGTCGCCGCGGGCAAGCGGCAGTCCATCCATCAGGTGGAGCGGAATTCCACCAGATGGCAGTCGCCCATTAAGCCTTATTTTGTTCCTATGTGTTCTCATAGAGCTACTCCATCAGTTGATGAATCTCAGCTTCTCAAAGCCGGGATACCGAACTTTAGGTGCAGGTCTTCATCGCGATGACGAAAGTCGGAGAGATCGGAGAGACTCTTGAAATCTCTTCCTTCTTTCGAACTGCTCACAATCGAGCAGCTCGCGATTGCGCTATGTCAGATTAGTTGACAGTGACTGACCCGTTGTTTGTAAGTGTTCCGTTGTTGTTCAGGTCGACATTGTTCGTTACCAATGCACCGGTCACGGTCAAGTTGTTATCTATGCGAACGCCAATGCTTGCAGATAATACCGAGCCGCCGTCAACTGTGACCGTGCCCGCTCCGATGGTCTTCGTTCCGGTACCAGAGAACCACAAGGAACCGTACGTCCCGACTGCGACCGTCGTTGGATTCGTTCCATAGAATTCTGTGATGCCTGTGCCGCCGAGGTATTGACTGGTTCCGTTCGTATTCCAGCGGATTCTGGAGGTTCCGTCAACACTGTCCGTGTGCGATGCACCGAATGAGATGGTATTCGCTGCCATATCCAGCGTCGTATTTCCACGAACCAAAACGCCCGCTCCTGCATTGTTCTGAATTGTGAGGGCACCGCCAGCCACTGTCTTAGCATTCGAGAGTGACGTATCGGCTGATCCCTCGGCAATCAACTGGAAGTAGTTCTGGCCTCCAACGATTGACTGAGCAGTTGTTGAGTTGTAGATGAAGGAGTTGCCCGTTTGATATGTTGTTGCGGGAGAACCTTCGAACGCATATGTGCCGGAGACAGCAACTGAGTCTGTTCCGGGAAGGGTTTTGGAACCACCTCGCAAAACAAGGTTCGTGTAGTTTGCACCGGCAACCGTTTGCGTCGCGCCATAATAAACAAATGTTCCACCGATGGTCGGGTTAAATGCTGGTACAGTAACCGTTCCCGATGCCATCAGCTTTCCTGTGCTCGTCACCGATGCGCCTGGATCCAGCGTAAACGTGTTTGCGACAAAGTCCAGACTGTCGTTCGCACTGTTCATGGTAAGAAGATTCGAAACTGCCACTGCACCCTGTGCTGATTTTTGTCCTGTATTCTGAACAATCATCTTTGCATACGTGGCGCCAAGGACGTTCTGCGCGCCAGTGGCCGCATAATTCGTCGTTGAGTTGGCATTGCTTGAAGCATCGAGAACTGCGCCGCCTCCAACAGTGAATGGATTTGCATTGGTGACGGTAAGTTCATGCCCAGCCTCACCAAGTTGTGTGCTCGCAGCGATGTTAACATTTCCAGTTACCGTAATATCAGCCGCAAGCACTTTTGCGTTTCCTGCTCCGCCGGCACCAGAGGCTGTCAGGCCGCCATAAGTGGCATTTTTGACGGTCGCGACGATACTCTGTCCACCGGCCACGCCTTTGTATTCCACGGCACCAGTGTCAGTGGAAAAGTTGTTCGCGCTGGTATTTGTTAGAGTTCCACCAACTTTGATGAGACTCGTCGCGAGCGAATTATAAGTGAAGCCCGTTGAGTTCTGATAATTCCCCGTTACATCGATTGTGCCTGCGCCCGCGCCGATAAAATTGGCGGTAGAACCGTTGAGGGCTCCATTACTATTCAAAAAATTGCCCGTGACGGTAAAGGTACCGGCATTGTCCAGTCGACCTGCGGCTGTGTTATAGTTCTGGAAAAATCCAGTCACTGTGATCGACTTCGTTGCTGCATTAACTATCGTTCCGTTGTTTTTAACATTGCCTGCAATAGCGAATGACAAGACCAGAACGACTGCCATGGTCGCCTTGAGGGCACGTCCAAAGATTCTATGATAATTCATGACTTTACTCCTTTTTGAAAATTGGTTTGTGAATCGTGAATTGTGATTCATTGATTTGTTTGAGTTGCTCGATCTTGAAGCGTGATGCGTTTTCATGACTAAAGCTCCTTTTGAAACTGTGAATAGTGAATAGTTATTTAAGAACAATAAACAGTGAATCGTGAAGAGTGATAGGCAATTAATTCCTGCTCAGGGAATTCGTGCCATCACTCTCTTGACTTACGGTGGATGATCGTTGTGGTATTTCATTTGACCCTCCTTTCGATTGGAATCATTGAACTGCGATTGTCCCGTTGTTTGTTATTGCTCCGTTGTTTATCAAATCCATGCCCGTCACAGTTAACGCTCCCGTGACAGTCAAGTTCGAATTTACTGTAATCCCAATTGCAGCGTCGCCCCCCAGCACCGTTACAGATCCGATGATCGTATTTGTCCCACTTCCGAGGATCACGATATTGCCGTAGTTTGCACCTGCCGCGATGGTTGTTGCGCTCGTTCCGTAGAACTCTGTCAATCCAGCTCCTGCAACATACTTGTTGCTACCTGACCATCGAATCTTCCCGCTGTTCGTGCCACCTGCGATCGTGGATGGGGTCAATGTGCCCAGATCCAGCGTATTGCCGGAATTGATGGTCAGAGCCCCCGTAACATTCATCGTCGTTTGAACAGTCTTGTAGTTTGCGGCAGAAGTGTCTGCTGCGCCGGCAATCGTCAAGTTGTTGAACGTGGTTGATGCGGTACCGCCAATAAATTGGCTCGTGGTCCCATTCATCGTGACCGTGCTGGTACCCGCCGTGAATGTTCCATTATTCGTCCAATTGCCAGCGACATTGATCGTCGTCGCTGTTCCGGCCTGGAATGTTCCCGATGTCAATGTCATTGTCCCGTTCAATATCAATATCGTCGTGCTGGCGCCGACACTGAGTATCTGAGCGGTCTTTGCAGCCGTGATATTATTGAATGTCTGGGTGGCAGCCGTCCCGTTGATCGCTTGCGCCGCCGTCGTGCTGTTGAAGTTCACCGTCCCCGAGCCTGGCGTGAACGTGCCTCCGTTGTTCGTCCAGGCCACGCCGCCCATCGTGATATTGAATGTGCTCGCCGCGAGTGTCCCTGCCGTCAGCGTCAACGTTCCATTCACTTGTGGACTCGCCGCGAGCGTCACCGCCGCGCTGTTATTGATCGTGAGATTATTCAGCACAGTAGCGGCGGTCGGCAGCTCAGGACCTGTGTTGATCGTTCCGGTATTCGCGTACTGCAGGTTCACAGTTGTGCCAAACGTCGGAACAGCGGAAAGACTGCCATCTCCCCGGGTTACAGTCGCCCCGGTCCCCAGCGTCAATCCGCTCGACAATGTATAAGCGCCGCTCGTGAGCGTTAGCGTCCCTGTGACAGTCGTTGTTGTGGTTGTATTGGTCAGACCTGCGGAATTGATCAGCGTCAGGTTTATGAATGTGGTTGCCGTAGAACCATTAATAGCTTGCGCACCCGAACCGTTGAATATTGTACCTCCAGCGCCTGCTGTGAATGTCCCTCCGTTGTTCGTCCAGTTACCGCCAACGCTGATGGCCCCTGTGCCTTGAGTCACGGCCGTGGTCATCGTGAGACTGCCGGTCAAATTCACGATCGTGTTGTTTGTGTTGAGAGCGGTTGTGCTACCGACCGTCCAGTTGCCACCGATGGTAAGCGTTCCTGCGGCTGTGGTCTTTGTTCCTGCCCCCGAGAACGTCAGGTTCTGATAACTCGGAGTCACGGAGACTGTCTGAGCCACGCCTGAAGCATACTCAACCGTGGTCCCCGAAGAGATGTTGCGGGTAACGAACGCGGGGAATGTCGTTCCTACAGTGGCTGAACCAAGTTTGTACGTGCCGGATGTGAGATTAAGGGTCCCCGTCGAGGTGAGAACAAATCCACCATCGCTGAATATGCTGCTCGCGGTTATGTCCCCAATGGTCAGCGTCGTGGTGGTCTGGGCAAATCCAAGCGTGACGCCAACAGCGTTGTTGACCTTGAGCGTACTGAAGGTACAAGCAGTCGTTCCACCGATGGTCTGTGCGCCTGCGCCATTCAAGTTCACTGTGCTGGTACCCGCTGTGAACGTGCCACCGTTGTTTGTCCAATTGCCTCCGATGCCGATTGCTCCAGACCCCGCCGTCACAGTGACTGCATTTATCGTAAGACTACCCGTCAGTGCTACAGCAGTGTTGTTCGTGTTGAGT
>JADGQA010000310.1 GCA_017882185.1 Bacteroidota bacterium
CTTACCGAGCCTTATTAGATGCTATCTCAAAAAACCCTGAGTACGTCATTTTTGAGCCAGGCTCGAGTAACTGTGCTCTGATACGTTTGCTATCATAGAGATTATTTCGTCCACGCCTCTCCCATCTTGTCTAGATTTGGTCCATTGTAGTTCGAGTCGGAAATTGATTGCATTCTGATCAATCTATTTGGTTTGTGGCGACTCAGGATTGGTCATGCTATACCCCAGCAGAGAGAGCATCCTCTCTGCATATCGCGTCCCAAGATCTCTGTAACCCTCGGCAGTGAAATGCAGATGGTCCGGTCTGGCCGGGCAGCCTGCAGAAGAAATGACTTGTGAATTGGGAATTGTCTTCGGTAACTCGTCGATGGTTTCATTCATGCTCGCACAAGCGCCATGTTGGTCGGCATTCACCAGTTCGCCTGCGAGCAACGGCACTTTTTCAGCTTCGAGATTCAAGTCTTTGATCAAATTGTCGTAGATGCCTTTGATTTTGTTTGGCCAATCTTTATCATCCGTGTTTGACTCTCCTTGATGCAGCAGAATTCCTTTGATGACTCCTTCCTTCTGCGCTAGTGTTGCCAGGTCAACAAGATACTGATAAGGATCCCCGTCGTATTGCTTGATGATATTTTTCATCCACACTGGAGCTGTTGAATCGTACGCCTGATAATTGGCCTTATCGAACAGTTCAATTTTGCACCCGGCCACCGCAACGACGACAACCCCCACTCTGATGTTCTTGGGGAGGTTGGCGATCATGGTTCTGCCAAAATAATCGGCGGGGCAAAGTCCGGTGGAGGGGCGGCACAACGGAGGGACGGCTGGATACCAATGCCCCTTTTCTCGGCCTAGTTTTGGAAAATCAACTGTTGCCATGACCTGGAAGCGATCATTCGAGTTCGTCTTATCCTGCTCTTCAACTCCCGGAAAGCCCTCCATGTTTGACTGTCCAAAGCAGAGGAAAATGTAAAAATTTGGATCCTGTGAAATAGCCTTACTCGTTGTTAAGAATAACCCCATCAATAAGAAAATTAGAAACCTATATTTCATTCTAGCACTCCCAGAGCGTGTTGATTAGTTCTTTCTGTCCGACTCAATAAAAAGAACTGAACAAGTTTAATTTCTGATTCCATCTTCATTGTGAATATCATTCTGTGTCCGGGCTTGGGGAGAATCCACTTCCATTATTCTCCTGCTACAAAATCAGAATCGATCAATTCCTTTTGGCCAGCTGTTGATACAAGGCCGGGTCGAATTCTTCCAAACCAGTAATGCTGTACAGGTGATTGGCCGAAATCCACGGTAGCCAGAACCTGTGGCCTCCGATGCCGCGGCCGGGCCCGCCCGGACCCATGCGCCAACCCTCTTGCTGCCAACCGATACCTTTCATGTCATACTGGCGTCCGGGAAGCGCGACCATGGATTTGGTGTCGTGCAGCAGGAGCCGTGCGACATCGAGATAGTGCAAGTCCTTCGTGTAGATATATAGTTTCGCATAAGAGGGGACAGCCCAGTCCAGGTATTCATCCGCACTGCCAGCGACTCGCGTCGTAATTCCCTGAAGTCCAACGATGGACACGCCTTTCTTCCAATGAAGGTGCGCGTCGTCTGCATCGAGCAGCATTGGAAGGTTCCAAATCCAGATCCAGCTTTCGGCGAAGTCCGCTGCTGCTTTCGCGCGATCCAACCATTTCGGTTCTTTGGTTGATTCGTAAAGACTCAGGTAAGCCTCCATGCTAAGCATGCCGGCTTCTTTGTCGGTGATATTTGGATTGTCGCTTGCTCCGCCGACAAAGAGTCCTCGCGTTCCAAAGTTCGTCCAAATGTACTCTGCTGCGCGGATGGCCGCCTGCTTATACTTCGGTTCGCCCGTCTCCTCGGTCATCATGACGAGAAGCGGACCGGGGCAATAACTTGTCGTTCCGGTCGATTCCGCGACTTCGCTGCTTCCGGGTTTCCACCGACGAGGGAACGATCCATCATCCCTTTGCTGCAGAATCAGCCAATCCACATAGGTCTTCACCCAGTTGAACCATTCCGGATGTTGCCGGCCGAGGGCGCGCTCGCGCCGGTAAGCCCGAATCAGCACGCGCATGTCTTCCGTGGCGTTTCGCAGCCAGGGGGCAAGCCATTCCTGTCGCTCACCAGTCCACGGCTTTCCGGTTGCAAGATCGTAGCCAGTCGCCTGAAGCGGCACGGTCGGAAGGGCCCGGATCATAGACGAAATAATATTCAAGCCGATCTTGCGCATTTTTTGCCCGCGCCCGGTCGTGTCGCGATCGCTTTCGCGCAACAATTGGTCCGCGCACTCGATGTTCTTGCTCACGAAGCCCATCGCTGCCATCGTCCAATTCCATTGAGGGCGGATCGTATCGAACGTGGCGACGGCAAACGGAATGGCAGTGCGCCCGTCGATGGTGGCAGCTTGGGCAGCTAGGTGGTCTGTCAGAACGCGGCGCAATTGTCCGACGTCAATGGTGATGACCACGGGCTTCAGAACGCTCCACGCCCATCGCCATGTGTTTCGAGTGACGTCTCGAAAAGACTCGTTGACTCCGAATCGAAAATTCACTTCGTAGCTGTGAGCGACTCCCTGAGCGATTGGATGGTAGCGCCGAATCCATCGCGGTTTTGACTGTGCGTCTGGGGCGAACGCGTACATGCTCACCGTGCCGGGAAACTGGAAACCGAACTCGATCGGTCTCTCGTCTGCCTGCCACACCCCGAGCGCGCCGAATTGAAATCTCGAATCGGTCATCACGTCTTTCAAAAGTTTCGTCTCTTCGACTGTCGATTCACCCCGCGGTGAAGGATCCAACATTGCCACGGAAGTGCCGTTGCCGAACGAGAGGGCGAAGAGGGGAGCCGGCAGAATATCTTCGCGCATGAGGAAACGCCGCGCCGCGTAGTTCATCGTGCCGCCGGGCGAGCGGTCGCCATTGTAGGTAGGGTCACCGTACAACGCACTGGGAGCCAGGCAGTTCACGTCGGACCAGCGAACGGAAGGATCGACAATAAACGTGAAAGACGAGCTGAATCCGTCCGGAGCGTTCCCCACAACCTCCACTTTCCTTCGCAACGATACAACTGCTCCTTTCAGGCTCCATCGGTCTTGGATACGAAAAATAACATTTTCGCCGTATGCGATTTCAGCGCGGGCATCGATATCGGAGTCCAATCGCTTGACCGTCCTGTAACCGGCTGCAAGCTCGCGGATGTCCTCTTCCGCACGAAAGACCTCAATGTGGACAGGCTTCTGCTGCGTCAGGCGCGGAGAGGTTCCGCCGTAACATTCGATTCCCCATTCGCCTCCCGAAGAGCGCACGAACAAAACCGATTCCCCGGTTTCCAGGCTTCCAAGTTTTGCCCGATCGCTTTGTTGTGCGAATGCCGCAGAAATTGTGAGGGACAATGCCAGCAGCAGGTTTTTTGCCAGACGCCGGCTGCTTCGTACTCTACGCGGGGTCTTTGTCACTATTTCGATTGCTTTTGTCCCTCAGTCACTCGTTTAAGCATCAGTTCCATGGCTTCCCCTCCCTGCATTCCGGGCACTTTCATTGAGATGGAATCACCCAAAGCTGTGCATTGATGACTGATTGTCATCTCGCCGGCGTTCACCTGGAAAAAGAATGTCTTGCCGTCGATCTTTCCGTTGGTAATCGGCAATTCCCCCATTGGACCTTCAACCGTTCCCGATAA
>JADGQA010000098.1 GCA_017882185.1 Bacteroidota bacterium
CACAAGAGCGTTTTCGTAGAACGTGACGCAATCAAGAGCCCTCATATTGACGACAAGATGCTCTTCGCCCGGTGCTTCTAGGACATTCTCAGCGTACGGGGCGCCGAGGAACGTCTTTCCGACATGGATGATAATTTCATTGATTGGCAGTTTTTCCCAGCCCTGCGAGACGGCGAGGTCGAATTTCTTATTGCAGAGGCTTTGATCTTCGTCCTGAAGCTGGAAGAATCGAGTGAGGATATCACCACTCAAAAACAGGGGAGATGCACCTGCAGCAAAAGTCAGAGACTGAAGGAAATATCTTCGGTTCATCAGAAAGGAGTTTCTTCTAGCTCGGGGGGCGGTGGTGGGAGCTGATCATCGCGGAACCGAGTCAAATTCTCAAATCGGGCATACTGCTTGATGAACGATAATTCCACGTTTCCAATGGGACCGTTTCTCTGTTTTCCGATCATAATTTCTGCGCGGCCCTCTGTGGGTCTTCCCCCTTCTTCCTGGATGCCGTATGCTTCAGGACGATGGACGAAAAGAACGACATCTGCGTCTTGTTCGATGGCACCAGATTCTCTCAGGTCTGCAAGGACGGGTCGTTTGTCACCGCGTGTCTCAACAGCACGGTTCAACTGCGACAGCGCGATAACAGGAATGTTAAGCTCTTTGGCAAGTGCTTTCAGTGAACGTGAGATCGAAGAGATTTCCTGTTCACGGCTCTGGGCATTGCGTGGTCCCTGCATGAGCTGCAAATAGTCTACGACGATCATGCCGACACCGTGTTCAGCCTTCAAACGCCGGGCCTTCGCACGGAGTTCGAGAACAGTCAACGCTGCAGTGTCATCGATAAAGAACTTTGCTTTGTGCAGGCGACCAACGCTCATGCTCAACTTTTTCCATTCGTCCTCCGGCAATCGTCCCGTTCTCACCTTGTGTGCATCGACGCGAGCTTCCGCGCAGATGAGTCGCATGACAAGCTGCTGGTTGGACATTTCAAGGCTGAAGAAGCCAACGGGAATGTCGTGCAATACCGATGCATTGCGGGCCGCCGAGAGAACAAACGCTGTTTTGCCCTGACTCGGCCGTCCGGCAACGATGATGAGATCAGAGTTTTGGAACCCTCCGGTCAGGTTGTCCAGATCGGTGAAGGCGGAAGGAACTCCCGTCACACCGCTATGCTTTCCGTGGATGCTCTGGAGCATCTCCATGGTGGTGTACACGGCGTTCGACATTGAAACGAAGTTCTTCTTCATCCGCTGCTCGGAGATCATAAAGATCTTCTGTTCAGCTTCGTCCAACAATTCAAGCGCATCCTCAGTCTCGCTAAATGCACGGCTGATAACTTCTGACGACGCTCCGATCAATCCGCGCATCAGCGCTTTTTCCAGGACGATATGGGCGTGATATTCAACGTTCGCTGCACTTGAAACTTTCGTGGTGAAATCAGCGATGGTGTATTCGCCGCCGACCTTTTCAAGGTCTCCCCGTCGCTTCAATTCTTCCGTGAGCGTAATGAGATCGACAGGCTCGCTCCTCTCGAAAAGATCGATCATTGCTTTGTAGATGAGTTGATGTGAAGGCTTATAGAATGCTGTCTCGTCGAGGATGGCGAGCACCTTGGCAATAGCTTCCTTCTCGAGCAACATCGCACCGAGAACGGCAGCTTCGACATCAACCGCCTGAGGGGGCACACGTCCTTCTGTCGAAACAGAAGACCCCGCATTGAAGTCAAATATTTTTCTTGGTTCCGCCATGACAAGTCTCCAAATTCGGTTTACGGCACTTGTTCCGCCGCAACGGTCAAACTCTGTGGATCATCGGAGAGATCAGCAACCCGATCGCATAAGTGACGGCGGCTTCACCCAACCCGACGACGGTCATTTCGATTCCACTCTTAATCCACGATCGGCCGGTCACCAGCACTTTCGATGCTCCTACGATGAAATGAGCCAGCGTGCTGACCACAGCTGAGATCACGAGTGCCGTTACACCGGTTGCGAAGAAAAAAGGAAGAACGGGAACGGCTGCGCCAATTGCGGTGCTGATGGTTGCACTAATTGCAGATTTCCATGGGTTTGGAAAGGTTTGTTCGGAGAGTCCGAGCTCCTCGTGCGCGAGCGTCTTCAGCATTTGTTCGGGCTGTTGGGCAAGGCGCTCGACCATCATTTTTGATTCGGAAGCGGAGAATCCCTTCAACTGATAGAACAACTCCATTTCTTCCTTTTCTTCTTCAGGATGCTCTTCCAGTTCGCGCCGCTCTCTGTCCAATTCAGCCTGGTACACTTCTCGCTCTGATTTCGATGCGAGGTACGCCCCACTTCCCATAGACAACGCTGAGGCAATCATTGCTACAAAACCGCTGAGCAGCACGAACTCGCCATTCACGCTCGTTGCGCCCGCAACGCCGCTCACGACGCCAAAGGCAGCTCCAAGGCCATCGTTCACCCCGTAAATCGCCTGGCCAATCCATCCGCCGGCGGTGACGTGCCATTTTTCCGCCTTGAGAATGCTTTCCAATCTGCTCTGGGGAAGGTGAGCCGATTGCGGTTGAGACATTTCCTGCAGCATTCGGCTGTGGGCCTTTTCTTCCAGCTGAGCTTCGAGGAGAAGCTTGCGGTCGTTCTCATTGTCGACAGCCGCCATGAGCTTGTCGTAGAGGACATCAGCCTGGCTTTCTCCGGCTTCGAGCATTTGCACCGCTGCTTCCGTCGAGCTACGAAGCAACACCCAGCGGCGCATTTTTTCAGCCGGGGTTTCGGAAAACCCACCGGGGGACTCGCCGAGTTCCCTGAGTTTCTTTGCCCAGTTGTCTGCGTGACGTTCTTCTGCCTCGGCCATCTTCTCCAGAATTGCGCGGCGTTCTGGCTTTCGTTCCCGTTCTGCCATGGCTCTATAATTGCGTGCACTGAGGACTTCGTCCCGCCAGGCCTGCGTGAGGTTCTTTATGTATTCCTTGTCCTTGTTCACCGCACTCCGTACCCGCTATTTTTTTGATTTCATTTCGTCGTAGGTCTTGCGAAACAACTGAACGTCTTCCCAGGCCGGCTTCTTCCAGTTGGGGTTTCGAAGCAACGCGGCAGGGTGATAGGTAACCATGAGCTTGATCCCGCGATAGTCGAAGAACTTTCCACGAAGTGCGCCCAGAGTGTCGTTGGTTTTGAGAAGAGATTGCCCGGCGATCCTTCCAAGACAGAGAATCATTTTTGGTTTGATGATCTCCATCTGCTTCCACAGATACGGCTCGCAGCGCTCAATCTCTTCTGGCAGAGGCTCACGATTGTTTGGTGGACGACATTTCAGAATGTTGCAGATATAGACTTCTTCCCGCTTGAATTGGATCGCCTCGAGGATTTTGTTCAAAAGCTGACCTGCACGTCCGACAAAGGGTTCACCTTGCGCATCTTCATCAGCTCCGGGGGCTTCTCCGATAACTACGATGTCTGCATTTGGATTGCCGACACCAAATACAAAATTCGTCCGGGTTTTTCCAAGTGGACATTTCAAACACTCACAGATCTGACTATTAAGGTCAACCAATGTGGCTGCAGAAACCCAGGGTTCGTTCGGGTATGGATGATCCTGCGGACGAGATGTCTTCATCAGTGGGATCACTGAGGCTGCGGGCTTTCCGAAAAGATCAATGTCTTCCGGAATTTGTTGGCTGGATTTTGATTTCACGCTGGATTCAGTACTCTGATTCTTTTGTCCGGGGTCTTCGGCATAGAAAAAATTGCCGTGGAGATCTTGTTGCTGTTTCAGAAACCTTTCAACATTGTCAAGAACCTGCTTGATTTCGTTGTCTTCATTGCTCATAGTTGCCGTACGGTGCTGCCGGATCGCGGCAGGAGATTTTACAGGAGATCGCGAGCCTTATCGAGGATCCGATTCGCCACATCGAATTTTGACGACTCCGGCAAATCCTCGGTCTTGCCTTTCCTGTCGAGGATTGTCACGACGTTGGTGTCCGATCCAAAAACCCGTCGACCTTTCTGCAGAGAATTCAACACAATGAAATCGAGGTTCTTTTCTTTTAGTTTCGTTCTCGCATTTTCGAAATCGTGTTGGGTTTCCAGGGCAAATCCCGCTAGGACCCCGCTAATTTTCTTTTTTCCGAGGGTGGCCAGAATATCCGGAGTCTTTTTCAGCTTGAGGTCTGGAACTCCCCCCGTCGCACTCTTCTTGATCTTTTGTGTTGCCGGGGATTCTGGCATAAAGTCCGAAACGGCGGCGGCCATGATGACAACATCTCTTCGTTTTGCGTGGGCCATGACTGCATCGTACATTTCCTGCGCAGATTCGACGTCGATTCTCTCGACGTTTCGCGGAGTCTCAAGGTGAACAGGCCCGGTGATCAGTGTTACGTTTGCCCCACGCTGTGCCGCAGCATTGGCAATAGCAAAACCCATTTTCCCTGAAGAACGGTTTCCGATGAATCGGACTGGGTCGATCGCTTCGTATGTTGGTCCGGCCGTTACTAGGATCCTTTTCTTCTGTAAATCCCTGAACGATCCGGAGAGAATTGTTTCCATCTGTTTCACGATAGATTCAATTTCCGGAAAGCGTCCTGGTCCCGAGAGCCCACTTGCGTGTTCACCAAAGTCCGGTTGGCAAACGTGATAACCGCGTTCTTGCAGCGTTGCCAGGTTCGCCTTTGTTATTTCGTTGAGGTACATGTCCGCATCCATGGTCGGGGCAAGTACGATGGGGACACGCGTTGCGAGGGCAATAAGCGAAACAAGCGTATCGGCAGAACCGTGCGTGAGCTTGGAAATCGTATGCGCGGATGCGGGAGCTATCAGATAGACATCGGGCCAATTGGCTGTATCAATATGCCTGGTACCGATGTCGGATTGCGTCGTTTGGTCGGATGACCAGATATCTGCTGCCACCGAATTTTTCGACAGCGTTGAAAAAGTGAGGGGCGAAACAAACTTCGTTGCCGATGGCGTCATCACGACTTTGACGCTCGCGCCGCCCTTCACGAATTCACGGACAAGATAACAGGATTTGTACGCTGCGATGCCCCCCGTAATTCCGAGTAAGATTTTCTTTCCTTTGAACACGACGGGGCCTGACTTACTCTTCCGGTTCCTTCTCTTTTTCCTCCTCTACGGGCGGCTCAACTTCCTTGTAGCGCTTGACGATCGTGCCTCGAACAACCTCATCCAACGCCAGGTCCGCCGGTTTTGGGCGCTTTTCGAATTCAAGACTGATTTTCAATTGATCTGGATTTGCGACCGGATCCGAATCGTCTTCAACCTCCGTTGTGACCGCAGATATCTGCTGCAGTGTTTCGAGCCGTGACCGAAGCTCGATCTTCAGTTCATCGTGAATTTGACGGGCACGCTTGGCGGCCACAACCACGCCTTCGTACAGGTTGCCGATTTTGCCGAAATAGTTTGCCATGTTTACCGGTTTAATTGCCACAGTGCTTCTACCTCCTCAGTATGGTTATAAGTGTGTGAGTATTTCAGAATCTGTATGTTCGCGGATGATTTCATCGACCTTAACCACCGCGATCTTGAGATCATCGTTCACGACTTGCCAATCGAATTGACCTCCTTTTTCCAATTCCATCGGCACTCTGTCGAGACGGCGGCGGATTGTTGCATCGTCCTCAGTTTTCCTGTTCAAGAGGCGCTGTTGAAGGGCCTCGAAGCTCGGAGGCTTGATGAATATCAGGACACTGTCGTCCGGATAGGTCTTCTTGATCGAAAGTGCGCCTTTCACGTCCACGTCGAACAACATGATTGTTCCTTGCCGAAGCGCACGGTCGACTTCACTTTTCAGCGTCCCGTAAAAATTGCCGTAAATTTCTTCCCATTCAACAAGATCGCCCGTCTCAACTCTGTGCTGGAATTCTTCCTTTGAGAGAAAGAAATAGTCCCTTCCTTCAAGTTCGCCGGCCCTCGGAGGTCGGGTCGTCGCGGAAACCGAAAAGAGCATTCCCGGATACTTTTGCATGATCGCCCGCGCAATGGTCGTTTTTCCACTTCCACTCGGGGCCGAAATAACGATGAGTTTCCCTCGTTTCATCTTCCTTTGTTTTGCAGATGCCTGGACAGGCGCGGGGTTCGAATGTCCTCCGGCTGGTACGCCTCAGCAAGTCACTCGATGTTTTGAAGTTGCTCGCGGATGCGCTCCAATTCCTCCTTGATCTTCACGACGAGGTGCGCAATCGCTGCTTCATTCGCCTTCGACCCGATTGTATTCGCCTCCCGGTTCATTTCCTGGATGAGAAAATTCAGTTTCCTTCCGGGAGTTTCTTCCGTTTTGATCGCTTCAAGGAAAAACTTGTTGTGTGTTCTATAACGAACGCATTCTTCCGTAATATCCAACTTGTCGGCAAGCAGGGCGATTTCCAATTCCAGCCGGTTTTGGTCTATGATACTTTTGTCTTCGAGCAGCTGTGCAATACGTTCCTGGAGCCGCTTCCGTTCTGTCGGAATACGTTCGACAGAAAGCCGTTCGATTTCGTTGAGTGTCTTATCAATCCATTGGATCCGTTTTACGAAATCCTTCGCAAGCTCTCTTCCCTCATTCACACGCATGGTGTTCAATTGTTTAAGCGCTTCCCGGATTGTTTCATCCACCAACTCCCATTCTTTGGTGTCCGTTTCCTCGGCATCGATTGGCTCCAGGATCTCTGAAAAATTCAGAAGATGTTCAAGTTTTACCTTCTCCCGAAGTTTGACGGTTTTTCTTAGCTCATTGAGGAGCTTGTAGTACGATTTCACGGCTGAAGTATTGACCTTTAACGGGGTCTCTCCATTCGATTCTTTTTCAATCTTCACCGTGATATTGAGGCTTCCGCGGCTCAGGAACGACCGCACGATTTCCTTCACATCTTTCTCGCGATGCGAGAGGGTTCGGGGCAACCTTGAAGTGACTTCGAGATATCGGCTGTTGACGCTGCGAACTTCGGCAGAGACGGACATCCCCCGCTTCGAGAGCTCGGCCCGACCATAGCCAGTCATGCTTGAAATCAGTGGAAATCTCCCGGATTTTTGATCCTTTTTCGTGTCGGCAAATTCCGTCGGAATGCGCTTTGGTCAATGAAGTTACGCAAATTTTGAAGTGCGGGCAAGGTGAAGTTTCGCACAACTTTTTGACGCACTTATCCACGAATTATCCACCGTTACATTGCATTTGCTTCCTTTTTTCGGGAATTTTTGCCTGTTGTGTGGACAACTTCCATGATCGCAAATTATTACACACTGAGACATATCGCCGTTCAACTGAACCAACAGTTGAAAGGTTGGATTGTTCGCGAAGTATTCTCGCAGAACAAGAACGAGTTGATACTGGCGTTTGAGGCACCTTCCGCTCGAACCGTGCAGCCCACCCGTGCGTATCTGATTGTTCGATGCGAGCCATCGGAGAACTGTCTCTTCTTGATGGAATCATTTGCTCGCGCAAAAAGGAATTCCATCGACCTTTTTCCACAAATCATCGGACTTACCGTCGGGTCTGTTTCAATACACAGTGCAGACAGGCAGATAGCGCTCGCGATCGAATCTGGAGTACGTCTCCTGATCCAAATGTTTGGATCAAGAGCGAATGTTCTCCTCGTTCACGACAACAATGAAGTCTCAGATTCGTTTCTCAGATCCAGAGAGATTGTAGGTCAAACACATTCTGAACGGGTTGACCGTGAGTCCGTTGCCGACAAAGAATCATTCCTGCGGCAACTCCGGGGGCTTGCTGAAATGCCGATCGGAGTAGCACTGAAGAAGTTTTTTCCCTTCTTTGGCGGCATTCTCCTGACAGAACTCTTCCACCGGGCAGGGATCGCACGTTCGGAGACAGTCGATCATTTGTCGGACGATGAAATTCTGCGGCTTTTCCTTGAAGGAGGGGCCATGATAGAAGAGTTAAGATCGACTTGTTTGCCGCGCATCTACTATGAGGGAGCCAACGCGCTGGAGTTTTCGATCATTGACCTCCATCATTGCAGGCAGTATGAGAAACGGGAATTCGACTCACTAAGCGAAGCCATTCGCACGTACCTCGGAACGACAAAAAGCTTCGATCGCGCGGCCCGCGAAAAGGCACGAATTCAGCAGGGTCTCAACAAGGAATTGGAGCGGGTCACACGGACGCTAGAAAAAATCTCGCACGAAGCAGAGTCGGCTGATCGTGCAGGAGAATATGAAAGGATGGGAGAACTGTTGAAGGCTCATTTACACGAACTCGGAAAGGGGATGGCAGAAGCAATTGTTGAAAATATTCTCGATGGCTCCAATGAGCTCGTGACAGTTCCTCTGGACAAGAATTTGACGCCCGCGAAGAATGCCGATCGATATTTCGAGAGGGCGAAGAAATCCCGGATTGCGATGGACGAAAAGAAAAAGCAAAAAACAAGGCTCACGCAAGAACAATCTGTCTTGATGACGGCGTTGGGAAAACTTGAAACTCTATCATCGTCGGACGAACTTGATGCTTTTCTGGAAGAACATCGTGAGATGATGCATTCTCTCGGCCTTGCCAAGGCCGCTCACTCCAAGAAAGCCAAAGAGGAGGATGTACCATTCCGCGTTTTTCGGGTTGCAGGAGACTTCGTTGTCTGGGCGGGCAAGAATGGGGAGAACAATGACCTCCTGTCCACGCGTTACACAAAATCGAAGGATCTCTGGTTCCACGCTCGTGCTGTGGGAGGATCGCACGTCGTCTTGAAGTTCGGCTCGGGAAAGGGAGAGATCAGCAAACACGCTATCGACGAAGCTGCTGGAATAGCGGCATACTACAGCAAAATGAAAAGCTCGAAACTAGTTCCGGTTTCTGTGTGCGAAGGAAAGTACGTTCGCAAACCAAAAGGGGCACCTGCGGGAACCGTGACAATTGAAAGGGAGAAAGTGATCTTTGTTGAACCAAGACTTCCGATGAATTGAATGGGTTCCAACACACCAATCGCTTGGCATTCTGAACCATGCAGGAGATATTGGAATTGCACGAATTCATCAACCATCCATCGCCCGAGTCCGAAACACACATTTGCACTCACATCGTTCCATGGAGACCGCTATGAACCATAGAGTATCTATCGCCGCTCTTGTGCTATTTGGTCTATTTGCAGGATGTCAGCCCAAAAGCGACTATCGTGAAGTCAAACAATACCCCATCGAGCAGTTCATGAAAACGGTCGCGATTGGAGGAAGTTCTTTTTCGCATGATGAACGATTGATTCTCTTCAGCAGCAACAAAACCGGAATTTATAATGCATTCACTGTTCCTGTCGGGGGTGGCGAGCCCACGCAACTTACGAACTCCACAACAAATTCTGTATTTGCAATTTCATTCTTCCCCGAGGACAATCGAATCCTGTACCAGAGTGATATTGGAGGCGACGAAATCCTCCATCTTTACGTGCGCAATGAAGATGGAAGCATCAAAGACATTACGCCGTACTCCAACGCCAGGTCCGAATTTTATGGTTGGAGCCACGACAACAAAAGTATCTTCTTTGGCTCAAACAAACGAAACCCCAGGTTTATGGATCTTTACGAGATGGACGTTGCAACGTTCAAGCCAACGTTGATGTACCAGAATGACCTGGGATACGATCTCGGTGATATTTCGAATGACAGGCGTTATGTCGCATTCAGCAAAACCTATACAAACGACAATTCCGACATGTACTTGTTCGATGTCCAGACTAAAGAATTGAAGCAACTGAGCAAACACGAGGGAGACATCGTATTCAGCCCCCTGACATTCAGCGTCGATTCGAAGTGGCTCTACTTCCTCACGAACGATGCGAGCGAATTTAGCTACATCAAGCGTTATGAATTGTCGACTGGAACGACCGAAAAAGTCGAATCTGCCAAGTGGGATATTACATCGATGTCCTTTTCACACAACGGCAAATATCGCGCGGTCATTGTGAACAATGATGCGAGAACTCAGATTCAGCTCAAAGATTCTGCCGGAAACTCCGTTGACCTTCCTTCGCTGCCCGACCTTGACATTACTTCCGTCAAGATTTCCCGCGGTGAGAAACTCATGGCGTTCTACGCCAATAGCTCAAGCTCTTCGAACAATCTGTACATCTTTGACTTTGCCACGAGGTCGTACAAGCAAATCACGAACACGATGAATCCGGATATCAATCCCGAGGACCTGGTGGTTGGACACGTGGCGCGGTATCAATCGTTTGACGGAATTGCGATCCCAGCAATACAATACAAACCGCATCAAATCAAACCGGGAGAAAAGGCTCCTGCTCTTGTCTGGGTCCATGGAGGACCCGGAGGACAATCCCGCATAGGATATTCGCCGCTTATCCAATATCTCGTGAACCACGGCTATGTTATCGTGGCGGTAAACAATCGCGGGAGTTCCGGATATGGAAAGACCTTCTACCAGGCAGACGACCAAAAACACGGCGGGGTTGACTTGATGGATTGTGTGGGGGCAAAGAAATTCCTCGCTGCAACAGGATATGTCGATACGACAAAGATTGGTATCATCGGCGGAAGTTACGGCGGCTATATGGTTCTTGCCGCACTCGCATTCAAGCCGACGGAATTTGCTGCCGGCGTGGACTTATTCGGTGTTGCGAATTGGGTCCGCACGCTGAAGAGTATTCCACCTTGGTGGGAAGCGTACCGCAACGCGTTGTACAAGGAAATGGGAAACCCCGATACACAGGAGGAAATGCTCAAGTCGATATCACCGTTGTTCCACGTGAACAATATCATGCGACCGCTCATTGTGTTGCAAGGGGCAAACGATCCCCGTGTGTTGAAAATTGAATCCGATGAAATGGTAGAAGCAGTGAAGAAGAACGGTGTGCCGGTTGAATACGTGGTCTTTCCGGATGAAGGACACGGCTTTGCGAAGATAGGGAATGAGGTGCAAGGATACGCGGCCATACTTCAGTTTCTTGACAAGCACCTCAAATCCAATGCTGGGATAACGACGGAGACTGCACAAAAAGCGAAACAATGAACCTTCCCTCACGAACTCTCATTGCAGATAGGATACGCCGAGGCGCCTTTTTGGGACGGCGGAGATAGGTGGGATTACTGAGGGATCATCCGTGAGGAAACAAACCTTCGCGCTTCCTAGGAAGCGCGAAGGGCATCAACGATGCTAAGCCGCGCGGCTCGGACCGAGGGTAAGAATCCTCCAATCAATCCCATGGACATTGCGAAAATGAGGGAAGAGACAATAATTGACGGCGAAAGGCTGAATGCAAACTCAAGCTCCGCGAACGACCCGAAATTGAGTGTTGAGATTCTGAAGAACTCGAGAATTGATGCTACCGATGCCTTTCGCTGCGCAACCACGTAGCCGCTCGCGGTCAGAACGGCGTTCGATTGCGAAGGGGAGGAGAGCGCAACAGTTGTCAGTGATACTTCAACTGCCTGCGTGAGCGCGTTGCCGAGAGCAAAGTATGCTGCAAGGATAATTGCGAGGATGACAACGGCTGAGACCAGCCAAGTCGTCCGCTTGGACTTTCCTGATTCCTCTGATTCCTTTTGTCTGTCAATTCGTAATGCTGATAGATCTGCGTTCTGCGCTTCCATGACATTTCAAACCAATTGCGAGTCTATTCAAGTTCCGTTTTCGAGTGGGATATTGGATCTTCGGCTTACCAAATTTAGGAAAATCTGAAATAACCTACAATTCTTTCAAAAACTGCGTACAAGGGACGCGTTCCGAAACTATAATACGCTGAGTTACCCGAAATGTGGGGCAGATTTCGGTGAGTGGTGGATGAGATTCGGCAGGCGGAGCACCGATTGGAATAGGATTCAATGAGTATACGAGTTCACTATCGAACGATGTATCTGGATCGACATCATGCGGAGAGACTCTGTTGTTTGTCGGGGCAGAGCACGGAACCATATGAGCAGAATACGCAACAGTCTCCCGTTTTCGGATGCAGTACTTTCTTGCAGCTTGTGCACTCGTAGAAAAAAAGACACGCATCGGTCGGCATAGTCTCTTCTTTCATCGTACCACAGAATGGACAAGTGATGGTGGATTGATGAATCAATTTCATCCTGGACCTCGTCTGACGCAATCAGGATATTGATGGTCGAGCATTGTCGAGATTGCTTCGCTATTTCAATACAACGAGTTTTTTGGTGCTGGCAAACGAATCCGTTGACAAACGGTAGAAGTAGATGCCGCTTGAAACTCCGCTGGTATCCCAACGCCGGAAATGGTCACCCGCCGGCAGCGTTCCCGAAACCAGCATTGCGACCTGGCGACCCACCACATCAAAGACACTGAGCGTGACACGATCCGTAGATGGAAGATGGAACTTGATCAAGGTACCCGGATTGCAGGGGTTCGGATAACTTTCGCGCAGTTCATAAGAACCC
>JADGQA010000311.1 GCA_017882185.1 Bacteroidota bacterium
ACACTGACCTTCAATTGCCGAACTTCTCTTGGTCCAAAGTGCTGAACTGTCGAATCAATCGTGATCGGAAAATCGTTCGAGCTTCGATATCGCAGCCTTATTGAAGTGGCAGAATTGCCCTTGTTCGCCAGAAGAAAGATTGTAGGAAAGTTCGCCCCGGCAACGACAAACCTCGGCGCATCCAAAACCTCCAGTTCTAATTGGATGACAGGCAGAACGATCACCTGAATTGAAGTGCTTCCTTCGTCACCGGCGGTCTCTCGAACTGAATATCCGATCTGATACTGCTGTGCGGGCGCGTCTGGAGGGATCGAAAAAGAAATGAGGCGAATATCACTGGCGCCAGGCTGAAGCGAGAACGGGAAGTCCCGCGTCACCGCTCTCCATCCGTCGGGAAGGCTTATTCGGGATTGATATGATCCGTCAACCGCAGCACGATTTGCTACTTTGATACCGACCGCCACGATAGAGCCCGGCTTGGCCGTGATGTTGCCCCGAACAGCGAGCTGGACGTCGACCAACTGCTGGGAACGTGCGACGCCGATCCCAACGAGGAAGGTCGTCAGCCACAGGATAAAAAAAATCCGGCCAGTTCGGACCGGATTGTGTCTCAAAACTGTTTTCAAATCGAGTGCTCAGAACTTTAGCGTGTATTGTCCACCATAGACATCATCTCCTCCGGCATCGACAACAACGAGCGCCTTATACGTTCCTCGAGGGACGCTGCTGACATCAATGAGTTGTCGGACAGACGTTCCGGGATAAATACGGTATTTAATCCCCGGGAATTTCCCAACGGGTGCTCCCTGCACATCAAACAATTGCAGCGTAACATCCGGCCTCATTCCAGTCTCACCGGTGTTCTTGATATCGATTCGCAACGAGCGCTTGCCGCCAGAAGTGTCCATGGCTACTCCTAGGAATTCAATCTTCTTGGTCCCTGTATTTGCCATCGTTGTTGCTATTTGAATACCATATCGGATTGTCTGCATGATACCCATTTGAGCTTTCTTATCTTTCTGAGGAAGAGAAGATTCAGCCGATCCTTTCTGAATTCCTTCCACCATCAACATGCTCCAGTAGGTACCGACGAGCTTTTTTCCTTCCACATCCTTTGGCACCGTCACGGTATAATTGACTGCCATTGTTGCGAGAGGGGGAAGTGTGAGATACGATGGGCTAAAGGCGACCCACTTTGCGTTTGACCGGGGTTGTGTCCCCGGGTCGCCATAATTGTTTGTCCCATCACACTGAAAGGTGTAGTCAGTCTGATAGATCTTTGCTTCCTGGGGTTCATTCGTGTCATTTCGCACGATAATGAGGCCGGTGTACGAATCACCCGGTTTTGCGTCCTTGTCCTGACTCAATTCACCGATGACAGAAACTTGAGCATTCATGCTTAATGTAAAGAAAGGGATCAGCAGGAACACCCACGCAAAAATGGAAAGTAATCGTTTCATGAGAAACCTATTGTGCTAAAATTGTATATGTAATTGTGTGGATGTCGTCACCAAGTTCTGTGCTGTTACCCTGACTGAACGTCGCCGAGGCCGTATACTGAAGTGTGGAACTAGCGTTTTTCGATCCCGTTGATGGGATACCTGTAATCAAATCAATTGCGGGACTTCCATTAACCAGAGTAACTTGAGGCGCAGCCACCCCATTTGTTACATTGGTCGCCAACACACTTAAGTCATATCGCTGACCGGGACACGATGTCGATACGCTGATTTTCGCAAGCACCGACTGTTTTTGATAATTGAGTGTCACCGCCGTGTTGATAACGTTGACAAGTTGACCACCTGCGGTTCCTGTTGTGATGGAAAGCGAGATATTTCCTCCGGTGATGCTGATCGCTTGACCATGACTGTTCGTCGCAATCAACGATACAAGTCCAATCGCAATTACAGCCAGTCGATGAATCGTGCACGATAGACTCTTCATGGGATCTATTGGGTCTGAACAGTAAAAGTAATGGTGTGAGAGTCGGTCCCCGTACCTTGGGAAGCAAGGGCGATGGCGGTATACATCAGTCCACAGCTGCCGGAACTTCTGCCGACATTCAAAAGCAGGTCATTTGCAGTGGTCGAAAGCGTCACCTGCGATGAAGCAGTGCCTACAGTTGGATTGAGCGCAACAAGCTGCAAAGTAAAAAGGGGCGACGCAAGACTCGTGTTGACTGTGATTTTCTTGAGACTGCTATTGGTACCCCACAACAAAGTGCTTGTCTGATCCGTGGTCATCATCTGATTCTGACCGGCAATTGCATTTGAGCCCGAGATGTTGAGATTGACTATGCCCGCGCTGATTTGTAGGGCTGTGATTAGCTGAACGTGAACAGTGACAGTATTCGTGGCGGTTCCATAGGTTTGACCGAACCCGAGATTCGGCAGAATTCCAAGGGAAAGTATTGACAGTGCGATTAGGAAATGCTTGTTCTTGCCCAGGGCTATCGATCTCGTAACCATGCTTGTCCGATTCAATGTACGACTCAAGACGACGATATTCAACCAACCCATTCTAGCCGCCTGTGATGGTATACGTGATGAGATGGGATTCGGATCCGGTTCCCTTTTCAACTGCAGCCAACGCAGTGAACTTGAGCTTGCAGCTACCTGCTGATCGCTGCACCCCTAAGATTAAGTCGTGCGGCGAGTTGTCGGAGAGTGTTACTTCCGGCTGGGCTATACCAGCTCCCGGGCTCGATTTCTCAGCTTCGATTTTCAGAATGAATCGTGGTGATGCAATGTCGGATCCTACAGCAATTTTTCTTGCATCACCATTACTCGTCCAAAGCAGCTTCGTGCTGGCATCGATAGCCGGATTTGGCTGTGCGGCATTATCATCGATGGTGTTGATCTGTAATGTAAGAGGGCCGCCAACGAGGTCAATTGTGTTGAGTTCCATAACACGCAGAGTCACGACTTGCGTCGATGTAACTTGCTGGGAAAAGGCACGTTGCGACAAGGGAATTCCGAGGAGCGCTACTGCGATGACGATGTCCAGGCTTATATTTTTTAGAATCCATTTCATGATTGTCGTCCTACCGATACTTCCTTTTAGGCTATCCGACCTGTTCCTGGAAACTCCAACTTAATTCGTGAGCGTCAATGTGACCGTTCTCGTTGTCGATGTCAGCATGCCGGCAGATGCGAGGGCGGCAAATGTGTACGAAATGGTTTGGCCGGCATCCGCACCGCGATTGATTCCTGTAACCACGCTCAGTGCGCTCCCGGAAGTGGCGTTCGAAATATTGACGGATCCCGCGCTTGTACCCTTTGTGCTGGCCATATTAAGGTTAAGGGTATAGCCAGCCTGGAGCACAGCATCAAGATTCGCTGTAATCTTTACAGTGTTGCCGAAGTTCTGCGTGATGCTATACGTCGTGGAATTATCGGAAACGGAAGTGAGCGCATCCGTACCTGCTGTTCCCGTGGTGACAGTAAGAGCAGAAGGATTGCCTGAAGTAGAGATCTTATAGACCGTGCTCACGGTCAAGTTAACGCTCTGTGTAGCGGTCGATTGTGCAAGAGCGGCCTGGACCGCGAATACGCTACCGACAACAAAGGGGATGATGATCGACTTTTTCATGGCTTATCCTTTTCGTTGTGGACAAGTAAATATACGTTTTTTTCTCTTAGTTCGTCAGAGTCAGCGTAACCGTCTT
>JADGQA010000014.1 GCA_017882185.1 Bacteroidota bacterium
TGGAAGAAATTTGGAGCAAAAGTCTCGGGAAAAATTGGCCTCGCTGCATTCGACTTTCCGAATGCAACGCTTCTTTTTACTGAGGCAAGCTCCAAGAAGCGCGCATCGCTTCATCTCGTGAAAGGCGAGACTGGTTTGGCGCAATTCAACAAAGGCGGAATCGAAGTCTTCGAATCAAGCCTTGAAGAATTTGACCGGGTACTTCGATCAGAGAATCACACGTTGAAGCGCGCACTCACCGATCCTCGTTTGTTCAGTGCCATCGGGAATGCCTATTCCGATGAGATCCTTCATCGGGCGCAACTCTCACCTCTTCTGTTAACTCAGAAACTCAGCGATGTCCAATCCCGGACGCTCTTCGAATCGATCCGTGAAACACTCAGGGAGTGGACAGATCGTCTGAGAATCCAAACAGGCGCTGATTTTCCGGAGAAGGTCACTGCCTTTCACAAAGAAATGGCCGTCCATGGCAAATTTGGAAAACCGTGTCCTGTCTGCGGTATGAAAGTTCAAAGGATCGTCTACGCCGAGAATGAATGCAATTACTGCGCGAAATGCCAGACAGGCGGGAAGTTGCTCGCCGATCGTTCTCTTTCCCGCTTGTTGAAAGACGATTGGCCAAAGACGATCGATGAGCTCTGAGAACGACCTGACAGGTCTGCTTTTGACCTGTCAGGTCTCACAAACTAAGCGAGCGCGATGATAGCAAAACTCGAAGCAGGTCGAGTTTATCACATCTTCAATCGTGGCAACAACCGCGAGAATCTGTTTCGCGAAGAACGCAACTATCGCTATTTTCTCAATTTGTATTCCAAGTATGCAGAGCCTGTGGTCATCACGTATGCGTATTGCCTGATGCCAAATCATTTCCACTTTCTCGTTAAGATTAAGGAATGCGATTCAAAGGAATTTGATCCAAAGCAGCAATTCTCGAATCTATTCAACAGTTACGCAAAATCCATTAACAAGGCCTATGGGAGAACCGGAGCATTGTTTCAAAGACCGTTTGGTCGAATTGAAGTGACATCCGATGCCTACTATACATACCTTGTTTATTATATACACCTCAATCCCCAGAAACACGGTTTTACAAAAGACTTTAGAAGTTATCCTTACTCTTCGTTTCGCCTGTTGCTGTCCGACGAACCTTCGTTTTTGGCAAGCGGTGAAGTCATGAATTGGTTTGGCGGGAAAGAGACTTTCATTGATGCTCACAAGAAGGCCGAGTCTGCTTTGATTCCCGCGGAGTTGCTTGGTGAAGACTAGACCTGTCAGGCAACAAATACCTGACAGGTCTTTCATTTCCTCTCTTTACCGAGCCGATACCTCCATTCGCCGATAACATCGTAACTTACAGGCATTTGGGGAGTATTTTCTGATAGAACAAACAATCACTGGTAAGAGGACAAGATGGAAAATAGATTTGCACAATACGGGAACGGTAGATTCTTCTTCGGGCTCATACTGCTGATACTAGGATCCCTGTTTCTCCTGGATAATTTCGGATTCATTTATGTGGGCCACCTTGGGCGCTATTGGCCAGCGCTCTTCATACTCTTTGGCATCGTCAAACTGCTGGATTATGACAGTGCCCGCCATCGCGGCAGCGGCATCGGATGGATTTTCTTAGGGTCGTGGCTCCTCGTTTCGATGAATGGAGTTTTTGATCTCGACTTTCACAATTCGTGGCCGATCCTGATCATCGGATGGGGCGTCTCGATGCTGTGGAAGGCGTATTACCGCCAGCCACAAGTTACCATTGCAGAGGAGCAACATCATGGAATCTAATCGTACACATCGCCTGACACCTCAGCTTGTTCTTGGGCTGATCGTCGTGTTCCTTGGAGTCGTTTTCACTTTAAACAATGTGGGATTGATTGACTCGGAGGAATATCTTCGGTACTGGCCTTCGCTCCTGATAGTCTACGGTTTGGTTAACCTGTTCGAGCGCCACACTTCATCGGGCCGTATCTGGGCCGCAGTGTGGATTCTTGTCGGGACCGCCTTATTGCTAAATAATCTTGATCTTACGTATATCCGGATCTGGGATTACTGGCCATTGATGCTCGTTCTCATTGGCTTTGGTATGATGCGTGGCAGCATATCGCGACATCGAAGAGTGCGTAACTTCTCGGGGGCCATAGGTTCGGAAAGCGTGGGAACGGATGAAAATTCTGTGATCAACGGAATCGCAATCCTTGGGGGATACAAAAGATCAAACAACTCCCAGGATTTTCGCGGAGGCGAGCTTACAGCCATTATGGGCGGCGCAGAGCTCGATTTACGCGATGCGTCCATCAAAGAAGGCGAAGCAGTTCTTGATCTGTTCGCGTTCTGGGGAGGCGCAAAGATAAAGGTCCCGGAGGATTGGACGATTTCACTCCAGGGCGTTCCCATCCTCGGTGGTTTCGAAGACAAGACGCGGCCGCCAAGAGCCGACACCGGAAAGCGTCTCGTTATCAAAGGATATGCGATCATGGGCGGCGCAGAAATTACCAACTAGCAATGCACCCGATTCTTTCGGATAGAGGTGCCCTGGTTCTCTACCTCGTCGTATTTCTTCTCATCGGTTTGATCCTTGCCGCGCTCCTGAGAGTCACTGGAAATGTTCAATGGGGCGCGGCAATATCGTTTACAGCTCCGATGTCGCTTCTTTATGGCTTGATGTGCCTTTCATCCTGGTACGTTTGCCGTTCATTTCCCCTCAAAACCACCGGCCCGGTCCAGATCGTCGCCATCTTTTTGGTCGCAGCAATCATCTCAAGCGCTCTTTGGATTCTCATCGGAGAAATCCTCGCGTCAATGCTCTCGAGTTTTCCGTATGCTGCATCGTTATCAAACCGATCTTCAACGCAAACCCTTTTGCTCGGCGGTGCAGGTATTGGACTGTACCTTCTCTCTGTTGCAATCCACTATCTCGTCATAACCTTCGAACTCTCGAAGGATGCTGAGCGTCGCACCCTTGAACTCAGAATACTGGCTCAATCGGCGGAACTGAGGGCCTTGCGAGCTCAAATCAATCCCCACTTCCTCTTTAATAGCCTGAATTCCATAAGCGCACTGACGACAAAAGATCCGCCTGCTGCGCGATCGATGACGCTGCTGCTTGCAGATTTCCTGCGGCAGACGCTCACCTTTGGAACGGATGATTTAATTCCTCTCCAAGAGGAAATCTCCTTATGCAGAAAATTCATCAATATTGAGCAAGTGCGGTTTGGAGCCCGTCTTCAATTCGAGGTACGGATTGCGGATCGTGCGAAGACTTGTCTTGTTCCCCCTCTTCTCCTTCAGCCCCTCGTCGAAAACGCAGTGATGCACGGTATCGCGCACCTTATTCACGGCGGGGCTATCCTACTCGAAGCTGACGCCCACGCCGATCGCCTCCGCATTCACCTTGAGAATCCTTGCGACCCCGAACGCTCCCGAGCAAAGAAAGGAGGTGTTGGATTGGAAAATGTCAGGAGACGCCTTCAGACTCTCTCCGACACCGATGCCCGGTTGGATGTGAGTGAACACAATAGTACCTTTGTTGTAGACCTGTCCCTGCCAACTCTCAAGAAATGAAATCATCACCGAGGACCATCACGGCGATCCTGGTTGACGACGAAACACTGGCGCGCGAAGTGCTTCGGGAACATATTGCTTCGCATCCGGAACTGTCTATCGTCGCCGAGTGTTCAAACGGCTTTGACGCCGTGAAAACCATCACGGAGCTTAAGCCTGATATCGTGTTCCTCGATATCCAGATGCCGAAGTTGAATGGTTTCGAAGTTCTCGAACTGATCGATCACCACCCTACGGTCATCTTTGTTACGGCCTACGACCAATATGCGCTCAAGGCGTTCGAAGTCCATGCGGTGGATTATCTTTTGAAACCGTTCAGCAGGGAACGGTTTGAAGAGGCAGTTGCTCACGCTAAGAAGAATTTGGAACGCGGTGTGTCTCCTGCTGCCGAAAAAGTCATCTCAAGCGTGCAGGTAAATGATCAGCCTATGGAGCGAATCTTGATACGTGAAGGATCAAAGGTTCACGTCATCCCCGTCGAAAAAATCGACTACGTCGAGGCGCAAGATGACTATGTATCGGTGCGAACCGACGGCAAGAGTCTTCTGAAGCAACATCGGCTAACAGACCTGGAAAAATCCCTCGATCCTGCAAGATTTGTTCGGATTCATCGGAAATACATTCTCAATGTCGACCGTCTCGCCCGCATTGAACTCTATGCAAAAGACAGCCGGGTCGCAATCCTGAAGGATGGTACGAAGCTTCAAGTCAGCCGAGCCGGGTATGAGAAGCTAAAAAGACTGTTGTAGGAGAATTCTGACGCAACGGCTTCTCCCGTTGACAGATGTGATTCTTTTGCTGCAATGATGGATAGAGAAGGAACAATTCATCGACAAGGATCATGGCTAAGCGACGCACCAACATAGTTCTTCCTTTCATCCTCCTCAGTCTGTTCCTGACTGTTTCCATCAGCTTTGCACAATTTGGTTCACACCCGGAAGAAAAGAATTTGATCCGGCGTGAGGCTGATGCATACCGCGCTTACGCAGCCCTGCTTTCCAAAGCCGGGACTGCCCGGAGCCAGATTGATGTCAATTACTACAAGCTCGATCTGAGTGTATTTGGTTCTGCACCCACTCCTCAGGTCTCGGGCACCGTGACAACCATCGCGACCGTTCTTGACCCGTCGCTCACCGCGTTGACGCTTGATATGTCAGCGAGTCTCATTGTCGACTCCGTTGCCATTGACGGAATTCTGCTAAATCCCGGTGGCTGGACGCATTCTACTGCGCTCCTCGAAATGAACACCCCGCGGCCCTATAGCGTCGGTGAACGAATTACAGTAACCGTATCGTATCATGGTTCTCCTGTTGGAACGGGCTTTGGAAGTTTTGGAGCAAGCAAGCTGTCCGACGCGACCACCAACTGGTTTTGGACATTAAGCGAGCCGTACGGAGCAAGCGATTGGTGGCCATGTATCAATCATCCGTCGGACAAAGCGGACTCCGTCGACATATGGCTGACATGCGGCCAGAATTACACCGCAGTGTCACAAGGTAATTTGGTTGGCGTTGTCGTCAACGGAGATAACACAAAAACCTATAAATGGAAACATCGGTATCCGATCGCATCATACCTAATCTCCGCCTCGATCACGAATTTCAATGAGTTCTCATCCTGGTTCCGATACACTCCAACGGATTCCATGGAGATTTTCAATTATGTGACCCCCACCATCGGAACTCAGAATCCTGGTTATCAGTCCAGCGCTTCGTTGACCCCTCGTATGATGCAGATCTACTCCAACCTCTTCGGTATGTATCCCTTCGTCAAGGAAAAATACGGGCACGCAGAATTTGGCTGGGGCGGTGGAATGGAACATCAAACACTGACTTCGTTGGGAACGGACGCCTTCAACGAATCAATTATTGCTCACGAATTGGCTCACCAATGGTTTGGAGATATGATCACATGCCGGACCTGGCCCGATGTATGGCTTAACGAAGGATTTGCGACTTATTGCGAGGCATTATATCGAGAGGTCCAGTATGGCGAAGATCCATTTGCGGCGGAAATGGCCGCCATTTTCTCGGGATCAAAGGATCTCACCATGGGGAGTATTTATCTTCGGGATACCTCTTCGGTCGGCAACATGTTCTACGGTGGGCGAATCTACAACAAAGGTGCTTCTGTCCTGCATATGTTGCGTCACGTCCTGGGCGATTCAACATTCTTTGCCGCGATGAGGAGTTACGCCACCGATACGACATTGATGTATAAGACCGCGTCCACGGCAGATTTCAGAAGGGAGTGTGAGTTGGCCTCTGGAAAGGATCTTGGGTATTTTTTCAACGAATGGATCTTCGGCGAGAATTATCCAAAGTACACGTACCGTGCGGATGTTTCTCCGCAAGGGGCGGCCTACAGTGTGGCGGTCATGATCAGACAGGCCACTCAAACTACGAATCCAGCTATCTTCACGATGCCTGTCGACATCAGGTTTGTCGGCGCATCGATAGACACAACGATCGTCGTTTTCAACGATCAGCAAGACCAGGTGTTTACGTTTTCTTTCCCACATGTCCCTGATTCAGTTGACCTGGATCCAAACAATTGGATTCTCAAAGATGTTCAGAATACCACTTCCGATATTGATATGGATCCTGTACCCTCGATGTATATCCTGGAACAAAATTTTCCGAATCCATTCAATCCGGCCACAACAATTCGTTTTTCAATCCCTCATGCAGCGACTGTTCGCCTTTCCGTTTTCAATATCCTCGGTGAGGAGATAGAAACGCTGATCAACGAACGAATGACCGGGGGAAAACATTCCGTGAAATGGAACGGCTCGCATCGTTCATCCGGCATTTACTTTTATCGTCTTCGATCGGGAGACTTCATCCAGACGGGAAAAATGCTGTTGATTCGCTAGTTCGGAAACCCATTCCGCTCAGCGCCACCTCTTTCGTGAAGGTTTCATGCAGCCGTTCGCCCTCGAACGATATTTCTCAAAATACGAATTCAGCACGAAGCATATTCTCAGTGCGTCGGATTGCGAGTCCCTGACCATGCAGGAGCTCCTTTCGATGGCCGATGAGGAATCGCAGAGCCTGTGGAATAGTCTCAAGCTGAGCTACACGGAAACGCTCGGTCATCCTCTGCTGCTTACAGAGATCGCCAAGCTCTACAGAGCCATTCCACCGAGCCAGGTTCTCGTCGCAGCCCCCGAAGAACTCATCTTCATGGCGATGCAAAGCCTCCTTTCGAAAGGAGATCACGTCATTGTCACGACTCCGGCATATCAATCATTGCACGAAATCGCTACCTCAATCGGTTGTCTCGTCGATCGGTGGGAGCTTCATCCAACGGTCGATGGTTGGACACTCAACCTTCAATTCCTTGCTGACCACGTTACAGACAAGACAAAGCTGATCCTCGTCAATTTCCCTCACAATCCTACGGGACACCATATTTCGAGCGAGGAGCAGCGTGACATCATACAAATTGCGCGGAAACACAATGTGCCGCTTTTCTCCGACGAGATGTATCGCGGTGCGGAGTACCGGACGGCTGACCGATTGCCCCCCTTTGCAGACGAATACGAACGAGGTATTTCTCTGTGGGGTCTCTCAAAATCATTCGCTCTCCCCGGACTGAGAATTGGCTGGCTTGTTTCAAAGAACGCCGACTTCCTTGCGAAGTGTTCTCGACTGCGAGATTACCTGACGATCTGCAACAGCGCCCCGGGCGAGATTCTCGGTCTCATCGCCTTGAGGCAAAGAGAACAAATCCTGCAGCGCACCCGAACAATCATTGTGAAGAACCTGGACATTGCCAGCAAATTCTTTGCTCGACATAGTGAGTTCTTCTCGTGGCTCAAACCAAAGGCAGGTTCTGTCGCATTTCCAATTTTGAGAAAGAATACTCCTATCGAAGAATTCTGCAGGAATCTCATTGAAAGGAGCAGCCTGCTCATCACCCCCGGATCGTTATTCCAGTATCCTGGAAATCATTTCAGGATCGGTATCGGGCGGATCGACTTTCCCGAATCACTCGCAATCCTCGAAGCATCCCTCTGATGTCTTTGGCGCCCGCGCCATTTGGATTTTGTTCTTAATTGTTCCAAATTTGTATGAGTTTTAATCACACCGCTTTAGGAGAAGTCACCATGAGGAATCGCGTTGGTCTTCTCTTCCTCTCAATGTACAGTTCTTGTTCTATTCAACGCGTGCAAGCATGAATCGCCAACAGGAATTGGAATGGTTTTCCAGATTTGCTGAATCGTGGTGCGTTTGAAGCTGTGAGGTTCTAATCTGCCCAGAAGTAAAGGCAATGAAACTTACTATCGTTCCTCTCGCATTCATCACATTCTTCATGACCGGCTGCGGCGGGCCAACTGAGCCGATATCGTTGCATTGGCGATCGATAGCGCAGCTTCCCGGAGACGTCTATTACAATGAAATAGCATTTCCAAATCAACGGGACGGGTGGGTCATAGGCAATTCCGGAAGGATCCTCCGCACGTCTGACGGCGGAGAGAATTGGCAGCTCGTGCAAACCGGGTCGGTGCAGGATTTCCATTGCCTTGTTTTCGTTGATGAGCGCAACGGATGGATTGGTGGCAAGGGAAACACCATCCTTCACACAACTGACGCGGGAGATTCTTGGTCACTGCAATATATGTCAAACGACACATTGCACAGGTTTCTGGCGATGAGCTTCGTCAACACCCAAACAGGTTGGGTCGTGAGCAACTTCGGAGAAATCCTACACACGACCGATGGAGGCGGGTCCTGGGCGGCTCAACAAAGCGGCACACAGTGGGCACTCACGTCGGTCCATTTCATTGACGAAGGAAAAGGATGGGCAGTCGCAACAAATCAGATCGTGTTGCGGACAACTGACGGCGGGATCCACTGGGAGAGTCAGGAGATTTTATCTGCTCCCTGGTGCACAGATATCACGTTTGTTGATGAAAAGCATGGGTGGATCGCAACCATGGTTGCGTTAAGTTCGAGCATTCAATCCGGTTCCCCCCTCCTCCATACAGAAGACGGAGGAATCACATGGACGCAACAAGCTATACTCCCATCGTTGTGGCTGACGTCGATGTGCTTCGCGGACGGAAATCACGGTTGGATTACAGGAGATGACAAGATTTTTCGGACAAACGACGGAGGGACGACGTGGGAGACTGAATACGAATCTAACCAGGAAGTATTTGTGAGTGTCTCATTCCCGGGATCAAATCAGGGTTGGGCACTGAGCTTTGGTGGTAGAGTCCTTCACTACGAATAGTAATAGCTACCCGTGAGATTTGGCTGATTCCCAGGAACTACTCTAAAAAAAGTCACCAATCAATGTCCCACCTCGCCTACAAATCTGGATACGCACAACTCGTTGACCGCCTGAACCGCTATCCGCAGGGGGCTCCTCCTTCAGACCTTCTGAACAAGATCCTTAAGATCCTCTTCAGCGAGCAGGAAGCCCAGTTGGTCGCCCTGCTTCCCATCAAGCCCTTCACGGCAACGAAGGCAAGCCAGATCTGGAAGATGGACCTTGTGTCAACTCAGAAAATGCTCGATGAACTGGCCGGGCGAGCCCTGCTGGTCGACATCGAACGAGGCGGTGAATGGATTTATTCCTTGCCACCGCCAATGGCCGGATTCTTTGAGTTTTCGCTCATGCGAGTCCGCGACGATATAGATCAGAAAACACTCAGCGAACTCTTTTATCAGTATCTGAATGTCGAAGAAGATTTCATCCGTGAATTGTTTACCCGAGGCGAAACCCAGCTGGGTCGAACCTTCGTGCACGAGCCCGTTCTCACGAATGATGACGCTGTCCAGGTGTTGGACTACGAACGGGCAACCGAGGTGATCAAATCCGCCACGCACCGATCAGTGGGCATGTGCTATTGCCGGCATAAGATGGAACACGTCGGCCGCGCCTGTTCTGCACCAATGGAAATCTGCATGACATTCAATAATGCCGCTGCATCGTTGAGCAGACACGGGCATGCGCGGTCCGTCGATGTCTCAGAATGCCTCGACTTACTCCGGCAAGCATATGAACAGAATCTGGTCCAGTTCGGAGAGAATATCCGTCAAGGGGTCAATTTCATATGCAATTGTTGCGGATGTTGCTGCGAGGCAATGATTGCTCAGCGGAGGTTTGCGAATCTCCACCCGGTTCACACGACAAATTTCATTCCTGATGTTAACACGCAGACCTGCAATGGTTGCGGCAAGTGTGCCGATGCGTGTCCAGTCGAAGCGATGACGATGGTGTCTGCACACGACCCACTACATCCAAAGAAGAAACAGGCGAAACTGAACGAAGACGTTTGCTTGGGATGCGGGCTTTGCGTTCGTGTCTGCAAACCACAGAGCGTTCGTCTTACATCGCGACCCGAACGGGTCATCACCCCATTGAATGGAGCTCACAAAGCCGTCGTGATGGCAATCGAAAGGGGCAAATTGCAGAATTTGATTTTTGATAACAGGATTCTTTGGAGTCACCGCGCCCTGGCTGCACTATTGGGTGTCGTCCTCAAGCTACCCCCCATCAAACAGGTGATGGCGAGCCAACAAGTCAAATCGCGTTATTTGGAGACTATGATGGCGCGGGTTCGCTATTGAATTTTCTCACAACACGCTTCAGCAATCCTTCACACACCATTGCTTTTGAAACCGCGTTTGCGTGATGCAGAGAATTCATTTCGATTCGACTAGGTCGGATTTAGCCCTCGTCGCTCAGCCGCAACCTTTTTGGCCTTTGAGATTGCCACATTATCAGCTAAATTGATCATTACCTGATGTTGACAATCGAGGGTCTGGCTTGCCAAGTAACAGATTATCTGCAATACTCGTAAAGTACAATCCAGCCGTTACCAACCGCTGGCACATTGCCCTTGGCGGGGTAACCTGGGGACTTGTAGGATTGCTCCTTTGTCGGTATTCCTACGGCTGGCTCTCACCGCTTCAGTTCCCTCGGGCATTGCTGTTCGGCTTCCTCGGGATCATCATCGCTACCATAGTATATTGGTACGGTATGTCCAAGATTGCCCGGGAGAATCTCAGCCGGCTACAAGCCATCAAAGGCAAAACCTGCATATTCGGTTTTCTCACCTGGAAATCGTACGCAACCATTGCTTTGATGGTAACGCTCGGAGTCACTCTGCGTCATTCTGCAGTCCCCAAGGACTATCTCTCACTCGTCTATACCTCGATGGGTGGCGGTTTGCTGTTGGGGAGCATTCAGTATTACAGGAGTCTGTTTCTTTAGGAAACGATCCACGTATGCTGTCACTCAGTATCGTTGAACACACCAAGGAAAATGCATGAACAAGAATACCATACTCGTGACCGGTGCGAACGGCGAAATCGGTCACGGCCTCATTGAACATCTCGCCAAATCCGACGGCGTTCAGATTGTTGCCATCGATATGAATCCGATGGACAAATCCATCAAGGCAAAGTGCCACAAGGCGATCGTCGGGGACATCCTCGATTTCGGACTTCTCGAAACTCTTTCCACCGCACACGACTTTGACACTATCTATCACCTTGCGGCACTCCTCTCCACACGCGCGGAACGGCAGCCGACGCTTGCACACCGGGTAAACGTCGATGGGACGCTGAATCTACTTGAGCTCGCGATAACTCAATCACGTTTACAGGGTCGCGAGATAAAATTCATCTACCCGAGTTCCATTGCCGTCTATGGCCTGCCTGATGTCGTGACCAAGCATAAGTCTGGCAAGGTCAAAGAGAACCAATGGTGCGAACCTCGGACAATGTACGGCATCAACAAGCTCTACAACGAACAACTCGGTCGTTACTATACGCATTACTACCGCCAACTTGATGTTGAGCCAGCACGGGGAAGGGTCGATTTTCGAGGCGTCAGATTCCCTGGACTGATCAGTGCGCTGACTGTTCCGACCGGCGGCACGAGCGACTTTGCCCCCGAAATGCTGCATCAGGCTGCCCAACATCTTCCTTACGATTGCTTTGTCCGGGAAGATACCCGTATCCCGTTCATGGCCATGCCGGACGCAATCAAAGCGCTCCTCCATCTCCAGGCGGCTCCACGCGAACGCCTGTCACGGCTTGTGTACAACGTTGGTGCATTCAACCCGTCGGCAGGCGAAGTGTATGCACGGATTCGTAATGACTTTCCGGACGCGAAAGTAGGCTTCTTGCCGGATCAAAAGCGTCAGGTGATTGTCGATAGTTGGCCGGAAGATGTGGATGATTCGACAGCTCGCACCGAGTGGGGATACAATCCCGAATACGATTTCGAACGCGCTTTTTCTGAATATCTCATCCCTGCAATAAGGAATCGCTACGACACCCCCTCGAAACAGAATAATCGTTGACAATTGATATCAATAATGTCGATGGAGCACGACGAGGAATAACCATGAACACACTGACTAAGGACCAATTGCTTAATGTCGCCCGTAGGCTCATCAAGACAACGGAGTATTGTTTTTTTATCACAGAAGGTGGAGACCGTCTTCCGCATGCCCGCCTTATGCAACCCTACGAACCGGAAAAGGACTTCACAATCTATTTCGGTGCCAGCCCCCGCTCCCGGAAGATCCGAGAAGTCCGCAGGCAGTCGAAGGTCTCGCTCGCATTCTACAATCAGCAGGAAACCGCCTACCTCACCCTTCTGGGGACTTCGACGATCGTGGACGACGTGGCGATGCGCCAAAAATACTGGCGCTCCAACTGGAACGATCTGTTTCCGGGTGGTCCGGAAAGCGACGAATACGTGCTCATCAAATTCGTTCCTGACAAGATTGAAATGATGAATTATGCTCATCAGGCCATGCCACAGCCCTACAGTCTGCACCCCACGATACTCGTACGCAAAGCGGACACGTGGGAAATCTCGACGGATGTTGGCTCCGATTGAATCAATTCGGAGGGCAGAAATGACCGCAATGTGTCGCCAAGAAGCGCACATTCCGATGCTTGCGAATGACTAGAGATTTTTTCTATATTGGTGGAGTTTTTCACATACAAGGAACTTAAGGGTCTATGAAAAAAACCTTCACAAGAATCGGAGTTGTACTCCTTGGACTTTTCGTCGTGGCGCAATTCTTCAGGCCTGAACGGATCAATCCTCCAACCGATCCCGCTGCATCTGTCAGGAACTATAAAGGGATCCCACCGGAAGTCATCAGTAAGATGGAAGCCGTTTGCTTCGATTGCCATTCGAATGAAACTCACTGGCCGTGGTATAGCAATGTTACCCCCGTCAATTACCTGATCGTGAACGACGTCAATTCAGGGCGAAGGCGCATGAATTTTTCAGAATGGGGCAACTACAGTCCAGGCAAAGTCCATTCGCTTCTCGACAACATCTACGACCAAGTCTACAATCACGAAATGCCATTGCCCAAATACAGGCTGCTGCATCCTGCTGCGAGGTTGACGGATGCAGAAGTCAAAATGATTTGTGATTGGGCAAGCGGTGAACAAGACCGCCTCGACCAACAGGCGGAAATGAAGTCGGAAACCAGTGATCAGCAAAAGGTACCTCATGACTCCACAGGAACGAAAAAGTAAGATCCGCTCATACGGCAAAGCCTACACCGAGCTCAAGCAAGCACTCCGGAAATTCCCGAAGCGGATGTGGAAGTACAAGCCGACCCCCGACCGCTGGAGCATTCACGAAATAATCGTCCACATGGCGGACAGTGAAGCGAACAGTTATGTCCGATGCAGGAGGTTTATTGCTGAACCGGGGAAACAAGTTCTTGGGTACGATGAGAACGGCTGGTCTCGAATTCTCGATTACCACCGGCAAAGCACTGAAATCGCCCTCGAGCTCTTCAAACATCTCCGCAAATCATCGTACGAGCTGATCAAATCTCTTCCGGACTCCGTGTGGTCGAATGTCGTGGAGCACACCGAGCGTGGCATCATGACATTTGATCAATGGCTTGAAACCTATGAGAAACATACGCACGGACATATCAGCCAGATGCAGAAGAACTACGAGTCGTGGAAAGCTTCCCGCTGAGCGCTCTCTTTTTCTGACATCTTGACCTTATCCCGGTCGGATTTTCGCATCCAATATATCCGAGTCGGGAGCGAGCGTTGGGCATCTCTTAACGTCGCAAGTTCCTCAACCTACAATTCCCATTCCTGACAAACCCCCGTTGTGGTTTTTCTCATTAATCTTTACTAAACTGCGTCGTTGGCTTCAGGCGGGGAACCTCTTTCCTCCAATCGCTCATGTGTATGAAGCACCCACTATCTCACTTCGGTTGTATTCAACTAATCCGTCGAAATTTTTCTGTATTCGACTCGTCGTTTGCCGTGAGCCCATCCCTTGATAAGGAACAGAATCCATGATCCGTCCGATTACTACGTACAACGTCACTCCGGCACTGCCCAAAGAACTGGAATGTCTCCGGGAGCTCGCATACAATTTGTATTGGGTATGGAGCCACGATTTGATGGAATTATTCATTCGGCTTGATCCCGACCTGTGGGAGCGAACAAACCACAATCCGGTCCTTATGCTCGGCACGATCAAGCAGGAGCGGCTCAATTCCTCAGCTCGCGACGATGCCTACCTGGCCCAGGTCGAACGCGCATGCCAGCAATTCCACGAATACCTGAACAGAGGATCGAGTTGGTTTTTGAAAACCTACAAGGAGATTGCTGAACATAACCAGATTGCCTACTTCTCAACAGAGTTCGGGATCACAGAGGCATTGCCCAATTACTCTGGAGGCCTGGGTATCCTTTCCGGTGATCACCTGAAATCATCGAGTGACCTCGGTATCCCGCTCATCGGCGTAGGATTGCTCTATCAGGAAGGATATTTCAGGCAATACTTGAATGCTGACGGCTGGCAGCAGGAACGCTATCCACAGAACGATTTTTACACTCTTCCGATACGGCAGGAGCTCGACGCAAACAGTAAGCCCGTCATTATCAGCGTTGACCTTCCGGGTCGTTTGTTACACGCTCAGGTGTGGCGGGTTCAGGTCGGACGTATTTCCCTTTTGTTGCTCGACACAAATATCTCTGCAAACTCCTCCACTGATCAGGACATCACCGACCAGCTTTATGGCGGAGATCGCGAGTTGCGCATCAAACAGGAAATACTTCTGGGAATCGGAGGATACCGTGCATTACAAGCACTTGGACTTCATCCCTCTGTTTATCATCTGAACGAAGGACATTCGGCATTTCTCTCATTGGAGCGCTGCAAAGACATGATGCAAACTTATAAAATGTCGTTTGCTGAGGCGCGCGAGGCAACGACAGCCGGAACAGTCTTCACAACACATACTCCTGTGCCGGCGGGCAATGAATACTTCTCCCCCGAGCTTATGGACAAGTACTTGTCGCGTTACTATCACGAGCTCGGTCTAACGCGCAAGGATTTTCTTGGTCTTGGACGCCAAAATGCCGACAACGATCAGGAAGCATTCTGCATGACCATTCTTGCTCTCAAGATGTCGGGATTTAGCAATGGCGTCAGCAAACTGCACGGGTCGGTATCCAGAACTATGTGGCAGAATATTTGGCCTGGAGTGCCAACGGCCAACGTCCCGATTTCATCCATTACCAACGGTGTCCACGCTCCGTCCTGGATCAGTCGTGAAATGGCCGGACTCTATGATCGATATCTCGGTCCGCGTTGGCGGGAGGAGGCAGGGGATGGACCTCTGTGGAGCCGCGTACACCACATTCCTGACGAAGAGCTGTGGCGTACGCACGAACGGCGCAGAGAGCGGTTGGTTGCATTCGCACGGCAACGCCTCCATTCACAGCTTGAAGGCCGTGGCGCTCCGCCGACTGAGGTCGCCCAAGCCTCTGAAATCCTCAATTCGCAAGCATTGACGATCGGCTTCGGGCGGAGGTTTGCAACGTACAAGCGAGCGTCTCTGTTACTGAGAGATCCCGAGCGTTTGATCCGCATTCTCAATGACAAAGATCGCCCTGTCCAGATTATTTTCGCAGGAAAAGCCCATCCACTCGACACGCCGGGAAAGGAGCTCATCCGACAGATCATTCATTTCGAACGAAAACCCGAACTGCGTCATCGAATGGTATTTCTTGAAGACTACGACATGGTCGTCGCGCGTTATCTCGTTCAAGGTGTCGACATTTGGCTGAATACTCCGCGACGGCCGCTCGAGGCAAGTGGAACCAGCGGCATGAAAGCCACTTTGAATGGTGCAATCAACGTGAGCATTCTCGACGGCTGGTGGGATGAAGCTTCCAATGTGAACACCGGCTGGGCCATCGGCAAAGGCGAAGAATACGGAGATGAGAAATATCAGGACGAAGTCGAATCGAACAGCCTCTATGACCTGCTCGAAAAGGAGATTGTGCCGTTGTTCTATACGCGCGGGGCCGAAGATCTTCCGCGTGGCTGGATAAGCAAGATGAAAATGGCTATGAGAGCAATCGGACCGCAATTCAATACCAATCGCATGGTCCGCGAATACACCGAATCAATGTACCTTCCATCACTTGATCGGTATAGAAATCTGAGCTCGGACAATTTCAAACGAACAAAAGACCTCTCATCCTGGAAATCGCACATGTGGAAGAATTGGGGGAGTATGAATATTCAAGAGGTCGTTGCAGAGAATCAGGAGAAGTTGAAGGTCGGAGACGGGCTGAATGTCCGTGCGACGATCGACTTGGGTCATTTGAATCCCGAGGATATTTCAGTTGAGCTCTATTACGGAAATCTGAATGCACACGGGGAAATCGTAAACCCCCGGTTATTGTTGATGAAAACCGCCGGAAAACAGAAGGGGTCGGTGTGTGAATATGTCGGGACAGTCGTTCTGGATACGAGCGGTCGATTGGGTCATACAATACGGGTATTGCCGCGACACGGCGACCTCGATAATCCCTACAAGCCGGGATTGATTCTCTGGGCAGACGGAGCCATGTGAGCAATCCCACTTCCACGGCTTGATTGACAATTCACACTCGCAGGTCTGTATCAATTCGGCACACGACACGTTTCGCATTTCATCTCCTTGTCTGCAAATTGCTTGAGGAGTCCACTTGAAAATTCTGCTCGTCTACCCAACGTACCCCGACACCTTCTGGAGTTTCAAGTACGCATTAAAATTCATTTCGAAGAAGGCGGCCTTCCCTCCGCTGGGGTTGCTTACCGTGGCTGCGATGCTGCCTTCTGATTGGGAACAGCGACTCGTAGATATGAACATTACGCCTTTGAACGACAGCGATTTGGGATGGGCCGACTACGTCTTCATCAGTGCGATGTCCGTTCAACGCGACTCTTCCGTGGACGTTATTCGTCGCTGCAATGCACTTGGTAAGAAAATTGTCGCGGGCGGCCCCCTTTTTACCGCCTCGCACGACGAATTCCAAGGTGTCGATCATTTCGTCCTCAACGAGGCCGAAATCACGCTCCCCCACTTCCTGGAAGACCTGGCGAGAGGTCAAGCGGTACAGTATTACACCACCAAGGAATGGGCGGATGTGAACACGACGCCGGTACCCCGTTGGGATCTTGCGGACCTGAAGCGATATTCGACGATGAACATTCAGTATTCCAGGGGCTGTCCGTACGATTGCGAATTCTGCGACATCACAGTGCTCTATGGGCGTGTCCCGAGGACGAAAGGAAAGGACCAGTTGCTTGCCGAGCTGGATAGTCTCCTGGACCACAGCTGGAAATCCGACGTGTTTCTTGTAGACGACAACTTCATCGGCAACAAGTCCAAGCTTAAGAAGGAAATTGTCCCCGCCCTCATCGATTGGATGAACAGGAACCATCATCCGTTTGCGCTCTCAACGGAAGTCTCAATCAATCTTGCCGATGATGAGGAACTGATGAACATGATGGTGCAGGCTGGTTTTGACGCGGTGTTTGTCGGCGTCGAGTCGCCAAATGAAGAAAGCCTCGTAGAATGCAAGAAAATTCCAAACAAGAATCGTGACCTGCTTGCTTCGATTAAGAAGATCCAGAGATTTGGATTGCGCGTGAACGGCGGGTTTATCGTCGGATTCGACAATGATCCTGCTGCCATATTCCAGCGACTGATCGATTTTATCCAGGAAAGCGGAATCGTGACGGCGATGGTCGGGTTGCTCAACGCACCGAGAGGGACCAGGCTCTACAAGCGACTCCTTCAGGAGGGTAGACTTGTGAATTTATTCTCCGGCGACAATACCGATCTCTCCATGAATTTTATTCCCCGCATGAACAAAGAGAGATTGATCGAAGGATACAGATCCATTCTCAAATCAATCTATTCTCCAAAGCAGTATTATGCACGCGTCAAGGAATTCCTTCGGAACTATCACCCTACACAGGTGAGGGTGTTCCGCTTTCAGTCGAACTACGTCAAGGCGCTGCTAAAATCGATGGTGATGTTGGGGATCATTGGCAGGGAACGTGTCCATTATTGGAAATTGTTTTTCTGGTCTCTCTTCACGCGACCAAAGCTGTTCCGGCTGGCAATAACATTTTCCATTTATGGATTCCACTTCCGGAAGATTTTCGAACAAGAAATTGCATCGCTGTAAGACTTTGTAGATGAAGGTCAACGTTGAGATCGTTTCTAGCTCTCTAATCCCGCAATGACACCGAAGAAACCATCAGAGACGAAGAAATGGGAAATCAGATGCTTGCCAACATATTGCGATTTCAACTGCAGCCATTCATCATTTGCCCCAAAGGAGGCAGTGGGCGCTTGTCGCCGTGAGCAGGCCGTTTATTGCAGGCTTCTCGAGCAATATTCGAACAAGAACGGTCTCTGCGCTGCACGAAGTTTGAGTGCGGGGATTCAGAAGAGCAGTTCTTCTACATAGCGGGCAATCGCGGGAGAACAAGTCAGACCTGGTGATTCAATTCCTATCAAATTGACAAAACCCTCCAATCCTCGTTCCTTTTCGTGAACAATGACGAAGTCTTTGGCAGGCTCCCCTTTGCGCTGTAGTTTTGGGCGGATTCCACTCATGTCAGGCGAAATGTCATCATCCGCAATTGCGGGCAGAATGCGTCTGATCGATTCGGCAAAGGCCTTTCGTTTTCCTTCTGAGACATTGTACTGGAATGTCCTGTCATTCAAGTACTCCACGTCAGGCCCGAATTTAAGTCGGCCTCCAAGATCCACCAATGCATGCACTCCCAGGCCTTCGGTGCTGGGAACCGGATAAACAAGGCGTGACACGAGCTTTGCCTTCGACGGAACGACAGCGAAGTACGATCCTTTTGCAAACACCAACCTGTATCCCACATTGTCAATGTCGATACCGGCCATCTGAGCCACTAGGTCCGCACCGAGTCCTGCCGCATTGATGACAAGTTCTGCGCTAAAACTGGAACGCTGTCCCTGTTCCTCGATGTGAAGCTCATAGCCGTCCGGTTTTTTGTCGATGCCTATGACAGGACATCGAAGCTGCACGTTGGCGCCGTTGTTGATCGTTGTGTGATAGTAATAGTCCATTAACTCGTGGACACTCAAAATCCCGGTGGTCGGAGAGAACACAGCACCATACGTGCATATGTTCGGCTCAAGTTTACGCGCACTCTCGGCATCTAGAATCTGAAGCAGGACACCATTTTTCGTACCGTTCTCATAGATCCCTTCGAGTTTTGACACTTCTTCGGGGGTCGAAGATGTTATCAATTTTGTGATCTGCTTATGAGCAATGTTGTTCTGTTTGCAGAGCGAGTACATCCTCTCTCTTCCTTCGACACACAGCAGTGCTTTGAGAGATCCTGGCTTATAATAGATGCCTGCATGGATCACCTCGCTATTTCGACTGGAAGTCTCTTCCCCATATTTGCTGTTTTTCTCGAGGAGAACAAGGTTGGGATGCTTGACTGAAAGTCGTGATGCGATTGCAAGGCCGACGACACCGCCCCCTATTACTGCTATTTCAAAATCTGGCATGGAATATTTCGGATTTTTTCATCGAAAGTATCAGTGCTAAAATACTCATTACAGACCGCAAAACCAACGACTCATTGATTTCAGAAAGGCAGTCTCCCGGTTTCGTGCAACGAATCAATAAATCATTGACACAGTTTCTCGCAGTACTTGATTCCATTGTTCTCCGTGCGTACGTTTGTACAACATCAACTCTGGCAAATCGAGGTCATCATGAATCGAAACACACAAGGTGAATTGCGAATCCTGCTGAGCCTTATTCAAGAATCCTATTCAAAGAAAGCCTGGCACGGTCCGAATTTGCGCGGCTCGCTTCGAGGAATTACTCTTGAAGAGGCGGCCTGGAGACCCGCGACCGACCGACACAATATTTGGGAAATTGCGGTCCATTGCGCATACTGGAAATACATCGTGCGCCGCCGGATCCTCGGAGAACAAAGAGGATCGTTTCCCCTGAAAGGGAGCAACTGGTTCAAGCGGCCGCTCGTATTGACTCCTGAAGCGTTGCGCCAGGATATTGCATTGTTGGAAGAAACCCATCGGTCGATGGTCGATGCGATCCAATCTCTTGACGCCAAATCGCTTTCGAGGATTCCCAAAAATAGCAAAGTGAGCACTGAAGCAATAATCCGTGGCATAGCCTCACACGATGTCTATCACGCCGGTCAGATCCAACTCCTCAAAAGATTGATGAAATAGTCTTCGCAGATTTTCGTACATTTGTTTCAGTTTGATATGGTTCTGCAATCGTCTTCGCAGGACACCTGCATTTGATCCCTTCCACCATCGCACATACGAACGATCATGAAAAGAAAACCCACGTTGTACAAGGTTCAGCAATTCGTATCAATTCAAGATATGCTTCTCAAATCCGCAGCCCAATTTGGAGACAAGCTTGCACTTGAAGATCTCAAAGACACGCCGATCCCAAAGGTGACGTACAATGCCCTGCTAAAACACGTACTGAAACTTGGGGCGGCAATCCAATCGCTGGGCTTGAAAGAACGGAGCCATATTGCCGTTGTTGGCGAAAATCGCGTTCAGTGGGGCATCGCTTACCTTACGGCGATGTGCTTCAATCACGTCGTCGTCCCGATCGATAAAAACCTCAGCGCCAATGAAATCATCAACATTATTCACGAGTCGGATGCCGTCGCCGTGGTATTCTCGGAAGCCTTCGACTCTCTCTTGCGGGAGGGACGGCATTCCCTCAAACGCGTGCGGCACTATATCAGCATGGATCTGCTGACGGAAAAAGATGGCGTTCATTCGATGGTCGAGCTCATCAATCGCAGTAAAGGTTGCACCGTTGACGATCTGCCCGATATTCAACCACAGGATCTCGCAGTCATAATTTTCACTTCCGGCACGCTCGGCCGGGCCAAGGGGGTGATGCTGTCTCAGAAGAATCTTGCAGCCAACCTGATCAGCATGCGTTCATTGTTTGAAATTCCTCCGCAGGATCGCTTCCTCTCGGTTCTGCCAATGCATCATACATATGAATGCACATGCGGTTTCCTGTGCCCCCTCTCCGCCGGGGCCTCAGTCCATTATGCACGGTCGCTCAAGACCGTCGTCGACGATCTGCAAACAGTCAGGGCCACAATGTTGCTCGCCGTCCCCTTGCTCTATGACAAAATGTTCAAGCGGATTCAGAAGTCGATCCAGGAGAAAAAAGCTGCGTCGATGCTCATCGGACCATTGAAGACGTTCAGTACGGTTGTCGAGCAATTTGGCTGGAAAAACGTTCGCAAGACATTGTTTAAAGAAGTCCATCATAAGTTCGGGGGGCACATTCGGTGTTTCATCGCCGGTGGCGCGGCTCCTGATCCTGCAGTCGCGAAAGGGCTCCGTGAGCTTGGATTCAATTTTGTGCAGGGATATGGACTCACTGAGACGTCCCCAATTCTCGCCTTGAATCAAATTGACAATTTCAAGGATGACTCCGCCGGGTTGCCTCTTCCCGGAGTGCAACTAAGAATCAACAATCCTGATGCAGATGGAGTTGGAGAAATCTGGGCAATGGGACCCAACGTAATGCTGGGTTTCTACAAGAACGAAAAGGCAACCAGTGAAGTCTTTGAAGACGGTTGGTTCAAAACGGGAGACGAAGGATTTATCGATGAGGACGGGATGCTGCACATCAGCGGAAGGAAGAAGAATGTCATCATCTCCAAAAGCGGGAAAAATGTTTTTCCGGAAGAGATCGAAGACGTACTTCACCGGAGTCCTTATGTTTTGGAGTCACTCGTATACGGCGAAAAGGATCCAAAACAGGATGAGATCATTGCAGCCCAGATCGTCGTGGACGCAGAAGCATTTGTCGAACTTTCTGAGTCGAAAGGAATTCAAATTACGGACAACCTTATCAATGACGTGATTGCACAAGAAGTCCGAACTGCAAACAATTCGCTGACTCCTTATAAACAGATCAAGAAATTCTACATACGCGATCAGGAGTTCGAGAAAACAACCACCCAGAAAATCAAACGATACCTTGTAGTACAACAGTAGTACTCTCTCCAGGTTGGCTCCAACCGACAGAAGCCAGCCTTGGAGCAACAAAGATTGATGCGCCGGGGCCCCCCCTCACCCAGTTCTGAGTTTTTGTCTTCTCGTCAATCGTGTCGGCTGGAGCAAAAGCTGCACATTCCTTCGTTTCCAGGCAAAATCGCAATAACACCCACATTACGAGATTCCCAAATTTGCACATTTGGATTCATTTCTGTAGCTTTGCCCCCACGCTTGTCAAACCTTATTCCTAAACTATAGTTCAACCTTCTATGGAGGTATTATGAAGCTGCTGCGATGGGTTTTATCACTCGGATTGGCACTAATGTTTCTCAGTGCGTCCCTCGCACAAGAGAAAATGAATATGCTGGGAGGTGTCCAGGGATCCTTCCTGAAACTTCAACAGCGCATTGAAAACGAAGCTGTTTCCCTTGCTCAATCCATTCCACAGAAGAAATATACGTGGAGACCAATGGAAGGAGTGCGTTCCATCAGCGAAGCGTTTCTCCATTTGGCTATGGGTAACTATCTGACGATGCAAACAATCGGAGCAACATTGCCCGAGGGAATCGACTTGAAGACTTATCAGACGTCAACAAGTGACAAGGCGAAAATTGTGGAGATGCTCAAAGCATCGTTTGCGTTTGTCGACGACCAGGTTGGGAAGATTGCGGATAGCGACCTGGATCGCGAGGTTGACTTTTTCGGCAATAAATTAACAGTGAGAGATATGATCCTGGGAGCGGGCAATCATGAACACGAGGTAATGGGCCAGGCGATCGCTTATGCGCGCATGAATCACATCGTCCCACCATGGACGGCAGAGCAGGAAGCGAAGGCGAAGAAATCAAAAAGTAGAATGTAGCGCGTCAACAAGATTACGTCGATGACACCAAAGCCCAGTCTGACCTCAGTCTGGGCTTTGTTATGTCCGGTAAACCACTGATCTCAGTGAGGAGCGCGCAAATTGACAAGCCAGAGACTCAGCTCAGGGATGTAGGTAATCAGGAGAAGGGCTACAAACTCCAGGACGATGAACACTAATACGGATCGCGCGATATTGAATACCGGCTTTGTGAAGCGGAGACTCGAAAGGAATAAATTCAAGCCGAATGGCGGAGTCAAATATGCAACTTCCATATTTGTCAGGAAGATAATTCCGAGATGAAGTGGGTTCACGTTGAATTCCTGGGCGATCGGCAGAATCAGCGGGACGACGACAAGAATTGCAGGGAACATCTCCATCGTCATCCCTACGATGAGAAGAAATCCATTCAGGACCAACAGGAATTTTGTCTGGCTCGTGATCGTCGACTGGATCATCGCCAATAGTTTCTGCGGAACCTGCTGATCGATGAAGTAGTTGGTCAAGGCAAACGCAATACCCAGAATTGCCATTGTTGCTCCAACCAGTAGCATGCTTTGCTTGATGACGCGCGGGATGTCCTTCACAATGTGCAGGTCTCGGTAAATGAACACTTCCACGACGAATGCGTAGAAGGCCGTTACGGCCGCTGCTTCCGTCGCCGTAAAGTAGCCACCGTAAATTCCTCCCACAACAAGGAACGGCAAAGGAATTTCCCACGCAGCATCCCTGGTCGCTTTCGCAATGTTTCTCCACGAAAATGGAATTTTCGGCACATGTTTCGTTATACCGATCTTGATGCTGTAGAGAGATAAGACCACGATAAACAGGATTCCAGGAATCAATCCAGCAAGGTATAACTGATCGATGCTTACCTTCGTAACAATGCCATACAGGATGACGGGAAGGCTCGGAGGGAAAAGGAGTCCTATGCTCCCCGATGCGGTGACAAGACCCATGGAGAATCTCTCCGGATATTTTTCCTTGAGAAGGATCGGGTAGAGAATTCCGCCGAGGGCAATAATTGTAACCCCCGAGGCGCCGGTGAATGATGTGAAAATGGCGCACGTCACGAGCGTTACGATCGCAAGACCGCCTCTCATCCAGCCGAACAACGCCTGCGCCAACGCCACCATGCGCTGGGGAGCTTTGCTTTCTGCAAGGATATATCCGCCGAACACAAAGAGTGGAATCGCAACGAGCATCGAGATCTCTGCGATCTGATACAGAGAGATAATGATGACGGAGGTATCACTATCGATCGCAGAAAAGGCGAAGAGAACAAATGCGCCGAAGACCGTGAAGAGGGGTGCGCCGAACAGCGCAATCAGGACAAGGATGAAGACGACGATCCAGTAGCTCACGGGCTGCTCACTTTCTTCGTCACCTCTTTAAAATTCCTCGCTGCGCGGGCGACAAAGTGGAACACAAAGAGACCGAATCCAACAGGGATGATGATTTCTGCATACCAAGAAGGGATCTGGCCGTAGACAAACGACCCGCTTGAAATTTCATTTTCGACAAACCGAACTGCCGCAAGCGTCAGGAAAACACAAACGCCGGCTCCAAACAGATTCGTAAACACCGAAAACGATGAGTTCATTTTCGGTGGCATGTAATGTGTAAAAGCATCGATGTTGATATGGCGCTTGTTGCTAATGCCGAGGGCGCCACCGAGAAAACCAATCCACAAAACGGAATGCCTCAGCAAAATATCCCCCCAAACAACGCCCGCCGAAAAGATGTTTCGCATAATCACCTGAGCGAAGGCCAGCAGAACCATCATCAACAAAAGAACGATGAGCAATGCACTCTCGGCTTTGTTGAGCCAGCCATCAAGTGTATTCAGGACCTTCATTTGACGCCTTTCTCAGTCTTTCTAAAATCGCTCACTTCTTTCTCGACCCGGTTCAGGAATTCCTCGGTGTACAATCTTCCCACCAGTTGCCTGCGAGCTTTTGCGCCGACATCAACATACTGCCGGATCTCGACTTCAGTAGCTGTCGTAATCCCAATTCCCCTTTTCCTCAGCTCATCGATCGAACGTTCGTTGTCCTGGCGATTGAGTTCCGTGAGCTTCGCCATATAGATTCGACCGTTCCGCAACAGAATCTCCTGCAAATCCTTGGGAAGAGTATCAAAGTATTTTTTCGAAATCAATACCGCACCCGCGGCATCGGCAAGCGGCACATCCACCATATACTTTACTTTCGTGTACCACTGAAGGGCGATGGACATGTAGGGAGTGCTGTAGACCGCGTTGATCAAACCTGTCTGGAGGGATGTCAGAACCTGGTCGAACGACAATGGGATCGGATCGATCCCCTGGACTTTGAAGGCCGTCTCGGCAATAGGGTCGCCTTCCCAGGTCCACATCTTGATCCCTTTCAGATCATCGGGCTTTCGAATCGGCGTGTTGGTAAAGACGTGGACGAAGCCGACTTCAGCCCATCCAAGAAGGACATACCCGCCATCCTCGAATGCCTTGCTGAATTCGTCGGTGAACACTTCGGACAGGAAATCCGCTTCGGCAGAATTCCTGACGAGAAAAGGAGTGTCCAGCACGCGTACTTTGGGTGCAATTTCGCCCATACCGACGCCGGTGAATCCTCCGCTTTGGAGCAGACCCGCCTTGATTTTCCGCAGGACTTGTTTTTCGTCCCCCTGAATGTTGCCGGGATAGATTTTGAATCCGATTTTTCCCCCACTCTCTTTCCGAACCGCGGCATCGTATTCCTCCATAATATTCATCGGCGTGCTTCCCTTGGGAGCAATTGTGGCGAACTTGATGATGTATGGTTGGAATTGTGCCATCGATATGCTCACAAGGCACAACATCATTGCTATTGCTGATTTTTTCATGTGAACTCCAACAATTGATTCGTAGATAATGCCGGGAATGCTAAAACAAATTGTTCATTTGCGCACGAAGCAATTTTGCTTTTTGTTTGGCGACCGCATTCGGCAACCGCACTTCCGGTAAAACATCGATCGAAGTCTCGTCGATCTTTTTTAAGAGAGACTCAAACAACTCCTGATTCTGGACTTGGACTGCGTACGTCTTGGCATAGAACAAATCGGCGAGCAAAAACTTATCCCCATTGAGTGCCAGACATTTTTCGAAATACTCCTTTGCCTGCTCGGGCTTTCCACCGAGAATTTGCGGAGTGCTTCCTTCAATCGCACCGAGGAACAAGTAAGCCCCTCCATAGTAGAAGGTCGGGTCATTCTTGAGGACAAATTCCATCATCGCTGTTGCCTTGGAAATATCGGCAAGAGCTGAGATATCCGACCGAGATATGTTTATATAACTGAACCAATTCGAGGCGGTCCAAAAAATAGCCGGGACATCGGTTTTTGTAAAGGACTGCAAAGCCAGCCTGAATGTGGCATCGTCTGCATTCAGCGCTTCTTTGAATCTCGCATTCTTCTCCAGAATTCTCAGACTGTACTCTTTGCCCCGCAAATAGAACAAACGAGCGCGTTCTACGCTGTCATCCTCAGCAAAAGCAAGCGCATAGGCATTGTATCCCTGCGAGGCAAACAAGAGAAATTTTTCATTCTCAGGATCGGCTTTGATCAGTGCCTCAATCAATTTCAGATTGCTTCCAAGCGATTCGTGCGCAATTTGAAGGTCCGATTCTTCGTTAAATGCCTGGAAACCGTAATCCATAATGTCTCCCATCGACCGGACGGCGATGGTTTGGATGCAGCCTTCCAGCAACATCATCACAGGAATGAAAAACAGGAATCGTTTCATCGATTAATGAATGACCATCGTTTTTAACGACGTGAAGATATGGAAAATTTTGCGTGATTCAAACATCCGAAGACCTGCGAGGCCGACGATGGAACGACTCCTGCCTGATTTCAGGTCAACAGTCGAATTTGACAGTTGCTGGAAAAGAAGGTATTTTTGCGTACGCGAGGACGCAACCCCACATTTTCTTCATCATTTCTTCTTGGTCTATGCGAATCCTTCTCGTCGAAGACGAACTCAAAGTAGCCCGATTTATTCAGCAAGGACTTCAGGCGGAAGGCTACGAAGTGGAAGTCGCCCCCGACGGCAAACTTGGCGAAAAGAAAGCACAGAGCGAGACGTTCGACCTCATTCTCCTCGATGTTTTGCTTCCAAAGAAGAATGGATTTGAAATCCTGCAATCGCTCCGGAAGGACAAAATCAAAACCCCAATCATCATGTTGACAGCAAGAGGTACGACGGAAGATATCGTGAGCGGCCTTGATCTGGGTGCCGACGATTATTTGACAAAACCGTTTGCTTTCAGTGAACTCTTGGCCAGAGTGCGGTCTCACTTACGAAGAGGATCGCAAAATAAAATAGTGCTGAAACTTGCAGATCTTCAGCTGGATACTATATCGCATAAAGCCTCCCGTGATGGTACACAGATAGAGCTCACAACACGCGAATACGCCCTCCTTGAATTCTTCCTGAGAAATCCTGGAGTCCTTTTGAGCCGCCCCCAGCTCGCAAAGGAAATCTGGGGTTTTAGCTTCGATCCCGGAACCAACATTGTCGATGTATACGTCAACCATCTGCGGAAGAAAATTGACAACGGATTCCCTGTGAAGCTTATCCACACTGAACGTGGCAAGGGATACTTCTGTTCGGACAAGGTTCAGGCGAGAATTCCAAAATGAGATTCTTCCACTCGATCAGGACGAGATTGACTTTTTGGTATGCTGCGTGGTCTGCCGCCACGCTCCTCGGGTCCGTACTTATCGGTTACCTTGTGCTGAGGGAGACCCTTGAAAGCAACCTCGATCGTTCCCTGCGCAGTGAAATCAAATGGGTCAACGATTTCATCGAGCCGACGGCCAGGAAAATAAAGCTCACGAAGTCGGCCATCCTGGAGCTGAACAGGCTGAAGCAGGAGGCACCCCCGCCCGAAGATACTACCGACGAGGACGTCACTCCCGAGGAGCGCGAACAAGTTGATGCCATGTGGAATCAGATCTATCAACATACCCTGCTCAGTCCAAGACGGCATTTCATACAAATCGTCGACCGGAACGGCAAGGTCCTGTACCGCTCTCTAAGCCTCGGCAAGCAGGAAATCCACTATCCTGACAGCCTCGTCCCCTACGGCAGGATTAGCGTTACGACGATCGAGGGTGAAGACAAAAAGGACTTTCGGATCGCTGTAACCCAGAACGACCACGTGAAAATCTATGTTGCGTACCCTCTTGAACCTGTTAATGAAGTTCTGGACAATTTGTTTGCCAGCTATCGTTTTCTCGTGCCGCTCACATTACTCATTTCCGTTATTGGAGGATGGTTCCTTGCCCATAAATCACTGAGACCTGTGGATACCGTGACGCGGGCTGCTCGTGAGATTACGGCGCAAAACATGAATAAGCGTCTGCCGACTCATCATGTTGACGATGAGATCGGCAGGTTGACGGAGCAATTCAACGACATGATTAGCCGTTTGCAGGCATCCTTCGCGGAAATCCAGCAGTTCTCTGCAGACGCATCGCACGAATTGCGTACTCCATTAACCATCATGCGTGGTGAAATTGAAGTCGCACTGAGAAGCTCCCATCTGTCGGCCGCGACAAGAGATCTTCTCCGGAGCACGCACGATGAACTCGTTCGCCTCTCCTCTATTGTCGAAAGTCTCATGACGCTTGTGAAATCGGACTCCGGACGCCTCGTCTTCAATTTCGAACCTGTACCTCTCGGATCGATGATTGAAGAATTGGCTGAGGATGCACAAATGCTGGCCAAACCCAAAAACATAGCCGTAAAACTGACGCGCCTGGAACCTGTTTCAATAAACGGCGATTCGACAAGACTGAAACAATTGTTCCTGAACCTGATCGACAACGCTATAAAATACACTCCACCTCGCGGCAGGATCTCGCTCGCTCTCGAACGGGAAGACGGTTCTGCTGTGATCAGCGTGAAAGATACAGGTATAGGGATCCCTCGCAGATTCCAGGAGAAAATATTCGAACGCTTCTACCGGGTCGTTCGCGCGCATAATGGAATTGTACCTGGAAGTGGACTCGGGCTCTCGATTGCCAAATGGATTGCGGAAGCGCATCACGGCTCGATTGAAGTGAAGAGTCGTGAAAAAAAAGGAAGCACATTCATCGTCATTCTTCCACTCTCGCAGCCGCACACGTAGCATGTACGGCATTCCTTGATTTTCCTTCATTTTTTCGCTATCTAACTGTTGGATTTCTTGGAGTTTATGAATGTCGTTTCAAAAACGACCTGCGCCCCCCCTTGGTAAGACATATTTTTTCTCCGATGTTCACCTTGGTTTGGGTTCAAAGGACGATGATCGCAAACGGGAACAGCGCGTTATTCGCTTTCTGGATATGGTCAAACAAGACGCGGGCGAACTGTTCATCCTGGGTGATCTCTTCGACTATTGGTTCGAATACAAGTCCGTAGTACCCAAGGGTTACTTTCGTCTCTTCGCCAAACTTGCAGATCTGAGGTTCCGTGGAATCCAGATTACCTACCTCGCCGGCAATCACGACTTCTGGCTAAAAGGATATTTGACAGATGAATTGGGTGTCACGATCCACACCGATCCCATTGAGCGAACGATCGGCGGTAAGCGATTCTACCTTCACCACGGCGATGGCCTCCTCAAGAATGACACAGGATACAGGATACTCAAGCGTGTCCTGCGAAACAGGTTCAACATTTTTCTCTTTTCGCTGATCCATCCGGACATCACGAGCTGGATTGCACACTGGTCTTCCCGGAAAAGCCGCGCGTACACTTCGAAAAAGACGTTCGAGGGAAACGATATGGTTGATTTTGCGCGCAAGAAGATCCGCGAAGGCTTTGACGTCGTCATCATGGGACACAATCACCAATCGCTGTTCAAGGAACTCGATCGTGGCGTTTACGTCAATATTGGTGATTGGCTTCACGAGAATACCTACGCCGTCTTCGATGGGAACAAGATCCAGCTGAAGAAGTGGGGAGAGCCTGTCCGTCATCCTCAAAGACAGAATCAGTTTCAGAAACCACAACGTGTTTGAATGTGTTCATCTCGCAAGGGGCAAGGGATTAAGAGGAAATAAGGGAGCTGGATGTCAAAATTGAACTACAGTTCGGAGGAAATGAGACGATATTTCAATGATCCGGAATATCGGAAGCAAATTCTCAAGAGGAAAATTGACTGGGCCCGCCGAAGAAAACTCATCATTTCGCTGTGTTCTATCGTCTTCGTCGCCGGTACGTGGTGGTACAGCTCGTTCATTATTTCCGGACTTCCGACATTCGAAAATCTCGAGAATCCCAAACCAGATCTTGCTTCGAAGATCTATTCGTCCGACGGCGAAGTCATCGATCAAATCTATTACAAGAATCG